>JBBRPC010000235.1:0-6236 GCA_038228615.1 Acidimicrobiia bacterium | reverse complement strand
TCCGACAGCCGCTGCATCAATGTCGCCCATACCGACGGGTGTTCGTTGCTCGTGGCTTCGGTCGTGCCGGTCGGCGTCGATGTTGAAATTGTTCGGGTCAGGCCCTATCTCGACCGTCTTGCTCGTCGCTCGATGAACGATGCCGAGCACGCCGCATGGCTCGACGCGGATGATCCCGCCGCGGATTTTGCCCAACACTGGACACGTGTTGAGGCGTATTTGAAGGCCACAGGCGAAGGTATTCGCGGCGGGTTGCTTTCCCGGCCACCAGATGATTGGACGATGATCAATTTGGATGTTGGTCACCAGTACCGTGCGTGCGTCGCGGCTGCAGCGCCGGAGGTTGCGTTGCAATACTTCACGCCTGAGGCCCCGAGCCGAGAAGTGGGAATACGCCGCTTTGCCGGAACGGCAGGGGGATCGATGCTCGCAGCTGGAATGCTCGGGCTCGCCGCGGTGTTCGAAGGTCGCAACCGTGAGGAAGCCGCGATTGTCGTTGATCACGACACGAGCGGCGACGACCATGGTCGCTACAAACTCGAACTCGATCCGGATAATCCCGAGGCATCGAAGATCACCATCCGGAACTGGCGCTAAAAGAAGGGCCCCACCTTGCGGTGGGACCCTTCTCAAACGGGACTGGGCTCAAAGACCCGGACTTGCGTCGCGGGAACGGGTTGCGTTAGCGCTTTTTGGCGACTGCTTTTTTCGCAGGTGCCTTTTTGGCGGGAGCCTTCTTGGCCACAACTTTCTTGGCAGCGACCTTGCGTGCAGGCGCTTTTTTCGCAGGTGCCTTTTTGGCGGGAGCCTTCTTGGCCACAACCTTTTTCGCGACAACCTTCTTGGGCGCTTTGCCAGAGATCACAGCGTCTTTGAACGCCTTCAGCGGCGTGATCTTCGCGACCCGTTTCGCTTTGATTTTCACGGGAGCGCCAGTCGCTGGGTTACGGCCCATGCGTGCTGGACGGTCGACGCGACGGAACTTCGCAAAACCGGAAATCGCAACGTCTTGACCTGCGGACACCGTTTCGGTGATCAGATCAACAAGCGTTTCGATGGTTTCTTTCGCTTGTCGCGGGGTCGTGTCGGTGCGCTCGGCGAATGCCTTGGCCAACTCACTGCGGTTCACTTTGTATATGCCTCCGAATAGGGGATGTCAGGCGGCCGCGAGCATTGCACGCGCGCGATGGGAAGTAGTGGATTTCCGGCCTAATTTCGGGACTTTTTTCGTTGTTCATGCTGAATCATCAAGTTTTTATGGTCTGTCGAACCTCGCTTGCGCGATTGTGACCTGTTTTCAAGCCTGTTTCGGGTCGATGCGTGCAAGCAATTCGGGAAGCCGCGGTGCGAGATATGCCCCTGCGCGTTGCGTGGTCGTCCGCCAGATCGCGAAGGCGATCGCATACGAGATAGCGATCGTGATCGGAATCGATGCGGTGCTATATCGGACTCCAATGACGAGCGCGATCGCGATCGGCAACATGATGAGGAGTTCGATCGCGAGCATCGCGATTGCCGAAAGGCCATTGGCGCAGCCTTGGCCGTTGAGCGTGCCGAATGGATTGCCACGTTCGGGGAGCGGTTGCGGGAAGCGTGCGCTTGAGACTGCCCCGATACCGAGATGGATACCCAGGACACAAGGAATCAGCGCGATCGCGACAAACATCGTCTCATACGCTCCAGCGACGACGCCCAACGCAATCGCGAGTACGGCAACGATGGGTGAAATGATCAACGCGATCGCGAGTTGTTTGCCGCAGATATCAGGATACGGGTTGTTACCAACCAGGACGTGCGGCCAGAACGCGTTGCCATCGACTCCGAAGATATTTGCCGAGAAGCGGTTCGTGAACACGATCCCAGTTAGCGCAAACGCCGGTGCGGCGCCGGTGAGGGCGGTTGCAGAGGGTTGCAACGAGAAGGCCCACACGAGCGGGATTGCCACGGCAGGAATCAACATTGCGGCGCGTCGGGGGTCGCGCCGGAATCCGAGTAATTCGCGGGCGGCGACCGCACCCATTCGATTGTGTGGAAGAAAGGGTAGGCGCCGAAAGAGCGACGAGGGCTGGCGTGCAGGTTGCGTAGCGACCTTGTCGGGCGAGCGAGTAGTGGTGCGCGCAAGAGCGATGCTCCACCACAGCAAGGCGGCGCCGATCACAACCAAGTTGATAGTCACCGCCAACGCCCACTGGGCCCAATGATGCGTAGCGATTGCAGCGAAACCCTGACCCAGAATTGCCGTGGGAACCCATCGCAACAGGTGCGCCATCCGCGTCACGCCTGAACTGGAAAAACCAGACCCAGAGACATTGTGTTGCAACCGCAGGTTGGCGATCTGTAATCCGACCACCAGGAGCATCGACATGATCACACCGATATCGCGACCTCGGCGCGAATTCAACAGTGCCCCAATGGCGCTGGTGAGAGCTCGTGACACAGTGATGCACAGCACGATTTCCAATGCTGTCAGCACGAATGCCGCTAGCGCGGCCACGAGCGAATTGGTGAAGGCGACGACTGCGCCGAGGAGCACGATCAGGGTGTACAGCGGACCGAAGCCCACGAGAGCCGCTCCGAGCATTCCCCGCATGAGCTGAGCTCGACCGATAGGAAAGAGTGCAAACACCATGGGATCCAAGGTGTCGTCGTTGCCGTAGCCGAGCACAGGGATCACGATCCATGACAGGAGCATCGCCGTACAAATCAACGCCGGGAGCGCCCCTGGATGGGCTTGGTGACGACTACGGCTGAGGACTACGAAGAGCGCAACAACGATCGGAATAGGTACGAGCGCCGAGATGATCGCAAGTGGCAACCGGGCACGGTTGCGCAGCAATCCGTTGCGGACGATGCGAAGCTTCAGTCGCGCGAAGCGCCAAGCCATGACATATCGATCGTGTCGTGCGCGCCGCCAACGAGCGCGACAAACGCGTCCTCGAGCGAGCGTCCGTTGCGAATTGTATCGAGGGGTCCCGACGCGACGATTGCGCCTAGGTGCATGATCGCCACAAGCGAACAAAGTCGTTCTACGAGTTCCATCACATGGCTCGACAGGACGACGGTCCCACCGTTGGCCGTGTATTGCTCCAAAACGGATCGGATCGTTCGTGCCGACACTGGGTCGACCCCTTCGAAGGGTTCGTCGAGGAAGAGCACCCGAGGTGAGTGCAGCAGTGCAGCAGCAAGGGTGACCTTCTTGCGCATTCCATGACTGAAGTCGGCGACAAGTTTGTTGCCAGTTGCGCCAAGATCCAACGTTGCGAGCAGCTGGTGGGCCCGTGTTTCGACCACCGACTCGGGGAGTCCGCGCAGGAGTCCGTGATAGGTCAGGAGCTCTGGCGCGCTGAGACGTTCGAAGAGTCGAAGGCCATCCGGGAGCACGCCGATCTGGGATTTTGCGGCGACTGGATCAGCCCACAGGTTCACGCCATCGATCCAAACCGCGCCAGCGTCGGGACGGAGCAGACCTGTTGCCATGTTGATCGTGGTCGTTTTGCCTGCGCCGTTTGGTCCGACCAGTCCGAAGAAATTTCCGCGTGTGACATCGAGATTGATCCCGGCGACCGCTTGGCGCCCACCAAAGGATTTTGTCAAATCGCGAATGACGAGTGCACGATGATCCTGGTCACGAGGCGGTTCGGTCACGATCGCACGATAACGCGCAAGTCGGTGCGCTGGGTCGTCGATAGATCTCGTAGTGTCGCGGTTCGCGTGAGCCGAATGACGGCCCACGGGCGGATCTGGTTGTCGGACATCAATGAGCAAGCAGCGCAAGCACGCATGAGAATTCTCGCTGTTGCAGCGGTCAAAGGCGGGGTTGGAAAAACCACCACCGCCGTGAACCTCGCGTACCTCAGCGCAACGTCGGGACGCCGCACGCTCATTATCGATCTCGATCCGCAGGGTGCAGCGAGCTATGTGCTGCGTGTGCACGGTGCGGAACACGAAAGCCCCGCCGATGGTCAAGCCCATCCGACCGAAATTCCGCTGCTCGATGTGCTGCCTGCTCCCGCCGGGTGGATGGTTGCGGGCGACGGCCTCGACGCGTCGCTCCCTGATCCATTTTGGCTACGGACCACGATTGAAGCGATCGGCGACTGGTACGACGAAATCTTCCTTGATTGCCCACCTGGGCTATCGGAGCTGTCCGATGGCGTCATTTCGCTCGCCGCGGCGCTGCTCGTACCGCTGATCCCTTCACCGTTGTCGGTCCGCACCCTTGATTCGCTCCACGATCGGATTGCCTCGCTCGATGCAGGTGAACCCGTCGTGTTGCCGTTCTTTTCGATGGTCGACCGTCGGCGCAAGCTCCATCGAGATTTGATCGAACGCGTCCAGTTGGCGCGACCGGAAACGTTGTCGGCCCCCGTGCCATATTCGGCCGATGTCGAACGGATGGGTGTCGTGCTTGCCCCTGTTGCTCGGTTCGCGCCGCGCTGCGCCGCGGTGGTTGCGTACGAGGCGATCTGGGCCGAACTCCAGGTGCGACTCGCGCATCGTCCACCATTGCGCGGCGGAGGCGATTCACGCTCGATGCCGAATGCTCAGGAGTGCGCCTCCTAACGGCCTCCGGCCACCAAGAATTCGTCGAAATCGCGAACTTTTTGCCAACCGCGTGGCAAGTCCATGATGATGACGGACATCGAAATAGCAGCGACACCTGAAACAGTCCAGGTGAGTCGCCACGACGGCGTGACCATCGAGCGGTCGCTCACGGATCCTGACGTCTTTGGCGCGATCTTCGACCAGTATTTCGATGCGGTGTATGGGTATGTCGCTCGCCGTTTCGGGAGGGGAGTTGCCGACGATGTCGCCGCCAACGTATTTGTTGAGGCCTTTGCGAGCCGTCAGCGGTTCGACGTGTCGTGTTCGAACGCTCGGCCGTGGCTGTTCGGAATTACCGCGAATCTGCTGCGGCGCATGGCTCGCCAAGACCGAGCTCAGTGGAAAGCGTTCGCGAGCCACGGACATGATCCGATCGCCACGGGAGCCGCGCCTCGACTCGATGAAGTCGCTGTCGCTCGAGCACTCGCGGCAATTTCGCAAGAGGAACGCGAAGCACTCTTGCTCCTTGTGTGGGCAGACCTGGCGTATGACGACATTGCGTCTGCGCTCGGGGTACCGATCGGCACCGTCAGATCGCGAATCAATCGAGCTCGAACAAAATTGCGCGGAACCTTGGAGGACTTGCGATGAGCGACGACGGCGAGACCACGAATGAACGGCTGGATGCTGCGGTGCGGGCACTGCGTCGCGAGGCAGCTCTTCCAACACCTGAACTCAGAGGCTCCGCTCGTAGATCGATGGCGGGCGCGGGTATGCCGATCGAGATGGAAACCAAACGCGACGGCCGACGGACGTACGCAGCTCGTTCGGCTGTCGCCCTCGCTACCGCCGCAGCACTCGTCGCTGGTGTGTTCGTACTTGAACGGCGTCGGGTCGAATCTGTCAGACCATCGCACACAATCGTGTTGAACTCCAGCGCGACCGGAGGTTCATCATCGTTGAAAGTCCAAACCTTCTTGATGATCGGAAGTGACAGCCGCGCGTTCGTCGACGCTGGCGCTAAGGCGAACCCTTCCGCCACTGGGGCGCGATCCGACACGATCGCACTCGTACGGATCGATCCAAACGGCAAGATACCGGTGACATTCTTGTCACTGCCCCGGGATCTTTGGGTGCACATACCCGGTCATGGCGAAGCGAAGATCAACGCTGCATATTCTTTTGGGGGCGCAGCGTTGGTGGCGAGCACTATCACGTCGAACTTCGACATCGGCATTAACCATGTCGTGGAGACGAACTTCGTGCAGTTTCGAACGCTTGTCGACGACATTGGTGGTGTGCGGGTATCGGTGCATCGCGAGGTTCGAGATAGGTACGCGGGCCTTTTCGAACAGCCCGGTTGTCGCGAACTCGACGGTCTCGAGGCGTTGGAGCTGGTGCGTTCGCGCCATTTTGAATATTTCGATGGCAGACGTTGGATCGAAGACGCGCGGGGCGATCTGGGGCGGATTGCACGCCAACAGTTCTTCCTCCAACGAGTCGGCGCGAAGTTGCTGAAGAATGTGGCTGTCGATCCAGCCCCGTTGCTGCGCACTCTGTTTGACCATGTGACCGTCGACGAATCGTTTCGCGTCGACGACCTCATTCGTCTGTTCGCCGCGCTCGGCCCTCAGCCGGGGTCTGCGTTCGTGGTACCTGACACCGAGCCTGGAGTTGTTCGCGATCAGCAG
>JBBRPC010000234.1:0-6312 GCA_038228615.1 Acidimicrobiia bacterium | reverse complement strand
TGCCTTTCTCGTCGCGTTCGACCCGTCCGTCGCGTCGCAGCTACTCGGGCTCCACGGCGATTATCAAAGCATCGACGTGCACGCTGCTCCCGGAGTCTCGCAGACCGTCCTGGCACCGCGCGTACAAGCTGCGTTGCCGAAGGGATACGAAGCAATCGACAATGCGCAACTCAACAAAGACTCACAAAAACAGTTCGGTGGATTCATCGATGGTTTTGCAAACGCGTTGCTCACCTTTGCGCTGATCGCACTGTTTGTGAGTGGCTTCATCATCAACAACACGTTCGCGATGTTGGCCAGCCAACGACTGCGCGAACTCGCACTCCTCCGGGCGATCGGCGCGTCGACAACCCAGGTACGCACGATGATGGCGATTGAATCGTTGACCGTCGGCGTAGGTGCTTCGGTCGCTGGGCTCGGTGTCGGTGTCATGATCGCGTTCGGTATCAAAGCCCTCATCGGTTTGTTCGCAGGAAATCTGCCCGGTGGTCTCGTCATCACTTCAACACCGGTCGTCGTTGGCTTGGCTGTCGGAATTCTCGTGACGACGGCGTCCGCCATCTCACCTGCGCTGAAAGCGGGCCGCGTCCCTCCGATTGCAGCGATGTCGAATCAAGCGATCTTCACCGTCGATCGCGCAGGGAGACGCCTCCTCGTCGCCGGTACTGCGACGTTGGCAGGACTCGCGTGCCTCGTGATCGGTTTGTTCGCGCGGCCAGGCGAAACCATTCAATGGTTGTTACTCGCGGGCCTTGGTGCTGTGGGGTTGTTCCTCGGGGTGGCATCCCTATCGCGACTCATTGCCCGGCCGGTGGTCGTCGCAGAAAGCACCGTGTTGCGACCCATCACCCGCGCGCTCTCATGGCCGATTTCGAAAATCACTGGGCGTGCGCGTCAACAAGTTGTCGCGCATCTTGCGAGTGAAAACGTCGCCCGAACACCGCGCCGCACATCGGCTGCGGCCGCGGCGTTGATGGTCGGACTCGCGTTTGTTGCAACAGGGTCTGTCGTCGGCGCGTCGATGAAACAAACCTTGCGCAACCAACTCAAGACATCGATCAAGGCCGACCTCTACTTCCGTGACAAGTCATTCGCTGGAATCCCCGTGGCGACGACGAAGGCAATCAGCAAGCTCGACGGCATTGCCGAGGTCAGCGGCTTCACCCAGGCGCCCTACCTTCTCAACGGTGGCCAGAAGGCAGCAGGCGTTGTCGATCACCGCACGTTTGGCGATCTTGTCGATATCGGCCTCACGAGTGGTTCGTGGGCGGGTCTTGCCAAAGACACGATGTTCCTCTACAAAGATCCGGCCCGTGATTTGAAAGCCACCGTGGGCACGAAGCTGCGTGTGCAATGGCCATCGAATGGCGTTGAGATTCTCACCGTTGCGGGGATCTACAACGATGCCAGCATCGTGGGCAATTCGTTGATCGACCGAAGCACTTTCGACGAAAATTTCAAAGGTCGCAGCCTCGACTTCTTCGCTGCAGCGACGCTGAAACCGGGCGCGTCACTCCTGAAGGTGAAAGACGACGTCAAGACATATTTGCTCGACAATGCACCGGCGGTCGATGTGCAAGACAAGGCCGAATTCCAACAAGCACAAGAGCAGCAAATCAACATTCTCATCATCATTATCAATGTGCTACTCGGCCTCGCCGTCGGTATCGCACTGATCGGCATCGCCAACACACTCGCCCTTTCGGTATATGAGCGGACACGCGAAATTGGTTTGATGCGAGCCGTCGGAATGCTCCGCTCACAAATCAAGGCGATGGTGCGTTGGGAATCGGTCCTCGTGGCACTATTCGGCGCGGTGCTCGGGCTCACGCTTGGCGTCGGACTTGGCGCACTCGTGTCGAACGCACTCCCGAGCGGCGTTGTATCGACGATCAGTATCCCCACGACGCAGCTCGTTGGCTACGTGATCGCGAGCATCATCGCCGGGATGATCGCTGCGTATTTCCCTGCGCGACGGGCAGCCAAGATGAACGTGCTCGACGCGATCGCTCACGGGTAACACCGGATGGCGAGATGCTCGCCTGGGCAGACGTCGACACCAAAAAAGGGAAATCAGTGCAACAGCTGGGTTGCTTGATGCGCGATATCGAGGAACCAGTTGGGCATGACGCCAAGCACAATGATCGACACCGCCGCAAAGGTGAGTGCGATGCGGCTACCGAGATCGACCTTGATGCGAGGTTCATCGTTGGAGGTGACCTGATCGCCGTCAACAGCCGCGTACATCGTCACGACAAGACGGAGATACACGAACGCGCCAATGACCGCCGCGAGCATTCCAACAAGCGCAAGCGGATACTGACCAGCATCGGCGGCGCTGCGAAAGATCGACAATTTCGCGACGAATCCACCAGTAAACGGCACACCCGCTTGGGCGAGCAAGAACAACGTCAAGAGGCCGGCGAGCAACGGCTCGCGCTTGCTCAACGCCTTGTAGTCGGAGAGCTCGTGATGGGTGTCGCCACGATGGTTGATTGCTTGTACGACCCCGAACGCGCCGAGCGCCATGAGTGCGTATACCAGAAGGTAGAACAATGCGGCTGCCGTGCCGGGAATCACGTTGCTCGTCGACGCTGCGTTGGCGACCTGCACGCCAATCAGGATGTATCCCGCATGCGCAATCGAGGAGTACGCGAGCATGCGCTTGACGTCGGTCTGGATCGCGGCGGCAATCGTTCCGACAACTAACGAAAGCACGGCAAGCACGTAGATCGCCGGCCGCCAATCGCTGCTTGCGCTCTGGAAGGCTCCGGCGAAAATCCGAAGGAACGCAGCAAAGGCGGCGACCTTGGTTGCCGATGCCATGAATGCGGTCACAGGAGTCGGGGCGCCTTGGTACACGTCGGGGGTCCACATGTGGAATGGCGCCGAAGAGACCTTGAACGCGAGGCCCACGATCAGCAGCGCAAATCCGGCGACGAGCAGGCCCGTGTGTTTCGGACCTCCATCGCTGAGATACTGAGCAATTTTCGTGAGCGAGGTCGAACCGGTCGCACCGTAGGTCAACGCGATGCCATAGAGGAAAATGGCCGAGCTGAATGCACCCAAGACGAAGTACTTCAGACCTGCTTCTTGCGACTCCGCCCTTCGACGATCGAACGCGGCAAGGATGTATAACGCGATCGAAAAGACCTCAAGCGCTACGAACACCAAAATGAGATCATTCGCGTGCGCCATCACGAGCATGCCCGTGGCGCTCAGCAACAACAGCACCAAATACTCCGGCGTTTCCAATCCCTCGCGGCGCAAATACCCGAGCGCGAGCAACACTGCGAGGGCAGTTGCGATCAGCACAACCGCCTGGACGAACACAGCCATCCCATCGACGGCGATCGCTCCAGAAAACGTTTGAAAGCAACGTACGCCGAGCGCCCGACACGTTGGCGCAACATCATTGACGATACGCCATTCGTTCAGTACAAAGCCCGCCGCAGTCGCCAGGCCAGCGAACGTGGCGGCGACGGACAAGCCGTACACGAGCCGCGGTTGGGTGCGCAGCGTGGCGCGCAACAACACGATCACGAGAGCTGTTGCAAACAGCGCAACGACCGGAGCGATGATGGGCCAATCGACGCGGGGTTTGACGATCACATCGCCAGCTGCGACAGCGAGGAAATGATTCATCCGTGCTCCCCTCTGGCGGCGCTAGCAGTCTTCGCGTCGCTGGTGATGAAAGGTGCGCGCTTCGGTTCTGTGTAACACTTGCCATGGCTATCGCAGGCGTACGTCTGCACATGCGCCATCAGATCTTTGACCGCAACCTCAGTGCGATCAAACAGCGGCTTCGGGTAGAACCCAAGGAACAGGCTGATCGCCAACAGCGGCACGACGGTGGCCATTTCTCGAAAGCCGATGTCGCGCATGGTTGCGTTGTCGCCAGTTGGTTCTCCCGTAAACACGCGTTGATACGCCCACAGCAAATACACCGCTGCAAAGATCACACCAGAGGTCGCCGCCACGGCCCACCAGCGCCGGGTGACGAATGTTCCGACTAACGAAGTGAACTCGCCAACGAAACCGGAAAAGCCAGGTAGTCCAATAGATGCAAACGTGGCCGCGAGGAACAACCCAGCCAATATCGGTACCGATTTCGCAAGACCACCAAGGTCGGCGATCTTGCGCGTGTGGCGCCGGTCATAGATCATTCCCACGAGTAGGAAGAGCACGCCCGTGGTGAGACCGTGGCTCACCATTGTGAACAGGCCGCCCTGCATCCCCTGCGTCGTCAGCGCGAACGTGCCCATCACAACAAAGCCAAGGTGCGCGACGGACGAGTAGGCAATCAAACGCTTGAGGTCGGGCTGCATCGTGGCGACGATTGCGCCATAAATAATGCCGATGACCGACAGCCACAGCATCGTGGGAGCCGCCCACACAGCTGCTTTCGGGAACATTGGGATCGCGAATCGAAGGAAGCCATATGTGCCCATCTTCAGCATGACACCGGCCAGCACGACGGAACCGGCGGTGGGTGCTTCGGTGTGCGCGTCAGGAAGCCACGTGTGTAACGGGAAGAGGGGCACTTTCACGGCGAACGCGATCGCGAATCCGACGAACAGAATCTTGGCCCATTTATCACTCAGGCCCCCAGCCGCCCACTGGGTCAGCGTGCTGCTGTCGAAGGTCCACGCGTGGCTAGGCGCGGCGCGGTGGTACAACACGCCAAGTGCGAGGATGGCTGCGAACAGAAACGCCGAACCGGCCATCGTATACAGGAAGAATTTCGTCGCGGCGTACACATTGTTGCCGTGACCCCAGCCTGCGATCAAGAAGTACATCGGGACAAGCACAAGTTCGAAAAATACGAAGAACGCAATGAGATCTCGCGCGACGAACACGCCAATCACGCTCATCTCGAGCGTCAGCATCCACATCGTGAACGAGCGACCGTTGCCGACGTTTGCACTTGCCAGCAGTCCGATCGGGAACAACAACGCGGTGAGCACGACCATGAAAAGGCTGATGCCGTCGATACCGAAATTGAAGCTGACGCCGAGTGTTGTTATCCACTTGTGGGATTCGAAAAATTGGAAGCCGTGCACAGTCTTGTCGAAGTTCAACAACAAGAACACGGCCATGCCGAGTGTGATCATCGAAGCGACGTAGCCAACGACGCGGGCGTACTCGGGGCGGTGCTTCGGCACCAACATCGTGACGATGGCGCCAACCAACGGCACGAGGATCATCGCGGTCAACACAGGGAACGTCCGCGCACTATGTGCAGAATGAAACACGTGCTGCTGCAGCATTGGAGACAACGTGGTGGAAGCAAACATCAGACGACCCTCGTCCACATGAACGCGAGGAGCAGCACGGCGCCGGCAATGATGCCCAACGCGTAGTTGCGAACCAAGCCAGTCTGCATTCGTCGCAATCCGTCACCGGCTTCTTTCACCGAACGTCCGACACCGTTCACCGCGCCATCGATTACGGTTCGGTCGATTCCCTCGGCGAGGAAGGTTGCGAACTTTGTCGCCGGACCGCTGACGAACCGCGCCAAACCAATATCGAAGAAGTAGGCGTTCTCCAGCACTTTCGCGAACCCACCCAATCTCGCCTCGGCCGGATCGATACCGTCGTCGGGGAAGCCACGCCGATACATCGCGAAACCAATACCGATACCGAGCACTCCAATCACGACGGCACCCACAGAGAGCAGGAAGCCAGTTGTGAAGGAACTCGCAGGAATGTCTTTTGCACCCTGCAGCGATGGCTCAAGCCACTTCGCAAGAAATTCGAACTTCGTAAACGGTAAGGACAAGAAACCACCGACCATCGACAGCCCGCCAAGAATCACCAACGGGATCACCATGGTGATCGGCGACTCATGGGGCTCAACCCCAGCGTCGTGGCTGACATCGGCAGTGCCGTGCACGTGCTCGACGTCGCGAAAACGCTCATTGCCGAAAAACACAAGCCACACCTGGCGCGTCATGTAGAACGCTGTGAGCAGCGCGGCGAGAAGACCAATCGCCCACAATGCTTTGCCCTGTGCACCGCCGCTGAAGTAGGCCTTGGCCAAGATGTCGTCCTTCGACCAGAAGCCGGCGAACGGTGGGACACCTGCAATTGCCAGCCAACCGACGATGAAGGTCATCGCGGTCACGGGCATGAACTTCTTGAGGCCACCCATTTTGCGCATGTCTTGTTCGTGGTGCATTCCGTGGATCACAGAACCGGAACCTAAGAACAGCAGCGCCTTAAAAAACGCATGGGTGACCATGTGGAACAATCCGGCGGTATACGCACCGACTCCGCAAGCTAAGAACATGTAACCAAGCTGGCTCAGCG
>JBBRPC010000233.1:0-6325 GCA_038228615.1 Acidimicrobiia bacterium | reverse complement strand
GAAGAAGCGCGGCATCCGCTGACGTTGCTCGTAGCCCAGACGCAAAGCCTTCACCCCATACAGCCCCATCCCCATCCCGACATGCCAACACACCATGTCGGTGACGCGCAAGGGTCCTTTCACTACCGATGCAATCGCGTCGCCCTCATTGACATCTTCCCAATAGCGAGGCGTGGAACCGCGTCGGCGCGGCACCTCGGCTGCGTATTCGGCGTCGATGCTGGCGATGGACGCGTCGGAATAGGGCTCGATCACGGTCGCTTCGTACTTTTTTGAGGCGCCGGCGTTGGATCGTTCGGTCCGAATCATCAATCGATATTGCGCGCTCAACGCAACGGCATTGGGCTCGACCGCTGCGAATACCTCACCTGTCCATTCGTGCACTGATCGCTTGGCGAATTCCGAACCCTTGTCGTGCGCAGCTACGAGGGCGTTACGACGCTTGACTCGCATACCCGGGCGGAGTGGTGTCCACCATTCGCGGAAACTTCCGGAATAGAACGCGTGCGCGCCGCGAAGTGGATCGCCTTGGAGGAGTTCCTGTGTTGCGACATCAACGTCGGTGACGTCATTTTCTCCGATGAGCGTGTCGCCGCCATTGAGATTCGGTGAGGCGATTGGTCCGCCCCACACGCTGGTGTGTGCATACGCTGGATCGCACCACAGCGGATTGTCGTCACCGATTGCCTCTGACACCTGACGAAACGCATCTTCGTTTGGTCGCAGGTAGTGGGGAGGCTGAGGGTGCGGCTGAGCCACGCCGATGCGCGCCCTCAGGGCCGCGATCCCTGCATCCGTAATTGCGGCGATCGGCGGTTGGGTGTCGCTCATGGTGCGAGCCGAACGGAGTCGTCGATGCGCACCGCGACGCGATGCGCAATATCGTCACTCGACCTTCCGATGTGCAACACGTAGTCGCCAGCATCGACATACCAGCCTGCTTCCGTCCGGACGTCGTCGACCAGCGGTGCGAACGGATTGGTCGTGCGCTGACGTTCCCGAAGTTCGTTCCACTCAGGGTTGCCCGAATCCCAATATGCGTAGGCACGGTCGGTCAATTCCAATGTCACCGTTGTGGATTCGCCTTGATCGAGCCACACCTTTTGAAATGCTTTCAATTCCTTCATTGGGCGCACCACACGTGGATCGCGGTGTTCGACATACAGCTGCAGCACCTCGCAGCCGCGCCGCGCTCCGGTATTTGTGATCGGAACGCTCACCGTGTGACCGGGAGCACTGTTGGCGGCGGTGACGGTCGGTTCGCCGATTGTGAACGACGAATACGACAATCCGTGCCCGAACGCGAATCGTGTCGGGAGGTGGCGAGCTTCGTACCACCGGTAGCCGATGAAGAGGCCCTCGCCGTAGCGCACAACCCGATTGTCGCCTGGGAAGTTGGTGTACGACGGGTTGTGTTCGAGCCGGATCGGCAATGTTGTGGGTAGGCGACCACCTGGCTCCGACACGCCGAACAACACGTCGGCGATCGCGTTCCCCATCTCTTGTCCGCCGAACCAACTCTGCAGTATTGACGCGGGTTCGTCGACCCAATCCATTGTGACAGGTGCCCCTGTGTTGACGACCACGACGGTGTTGGCGTTGGCACCGCACACTCGACGGATGAGTTCGTCTTGGGCGCCGGGAAGGTCCATTGTCTCGCGGTCGTGGCCTTCGGTTTCCCATTGCGAGTTCGTACCGACCATGACGATTGCAACGTCGGCATCTTCAGCAATGGCGACCGCTTCGGTGAGCAACGCCGATTGGTCTGCGATCCGAATCCCTAGTTTTACGGCGCGTAAGAGCACCGAACCTGCGCTGGAGTACTCGAAGCGGACGTTGTACGCCTGACCTGCGGTAAATGGTCGTTCGACATGTAGCTCTTTGCTCCCAAGACCGAAAAACTCTGCGCCGGGAGGAGGCGGGGTGGTGACGCCATCGAACACGAGGTCGTCGTCGATGTAGACACGCGCCCGTCCGCTTTGCACAAAGCTCAAAATATGATCGCCATCCGTGTCGGCGGTGAACGTCCCTTGCGCCCGCATCGAGAACGTGTCACCGACATTACGTACTCCGCCGAACACCGAGAGTTCTGCCGTCGCGAGTTCAACGGTGTGCGGCGCAACGCCCGAGAAGTCGATGTCGATTCCCGCAAAGAACTCTGCGCTCATCGGGAACGACGCTGGCGTGACCGTGCGGGTGATGTCGCAACCTGGTGCGTACCGAACCTCGACACCATCACCTAGCAACGCGATGAGCGCGTCGACGGTGTTGCTGCGATAGTGCGCCTTCAGCTCCGCTGATCCGCCTCCGCCGATTTGTGGATGGCGAGCGTTCGGCCCGACCACCGCAACCGTGCGTACTCGTTTTGGATCAAGCGGTAGGAGTCCGCTGTTGGTAAGCAGGACCATGGCTTCAGCTGACGTTTCGCGTGCGAGCAGGCGGTGTTCGACGAGGTCGATCGCTTGTTCTGGCGCTGGCGTGATGGGATCGTCGAGTGCCTCCAAACGTTCCCAGACTTGGAGTTGTTTGCGGATTCGCTCGTCGACGATGTGCTCCTCGAGTTCGCCAGAGCGCACCAGATCGCCGACACCAAGCGTATGACGTCCTGGTCCTGGCATTTCGAGGTCGAGGCCTGCTCTCGCCGACCCCAACGTTGATCCGACCGCGAACCAGTCGCTGATCACGAAGCCGTCGAAACCCCATTCCTGGCGCAGCACGCGTTCTAATAGCCAATGGTGCTCGCCACACCACAGCCCCCAGAGCCGGTTGTAGCCCGTCATGATCCCGAGCGAACCGCCGTCTTTGACCGCCATTTCGAAGGGCAGCAGATACAACTCGCGCAGCGTTCGCTCGTCGACCTCACTGTTGGTGGTGTAGCGCTCGTGCTCTTGGTCGTTCGCGACGAAGTGCTTGACCGTCGTGGCGATTCCCTGCGACTGCGCGCCGCGAATGAAGCCAGCGGCGATGTGCCCAGCGAGCAAGGGGTCCTCGGAGTAACACTCGAAGTTGCGTCCTCCCAGCGGAGACCGATGCAGATTCACCGTGGGTGCGAGCAACACTCGGGCTGTCTTGGTCCGAGCTTCCGCTCCGAGCATTGCGCCGACTCGTTCGATGAGTTCTGGATTCCATGTCGCGCCGAGTGCGGATCCACAGGGAGCGCTCACGGCGCTCAATGGGCTCGTGCCAGGCAAGAACCCGCCGCGCGCACCTGCGGGCCCGTCGGTGACTTTGATCGAGGGAAGGCCGACCCGTTCGACTGCGACGGTCGACCACATGTCGGCGCCAGCCAAAAGTGTGGTCTTCTCGTCGAGCGTCAGCTCGCCAAGGATGGATTCGGTGCGTGGGTAGTCGGTCACGACAGCATGCTTATCCTGTTTTCGCGCGCTCTGGAAATTGGGGGCTGGCTGCGGAAATTGGGATGCCAGCAAAGCCGAAGAGCACAATGGGTGTCTGTGTCCTATGAAACGCTCGAAGTCACTCGCGATGGACCCGTCGGGTGGCTGATCTTCAACCGTCCGAGCGCCGCGAACGCGATGGATGCAACCATGCTCGACGAACTGGAATCTGCCTGGCGTGAACTCGACTCCGACCCGTCGGTACGCGTGATTGTCAATACGGGAAACGGCCGAGCGTTCCAAACGGGGCTCGACATGATCCAACTCGCGAAGGATCCCGAGGCGCTGCGAGAACAGTCACGGCGTACGAAGCGTTCTGAGCTCAAGATCACTGCCTGGCACAACGATGTCGCGACGCCTGTGATCGCAGCGATCAATGGCGTCTGCGCTGGCGGCGGTCTACATTTCGTTGCTGACGCCGACATTGTGATCGCCCAGGCAGGTGCCACCTTCGTCGATCCTCACGTGTCGGTCGGCCAAGTCACTGCGTTCGAAACGATCGCGTTGGCGAAGAAATCTCCGATGGAACCGATCACGCGCCTCGCGCTCATGGGAACCCACGAACGAATGAGCGCGCAACGCGCGTATCAACTCGGGATTCTTTCTGAGGTTGTCGCCGACGTCGACGCATTGCGCCTGCGGGCGCAAATGCTGGGAGAGGTCATCGCCCAACACGAGCCACAGCGGCTGCATACGATCAAGCGACAACTCTGGTCGGCACTCGAACGGCCGTGACGGCATCCGAACGCACAAGATTCAAAGGAGCGGCGTGCAGTATTCCAAGTTTGAACACCTCTTGGTGGAGCGGCGCGGCGCGGTTGGTTGGTTGATCAACAACCGCCCCGACCAACTCAACGCTATGAATGCGCTGATGCGAGACGAGTTCGCAGTTGCGTGGAACGAGTTGAACCTCGATGCCGACGTGCGTGTCATCGTGCACAGCGGTACTGGGCGCGCGTTCCAAACAGGTGTCGATGTCACGGAAATCGCGAGCGATGGCCAGGGCATGGAGCGCTACCGCGACTCCGTCGCGGAATTCGACCTTCATTTCACAAGCTGGCACCAAGGGGTGTGGAAACCGGTGATCACGGCGGTCAATGGAATCTGTTGCGGGGGCGGGTTTCACTGGGTTGCCGACGCCGACATCGTGATCGCAGCTAGCGACGCGCAGTTCTTCGATCCGCACGTTTCGGTCGGCCAGGTCGTGGCTGTCGAGGCCATCGGTCTGATGAAGAAGATGCCGGTCGAGGCGGTCATGCGCATGGCATTCATGGGCCGCTACGAACGCATGGGCGCGCCGCGTGCATATGAGTTGGGGATGATCAGCGAAATAGTCGACCCGCCTGACCGCTTGTGGGATCGCGCCCAGGAGATCGCCGAGACGATCGCCAAGAACTCTCCCGCGGCGATGGCTGCCACGAAAAAGGCGTTGTGGGGTGCGCTGGAATTGGGCTTGACTGATGCGTGTCGCCTCGGAGCGCAGCACCTTGTGAGCATGTGGGGCCATCCCGATCAAACGGAGGGCCCCCAAGCGTTCGCAGAAAAGCGCGATGCGAACTGGAATCTCGAGATGGGAGCAACGACATGAGTGCAGAGAAGTTCGAAGTCGAGGCGGTGGGCAAGGTAATCGGTGGGCGCAGCGATGCGGTTGACGATCATTGGGGTTCCGTCGAAGCGATGATCGAAATCGATGAACGATTCGAGCCAGACGCTCTCGCTGGCCTCGGTGAATTTTCGCATCTCGATGTGGTGTATATCTTCCACGCGCTCGGCGATGAGCCAATCACGGCTGGCGCTCGCCATCCTCGTGGCCGCACCGATTGGCCGAAGGTTGGCATCTTCGCGCAACGCGCAAAAGCCCGACCGAACCGAATTGGAGTGAGTACTTGCGAAATCGTCCGCATCGAAGGGCGGGTTGTGCATGTGCGCGGTCTCGACGCGATCGACGGTTCGCCGGTAATCGATTTGAAGCCGCACGTCATTGAAATGGGGCCGCGGAGCGTTGTGCATGAACCGCCGTGGATTGCGGATCTGATGACAGAATACTGGGACGCGTAACGGGCTGGTCGAGGGTCTCGACCCGCTCACGCGGCAAGGGTGATAGGAACCAATGATGCATGCGGATGATTTGATTCTCGTCAGCGTTGATGATCATCTGGTCGAGCCACCGACGATGTTCGATCAGCACCTTCCTGAAAAATTCAAGGGCCGCGCTCCAAGAGTGGTGCACGACGACGCGGGAAGCGATGTGTGGACCTTTGAAGGTGCGGTCATCCCAAACATTGGCCTCAACGCCGTCGCAGGGCGCCCGCGCGAAGAATACGGAACCGAACCAACCGCGTTTGACGAGATGCGCCCTGGCTGTTACGACGTAGATGAGCGCGTCAAAGATATGAACGCCGGCGGCATTCTGGCCTCGATGTGTTTCCCGTCGTTTCCCGGTTTCGCCGGCCGGTTGTTCGCATCGTGTGAAGACGAAGCGCTCCGCCTCGCGGTCACGCAGGCGTACAACGATTGGCACATCGACGAATGGGCTGGGAGCTACCCAGGACGGTTCATCCCTATGGCATTGCCCATCATGTGGGATCCGAATTTGGCGGCGCAGGAAGTGACGCGCGTCGCGGCCAAAGGTTGTCACTCGATTACCTTTACGGAAAATCCAGCAGCGCTTGGATTCCCAAGTTTTCATGATCCACATTGGGATCCGCTGTGGAAGGCCTGTTGCGACAACGAAGTCGTGTTGTCGATTCATTTGGGCTCGTCTGGCAAGTTGGTCGTGACGGCACCCGACGCTCCGATGGATGTGATGATCACGCTGCAGCCGATGAATATCTGCCAGGCCGCAGCGGATCTCGTATGGTCACGAGTGCTGAAGGAATTTCCTGCGATTCGTATTGCGCTCTCTGAGGGCGGGAGCGGATGGATTCCGT
>JBBRPC010000232.1:0-6336 GCA_038228615.1 Acidimicrobiia bacterium | reverse complement strand
GAGCGGGTCTGTCGTTGCGTGAACCTCGCGGTGCCGCGACAGCACAGTGGTCAAACTTCAAAGTCTCTGTGACGATCGGTCGCGGCATCATTGATCCGAAGCGAGCGACGATTCACGACTCATTCGATCGTCCGGATGCAGTTGGGCTCGCGGGTCCTGGTGTCCGATGGGTCACCGTTGCAGGCTCTTGGCGTATTCACGATCATTTTGCAACGATGTCGGCGAGCTCGCCATCAGGACCGAGTTTGGCATTGGTGAATACCGGCTCGGCCGACGGAGTTGTCCAAACGACAATCTTTGCTCCGCAACAAGATGTCGGAATCGCATTTCGCTGTCGCGACGTTCAGAACTGTTGGCGCGTGGAAGCCGCGCTTGGATATGGCACGTGGAATGTTTCCAAAACCGTCAACGGCCGGACTGTCAAGGTCACGAGCCTCGGCGTGCAGTCGAACGCCCCGGGAACCACACTCTCGGTACGGCTCCAGGGATCCACGATCTCGGTCTACGTCGACGGTAATAAAGCAAAGGAAATTACCGATACAGACCTCGCGACCGAACAGGGCGCTGGCTTAGTGATCGACGCACGGAAATACTCGGCCCGGGCGGCATGGTCAGAGTTCTTGGCTGGTCCGTTGGAGGCTGCGCAGTGAGTTTACAACCGGAACAACTTGTACCCCAGGTACAAGGGAATGATCACCAGCCACCCGATCAGCCAACCGAGGTTGCGGCGCGCCCGCAACGTTTCTCAGGAATTGACGGGCTGCGTGCGATTGCGGCGATCGCCGTGCTGGTGTACCACACGACGGTTCACTACAACGTTCGTTCGTTGGAGTTCGCGTCGTGGTCTTGGATCGATCGGCTCGGCAACTTTGGTGTCTCGACGTTCTTTCTTATTTCGGGCGTGCTGTTGTATCGGCCGTTTGTGCTCGCGCATCTGCGCAGTGAGGCGCGGCCGTCGCGCGGTTCGTTTTGGATACGTCGATTCTTTCGCATCTTCCCTGCATATTGGGTGGCACTTACCGCGGTGTTCCTCTGGAACTTTGCGCATCTGAAGAGCATCGGCGATTTCTTCACCACCTATCTGTTGTTGCAGAACTATCGCTGGGGAATGCAACTGTTCGGGATCGGCGTGGAGTGGACGCTCGTGATCGAGGTGAGCTTCTATCTCGCATTGCCGTTCCTGGCTATTGCGCTCTCATCGCTGAGTCGAAGCGACGCAGATCCGCGAGCGAAGGTCATCGGTCATCTCAAGGGCCTAGCGATCATGTATGGCGCGGCGATGCTGATCCGCATCTGGTCGCTGTGGGTTGTGAACGCCCACCCGAAGCTGAAGCGAGGAACGTGGTTCCCGCTCGCGCAGGTGTCGGCCTGGCTTGTCGGATACCTCGATTGGTTCGCGCTCGGCATGTTGTTGGCAGTGGCGAGTGCGTGGCTCGCGACGGGTGGTCGACTTCCGTGGCTCGTCGATTGGTTCATCAAGCGCCCCTGGGCGTGTTGGCTCGTCGCACTTGAGACGTATTGGGTCGCGCTGCAACTGCATCTTCCTGCGAGCGTGTTTGATCGGGTGACTCGTGTGCAATCGTTCGGAATCGCGTTCACGTACGGCATCGTGGCGTTGTTCCTGCTGATTCCCGCGGTATTTGGCGACCCGCATCAGGGACTCATTCGCAAAATGTTGAGCAGTCGTGTGATGCACGGGCTCGGCTCGATCTCGTTCGGTATCTATCTCTGGCACCTGCTCATCGTCAAGCATGTGGAGGGCTGGTCGAAGTCGAACCACGTGTCGCTCAACCTCTTTGTCTGGCTGGCGTTGGTGCTCAGCATCACGCTGATCGTGGCGACGTTGAGCTATCACCTCGTCGAGAAACCGCTCATCAAGGTCTCTCATCGTCTGAGCAAACGGATGAAATCTCCTGCAGGCGTAGCCGCGAGGGTCGCCAAGCCGGTTGTTCCGCCGGAACCGCATGCTGCACGGTGGTCGTTCGTTGAATTCCTCGCGCTCTGCGGCATTGCGATTGCCCAGCCACTCCTCGATTTACTTGGAAAGAACGCCGGGTTGTTCGTCACCAACAACGTGTCGGTTGTTGAAGCCGTGCTGCTCACTGCCGTAGTCGTGCTGGTTCCGCCCGCAGTGCTGTTTATCGCTGAAGCTGTGGTTGTGGCGCTGTTACCGCGATCGCGACGAACCGTGCACCGTTTGTTGTGCGGCCTCACGCTTGGAGTTGTCGCGCTTGAGGCGGTCAAGCACCAAACGAGTTGGGATTCCGGCGCTCTGATTGCAGTGGCGATTGGTGTGGGGATCGCTGGTGCGTACGCGATCGGACGTTTCGGTGTGGTGCGACAGTTTCTGCGTTTCCTTGGATATGCGCCGATTTTGTTCGTCGTGTTGTTTCTTGGCTTTTCGCCGGTCACTGATGTCGTGTTTTCGGGTCAGAAGTCTGGTGCTGTTTCGGATCGCATCAAACACCCGAAGCGCATTATTTACATCGTGTTCGATGAGTTTCCACTCACCTCGCTGCTCGACGGTACTGGCCATGTTGATCGCGAATTGTTCCCCAACTTCGCGGCGTTGGCCGACACATCAAACTGGTATCGCAACGTGAGTACCGTCGCCCCCTATACGACGTTGGCAGTGCCGGCATTGCTGACCGGCAATTTCCCGCCGCGGCCTACGGCCCTGCCGTCGCGTATCGATTACCCCAACAACCTGTTCACGTTGTTGAGTAAGGACTATGCAGTCAACGCACACGAGGTTGTGACGCGGTTGTGTCCGCCAACCCTGTGCCGAGCGAAACAATCGGGCAGTTTGGTCGATCTCACACGCCAGTCGGCCAGCCTTTGGCAAGAGTTTGCATCACCGAAGCGGACATCGTTTTCGTTTAACGAAGATGAGGGTGCCTTACAGGCGTTGGGTACCTCGCGGCGTTTCATTCAATCTCTGAAAAAGTCGACTGATCGCCAACTCGACTTCGTGCACATCGAAATGCCGCATCAGCCGTGGCACTACATCCAGACGCTGCAAGATACGCAAGCAACGGGTGCGATTCCGGGTGCCAAATACTTGGAATTCAGTGATCCAAATTCCGCGGCGCACGCGATGCGGCGTCATCTCCTGCAAGTCCAAGCCGTCGATACGTTGCTCGGCCGGATCATCGACAAACTCAAAAAGGTTGGCGCGTTTGATAACTCCATGGTGGTCGTGACCGCAGACCATGGAATCGCGTTTCAAAACAAAGAGCCCTTGCGCAGCGTCTCCTACAAGAACTACCCAAACATCCTGTGGACACCACTGTTTGTGAAGCTCCCTGGCCAATCGGTCGGCAAGGTCGATGATCGGCCGGCGATGTCGATCGATGTGGTTCCAACAATCGCAGATGTTATTGGAGCGAAGATCCCTTGGAAGGTCGACGGACGTTCGCTGCTGGGTACACCCCGTCAAGAATTTAAACGGCCGCTGTATCAATGGGGCCAAAACGCGATCGAACTCGATCGGTTCCTCAAAGCGCCAAAGGGTCATAAGTTCTTGGAATTCGACGGCGCAAAAGGTTTTGCGCAAGTGATTCACACGCGTGCGGTGCCACCAGCTGGCGACCCCGCGACTCGGATCTATCGAATGTCGCCCGAGAGCCAACTCGTGGGCCAGGATGCTGCCTCGTATGTGCACACAGATTCGAGCAAGGTGATCGCCAACATCTCGGGCCGCGACGCGTTGGCAAATGTCAATCCAACCGCGACCGATGTGTCGTGGGTGTATGGCGAGGGTTTTCTCAACAAGACGGATGGGGCATACGACATCGCGATCGCGTTGAACGGCAAGATTGTCGCCACCGCGGCTTCGCGCATGTTTGCTGGTACCACCGATGCCTACTTCTTGTATCTGATTCCGCCGAGCCTCGTGTCGTCGGGAGACAATCACCCGACGATCTATTTGATCAAGGGCACCGCGGCAAAGCCGGCGCTGGATCCGATCGCGTTTGCCGCCGGTTCCAGCGGGCCCTGATGCGGTGCTGACAGGCGATCGATCCTCGGGTATGGGAGCTCATGGCGAACTCGCGAGTTCGAAGACGGATCACTTTCGATGTTTCGACGGGCTGCGCGCGAGCGCGGCACTCGCCGTGTTCGCATTCCACTTTCTCGGCTCACCCAGCCCGACGTGGCTCCGAGGCACGACGCGGCGCTGGGTCTGGCAACTCGGTCCGCAAGGCGTCGCGATCTTCTTTGTCATTTCCGGGTTTCTGCTCTACCGACCGTTCGTGGCCCGTGCGCTCGCTGGGCAGCCGTTTCCTTCGGTTCGAGGTTTCTTCCAGCGCAGATCGTTTCGGATCTTTCCCGGATATTGGATTGCGCTCGGTGGCGCGATACTCCTTGGCTTCAGCGGGTTTCACAATTCGCGAGATTTCGTTGCTTCGGTGTTCCTCGTACAGACCTATCGAAGGGGAAGCGAACTTGCAGGTCTTGGTGTCGCCTGGACGCTTGCGATTGAGGTCGCATTTTACGTCTGTCTGCCACTGATCGCGGTCGGACTGAGAGCGCTCGGCGGTAGGGGTTCCGATGTCGCACGGCGGCTGAACGGACAGTTGATCGGCCTCGTCGCATTGGCGGCGTTTGGGATGGCTGCTCGGGCATGGTACCTCTGGATTTTTCGCATACACCTTGTTCGCCGCGGCTCGTGGTTCAGCCCGATTGCCTTGCCAGTATCAATCATCTGGTATCTCGACTGTTTTGTGTGCGGGCTATTGCTTGCCATTGTTTGTGTGCGTCTCGACATGACGGGCTCGACATGGCGTCCGCTCACCGCCCTCGCGCGCCGCCCGTGGGCATGCTGGTTGCTTGCGTTGGGTACCTACGCGTTGACGTGCAGTCTTGCCCTCGGTGGTATCGGTAATCCGCCTGCGACGAAGGTCGCGAGTTTCTGGGCCGTACCGCTGCGTGGAATCAGCGCGTTGCTATTCGTCCTCCCAGCCGTTTTTGGCGATGGCGAACAGTCATTGATACGACGGTTTCTTGCGAGCCGGGTCATGGCGTCGCTCGGAACCGTTTCATTTGGCATCTACCTTTGGCACCTCACGATCGTTCGAGTGATGTCAAGGTGGATCCGCAACGGTTCTGTGCACAACAGTTTGCTGACGCGTTTCGCATTCATTGTCCCGACGACGCTTGTGCTCGCGTACGCGAGCTATTTGTTAGTCGAGCGTCCGATGATTCGCGTAGGTCGCCGGTTGAGTTCCGGTCGCAAAGTCGTCCCTGGTGAACATTTGAGCGTCGACCATTCCCCGCGCTCTTAGGAGCTGGGGATCTTTGATCGGCGACGAAAAGTCGCTCACGGACTTGTTGCCGAGGTGATGATGTCGGAGAGCGCATTGGCGTAGCGCGCTGCTCCGCTCGAATACACCCCGCAACCCTTGACGAGCGTCGCGAGTGATGAATATCCAGTGGGGCAGAACGCTCCGCCATTTGGCGCACGCACAGGTATGGCACCGTTGCGACAGAGCGGCGACGCGCTTTCGTTTGGTCGGCACGGCATCGTCGTGTGAAATTCAGGACCGCCGACCGCTTGGTTCGCTAGATCGGAAAACACGACGTTGGCTCCATTGACCACCCCGCGCGCGGCAGCAGTGACTTGTGCAATCGCGGTGCGGCCTTCTGCGGTGGCAGCAGGGGGTGGCGTGACGACAATCACCGAGATCTTTGCCTTCGCTGCAAGCTCGAAAATCGAGCGATAGGCCGCAGTTTCGGCGCCAAGAAATTCGGGTGACTGCCGCGACAACGGTGTGCCATTGCTCGCGCGCATGCATGGTGAGCTGTTCGCTACCGATAGTTCGAGCACGACAAGCTCGGGAGATGCCTTGCGGACTGCGTCGCTGAATTGGTGAACAACGTCGCATGTCGCAATGAACGGTGTCGCGATCACAGTCAGTTTCCAGTGCGGATCACCAGCGAACGCATCGGAGAGGCGCTTTTTCGTTTCGTACATCGGGGTGCCGCCGAAGGCCAGCACGCTGCGCTGGTGGATCTTGTCTGTTGTGAACAGCGGAGCGTTCGGAGCGGCCGACGTGATGACGGGCGTGAGCCACCTGCCGACCATCCTCGATCCAGCTGCAGAGAAGTGCACGCCGTCGTAGCGGGCGTTGTGGATTCCGCTGACGTTGATTTGGTACTTCCCATTGGGGCACACGAGCGAGAACAGATCGGGCACCGTCACGTTCGCTCGGTGATGGGAGGCGAAAACTCGGAGTTGGGAGTCGAGGATCTCGACTCGTGTCACACTCGCCGAAGAACGATCGTTCGGCTTGGCGTTCAGAACTCCTTGACAGGGCAGCGACGGGATGACCACAT
>JBBRPC010000231.1:0-6381 GCA_038228615.1 Acidimicrobiia bacterium | reverse complement strand
TCGGCCCAGTGATTCGGCCCAGTGATTCGGCCCAGTGATTCGGCCCAGTGATTCGGCCCAGTGATTCGGCCCAGTGATTCGGCCCAGTGATTCGGCCCAGTGATTCGGCCCAGTGATTCGGCCCAGCGATTGTGGGCGGTTTGTGTGGGCGATGGAGTCCCTTGTGGCTGGTGTTGTCAGTGTTACGGTGGTCGGATATGGCGACAACTACCAAACGCCGTCCCGTTGCGCCCCGGAAATCCGCCAAGAAGCAGACGGGCCGCAAAGCGTCAGTGAAGCGCGTCGCTCGCGCCCCGCATTTTGAGCGTGCAAGAGAATCCCTAAACGAACAACTGTCGGGCCATCGCAGTGACGCCGCGGCGATTTTCGCCGGAGTGGTCGGACTGTTGGTCGCACTCGGGGTCTATACCAAGGCAGCTGGTCCGCTTGGCCGCGGACTCGACACGCTCTTCGGTGCAATGTTTGGCCGTGGCAGATTGCTGGTTCCTGCCGCGGCGTTTGCCGTCTCGGCCGCGTTGCTGTTTCGTCGCGAAGACGGCGAAGACCTCGACGAAGAACAGCGTCGGGGTTGGCGAGTTGGCGTGGGCGCGACCCTCACGATCTGCGCGATCACCGGGCTTTGGCATCTCGGAGCGGGGCGCCCATCGACGAGCGGCGGCATCGCAGCGTTACGCAAAGCCGGAGGTGTGGTCGGCGCAGTGACCGGTCAGGGAATCGCCGCCGTTGCTGGCACAGTCGGCGCGTCCATCGTGTTGAGTGCAGGTGTGCTACTCGGTGTGCTGTTGATTGTCGGGCTGACGTTGCGCCAGGTGTTGCATGGCGGTGTCGTCGCGTTCGGGTGGCTCGGCGTGCAGGCCCGCGAGGCGTTGGATCTTCGCGGCGAGTTTGGCATCGATCACGACGACGAGCTCGATCTTGTTGACGACGACGCAGTTCCGTCGCCACGAGCGGCGCGGGCGCGTCGGGTCGCGTTGTACGACGAAATGCAAGATGCGCAGTATTTCCACGACGATTCCGGTATTGATCTCATCGCTGAAGAAGAGGCTGAGGAAGAACTCGAAGAAGAACTCGAGTACGACGAAGACGAAATTGACGTCGAATACGAAGAGGTCGACGACGACGACGAAGAGGTCGAAGACGACGAGGAAGTTGAGATCGATGAACCCGGACAGGTCAGTCTTGATCTCGGACCCGGATATCAACCAAGCGATTGGAAACTCCCGCCGCTGTCGATGTTGAAACGCGGAAGTGGCAAGCAGGTAGATGAGCGACTGATCGATGCAGGCGGAGAGGTGCTCGAGGCGACGCTTCGAGAATTCGGTGTTGACGCCCGTCTCATCGGGCGCACCATTGGGCCAACAGTGAGCCGCTATGAACTCGAGCTTGCCCCCGGGGTGAAGGTGAGCAAAGTCACGAACCTTTCGAAGGAAATCGCCTACGCGATGGCGAGCCTTGATGTTCGGATCTTGGCTCCGATTCCGGGACGAAGCGCGATCGGTGTCGAAGTACCCAACAAGGTGCGTCCGATTATTACCCTCGGCGACATTCTCAGCAGTGACGATGCACGCCAAGCAAGTCACCCCTTACAAGTAGGCCTCGGACGCGACATCGCAGGCTCGTCGGTGATGGCAAACCTCGCGACGTTTCCTCATGTGT
This sequence comes from Acidimicrobiia bacterium, assembly GCA_038228615.1. Lineage (GTDB taxonomy): Bacteria > Actinomycetota > Acidimicrobiia > IMCC26256 > PALSA-610 > F1-120-MAGs023. Next base: position 4,725 of record JBBRPC010000231.1, on the reverse strand, counting down.
TGATTGCCGGACAGACAGGCGCCGGAAAATCCAGTTGTATCAACAGCATCGTGACTTCGATTCTGATGCGCACAACACCAGATCAGGTGCGGCTCATTCTGGTCGACCCAAAACGCGTCGAGATGGGTCAGTACAACAATGTTCCGCATTTGTTGACCGAGGTCGTGGTGAACCCCAAGAAAGCTGCCAACGCGCTCGAATGGGCGGTGCGCGAGATGGAGATGCGGTACGACATACTTGCGGAAGTTGGCGTGCGCGATATCACTGGCTATAACGCGATGTGGGACCGTGGCGATCTACCAACGCGAGACAACCCAGATGAGATGGGTGGTAAGTCGTACGACCGTCTCGCGTTCATCGTCATCGTGGTCGACGAATTGGCTGATCTGATGATGGTCGCCGCGCGCGACGTCGAGAGCAGCATTGCGCGTCTCGCGCAGATGGCCCGAGCTGTCGGCATTCACTTGGTCATCGCGACACAGCGTCCCTCAGTCGATGTCATCACGGGTGTCATCAAAGCGAATATTCCAAGCCGCTTGGCGTTCGCTGTGAGCAGCCTGACTGATTCCAGGGTCATTCTCGATCAGCCTGGCGCGGAAAAACTTGTGGGCAAAGGCGACATGTTGCTGCTCAGCGCCTCGTCGTCGAAATCCGAACGAATTCAAGCAGCGTGGGTCGATGAGGAATGCGTTCGTAAAGTGGTCGCGCATTGGCGTCGTCAAGTGCAACGGCCAACGTATGTCGACGGTGTGCAGGGCAGCGACGAAGTACAGGTCGGTGGATATTTCGACGACGAGGACAGCGACGACCTCCTCGAACAAGCGATGGAGCTCGTCGTCCGCGGTCAGCTTGGTAGCACTTCGATGCTGCAACGAAAATTGCGGGTGGGGTTTGCTCGGGCCGGACGCATCATGGACCTGCTCGAGAACCGCGGCGTTGTTGGGCCATCAGAAGGTTCGAAGCCCCGAGCGGTACTGATGACAGTCGAAGAATTCGAAGCGATTCAAACTCGGGAGTAGTGCGCAGGCCGCCAACTTGTAGCCTGCGGGGTGTGACCACACAGCGATTTTGGGTTGAAACCCTTGGGTGCCCAAAGAACGCAGTCGACTCCGAAAAAATCACAGCCTCGCTGCTTGCCGACGGGCTCGCTCCTGCCGCGAGCGCCGATGATGCCGACCTTGTCGTCGTGAATACATGTGCGTTCATCGAGGCGGCCCGGGAGGAGTCGGTCGACGTGTTGTTGGGCTTGAGCGCCCATCGAAAAGCAGGTGCAAAGGTTGTCGCCACCGGATGCATGGCCGAGCGCTACGGTGCCGAACTCGCCGCCGCGTTGCCAGAGGCCGATGCGGTGATTGGCTTCGCTGGAGCGCCCTCGATAGCTGGAGCTGTTGGCATGGTGAGCCAGTCGGTCACGATGCGGCGCAAGCCAACTGGTGTACGTGATCTCCTTGAGCTCCCGCGACCAAAGTCGTCAACTCCATGGGCCTATCTGAAAGTGGCAGAAGGGTGCGACCGTGCGTGCGCCTTTTGCGCGATTCCCTCATTCCGCGGAAAGCAGCGTTCCCGTACTGCGGCGGCAATAGAACGTGAAGCAGCTGATCTCGTTGCTGGTGGAGTGCGCGAAATCGTCTTAGTTGCCCAAGACCTCGCTTGGTACGGACGCGACATCAACGATCCTGGCGCGCTCGAACCGTTGCTTCGTCGGCTCGACCGACTGCGCTCTGACGGTTTGGAACGAATCAGGCTGTTGTACCTGTATCCGTCGGAAGTACGCGACCCGCTCGTTGCGACAATGTTGGAGTTACCCAGCGTTGTGCCGTACTTCGATCTGTCGCTGCAACATGCGTCGCGTCCGCTGCTCGCGCGAATGAAACGTTGGGGGAGCGGGACGCAATTCTTGGAAACCATCGAAGGCATCCGAGCCAAGCAACCCGACGCGATTTTTCGTTCGTCATTCATCTGCGGGTTTCCCGGTGAGACCGAAGCCATGCACGACGCAATGTTGCAATTTCTTCGCGTGGCGCAACTGGATTGGGCAGGATTCTTTGCGTATTCGCAGGAAGATGGCACGAGCGCAGCTTCGCTGGATGGAGCAATCGATCCTGGAGTCGTACGCGAGCGTCTCGGCGAATTGCATGCCGTACAGGAACCAATCACGAGCGCGGCGCGAGCCGCGCTGATTGGCAACACGATCGATGTCATGGTCGACGGACGCGATGAAGACGGGCAGTGGTTCGCGAGGAGTTTTCGCGAAGCGCCCGAAATCGATGGCGTCGTTCGCATTGATGCATCTGACCACACCGATGAGATCGCGGTGGGGGCACGGCTCGCAGTTGTTGTCACGGGCTGCGAGGGCCCAGACGTCTTCGCGCAAGTCGCGCGGGTGGCGGTTCGATCATGACCGCGACGTCGACCGGCATGAAACGGTTCGGCCAAAATGCCCTTGCAACACCGGCGAACGCGGTCACGCTGGGGCGGATTTTCGTGGCGCTTCCTGCGCTGTGGCTCATGCACGAGCGTGGCTCGGGGTGGCTCACGGTCGGTCTTTGGTTCGCTGTGACGGCGAGCGACAGCCTCGATGGTTGGCTCGCCCGGCGCGATGGGGCGACGCGCAGCGGAGCGTTCCTTGATCCGGTTGCCGACAAAGTCATCGTGCTTGGCGGCATGGTGGTAATGGCAGACCGCGGCGATATCTGGTGGTGGCCAGTCGTTGTGATCGCTGCGCGCGAGCTTGGGATTTCCGCGTATCGGTCGGTTGCCGGGCGTCGAGGTGTCGTGATACCTGCACTGAGGCTCGGCAAATACAAGGCGTTCCTGCAATACAGCTCCATCGGGTTCGTGTTGTTGCCGTGGACGGCGACCTTCGTGGCTTGGCAACGCTTCGTGCTCTGCGCAGCTGTGGCATTCACCGCAATATCGGGACTGCAAATACTTCAACGCGGATACGTCAATTGGGAACGAAAGTAGACATGTATGCGATGTGATGTCCTCGCGATCGGTACCGAGCTGCTGTTGGGTCAAATCGTCGACACCAACTCGGCGTGGATCGGCGAGCAACTTTCGCTCTACGGGATCGACAACTACGAGCATCGAGCGATCGGCGACAATCAAACCCGGATCGTCGATGCCATCGGTGACATGCTTGAGCGATCCGACGCGCTCGTGATCTGTGGCGGACTCGGCCCCACGCAAGATGATCTGACCCGCGACGCGATCGCTCAGTTCATGGGTGTCGAGCTGGTGCGCGACGACTCGTTGGCTGAGTCGATCGCAGCGATGTTTAAGGTTCGCCTTCGCGACATGCCGGCGAACAATTTGCGCCAAGCCGACATCCCAGATGGAGGCGACGCGATCCCAAACCCGATTGGTACCGCACCCGGCTTGCGCTGTGTGGTGGGCGACAAGGTGATCTATGCGGTGCCGGGCGTGCCGTATGAAATGCAGAAAATGATTGCCGAGCACGTGCTTCCCGATCTGCTCGAACGCTCAGGGGAAACGTCGGTGATCATGTCGCGTTCCCTCAAGACTTGGGGAACCAGTGAATCGGCACTTGCCGAAATGGTCGCGCATCGACTTGACGCGTTGGAGGACGCCGGTAACCCGACGATCGCATTTCTGGCGAGAGGTATTGAAGGGCTTGTCGTTCGCGTCACCGCGAAAGGCGTCGATACCGCAGACGCCGCCGCGATTGTGGCAGAGGAAGAATCTCAACTGCGGGCGATCCTCGGCAACTTGGTGTTTGGAGTCGACGATGCGACGATGGAGTCGGCGGTCCTTGATCGGCTTCGGGCGCGAGGCTGGACACTCGGCGTTGCCGAGTCGTTGACTGGCGGACTGATTAGCTCACGCATTGTCAATGTCCCGGGTGCCAGCGACATCTTCAAGGGCGCGATCGTCTCGTATGCGACAGAGGTAAAGCGCGACGTACTCGACGTTGTTGCTCCTTCGGTCGTCACCGAAGCGGCAGCTCGCGAAATGGCAGAAGGCGCTCGGCGATTGCTGCAATGCGATGTCGCCATCGCGGTCACTGGGGTCGCAGGACCGTCAGAACAAGACGGTGTCGCTGTGGGCACAGTGTGCTTCGCGATTGCGCTTCCTGGCGAGCCGGTCGAAACCGCGACAACGCGGCTGCCCGGTGATCGCGACAGGGTCCGACAATTCGCAACAATTTCTCTCATGAACGTGCTCCGCCTCCGCCTCGACGGCGTGACCGCGCAGCCCTGGCGCTAGGCCTCTCAGGCGGGCGGCCGCCCGTCCCTTCCCCCAACTTCCCCCAACTTCCCCCAACTTCCCCGGACCGCGCCCGACTGCGCGCCCCGAGGCGCGTCCGTTGGTTGATCTGCTTGGAAAATCAGGGGAAATATCCCAATGAACGTTGCGTACATCGATGCACTCAATATGGCTGCTGGTCAATTTGGCATTGTGACCAGGAGGGATTGCCTCGCCGCAGGCCTCCGGGCGAGCGCCATCGATCGGCGTATCGCCAATGGTGTGTGGCTTCCGGTCGCGGCGGGTGTGTATCGCGTTCGAGGAGCTCCGCAGCAGGAATCGATGGCAGTAATGGCAGCCACGAAGGCGACGCAAGGATGCTCCTATAGGTCGTCAAGTGATTGTTCGAGTGGTTTTTCGAGGAGGTTGAAGAATTCTCGGGCGATGTAGCGCTTAAGGCAACGGCGGATTTCTCGGTCGGTTTTTCCTTCAGTGCGACGACGTTCGACGTATCCC
>JBBRPC010000230.1:0-6390 GCA_038228615.1 Acidimicrobiia bacterium | reverse complement strand
TGGCAAGACGCCACGATGATCAAACGGTGGTGTGCAGCTGGGATCCTCAACGCGGAACGTAAATTCCGTCGAGTCCGCGGCTACGACCAGATGCCGAAACTCGTCGCCGCGCTCAACGCTCACGCAGCACGCGTCTCACCGATATGCGAGACTGCCGACGTTGCATGAAACCAACACCCGCCGTCACCCCACTTCAACAACGAACGGGACATCCTCTTTAGGAGTGATCTCTCGACTGGCCGACCAGCGCGTGAGCGAAGCAATGCTGGCGGTCACACGTCTCTGAGTAATTCCGTTGCCCGGAGCCGATGAACCAACGCCGAAGCGCCAAGCGACATCACCGCGGCAGCGAGAAGCACCGCGAGCACAATTCGCATCGTCGAAGAAGTCGCAACCTCGAATGGCGGCTCCAGCACAAACAGTGGACGCAGCACGCTGACAAAATATCGAGCCATCACGACACCTACCAGACAACCGCCAATGACGCCCGCAACTGCCACGCTTCCGGCTTCGCCGCAGATCAGCGCGCGCACGCTGCCAACGGCCATGCCCTGGGCGCGCAACGTCACGTACTCCCGCCGTCGTTGCAGGAGAAGACCGAAGACAAAGACTCCCATCGCTACTGCACCCATCGCTAACGCGAATCCCGAGTCCAGATCTATGAGTCCGTGCACATTGAGCGACGCAATACTGGATTGATCTTTTTCTAACGCATTGGCCCATGTTGTCAACGCAAAGTTCTGCGTGAAGTTTGGCGTAGCGTCCAATGACGTACCTGCGGCGCGCAAGCCCGCCGATGTCCCATTAGTCGTTGCCGCCAAGAAGAAGTTCGGCACGGTGGACGGCACGGCTTGCGTATGACGTTTGATCGACATGACTGCACCAACGCCATCAGGGAATCCCGGCAACCGGTCAAATAGGCCAGCGATCTTCATGTTGATGATCGCCTGCTGGTCGGTACCTTTGGCTACGAGCACGCGCAGTTTGTCGCCGACTTCCGCTTGAATGAAGTCGGCCAATTCAATACTGACCAAGATCGCGTCAGGATTATTTTGCAACTCGTCGAACGCCTCGGACGGCGTCATGTCTGGAAATTGGGCGTTCGTCACCGGTGCAACCGACAGGAACGAACTCGGACCTACCGCTGCCAAGTTTGTGACTTCTTCGGTCCTTCGGCTGCGCACAACCGCGTTATGGATGCTGTACAAGACGGGTGACACCGCACGGACTCCGTGCACCGCAAACTGGGTGCCGTGCGCGGCGTCGACGGGCGTTGGGTTCGATGGGCGGGGCGTGATCCGCACGTCGGAGCCCACGACCATGCGAGCGTCGGCTGTCTTCGCACTCTCGTACGACGCCGTAAAGATTGAAAGGCTCGCTCCGATAGCGACAATCAGACTCACGACCAGGCTCGCCTGCGCGATCGACCATGACCGACGCCGGATACTGAGCAACGCCAGTTGGCGCGTCGGCCTCGCAAAGTCGACAGTCGAGGAACGCCGAAGGCCGCGTGCGATTCGTCCCACAAACCGCGTGAACAGCAACGAACCAACGATCCACGCAATGACGGGGAGCAGCAGCAGTGACAGCGACAGCCGAACCCCCTGGCCGTCGTAAACCGAACCGTGCGCGCCTTCGAACGATCCCTTGGAACGAGCAACCATCGTGATGACCACCACGCCAACCACACCGAGGAGGTCGATGCCCCATCGCTTCCATCGCGGTCGCCCGTTCTGCAATTCCGCGCGATCGGCGTTGATTTCTTGATCGAGGGAACGTCGGCCAGAGAGGTAGAGCGCGAGACCCGTCGCGACGAGTCCACCGATCACACCAATCGCAGCCGACCCCAAGAGCGCGCCGTTCGACGCCTCCAACATCGTCGCCCGACCGATCACGGCCGCAGCCGCAACGAACCCGAGAACGACACCTGATACCGAACCAACGGTGGCGATGCAGACAACGCGGAGCACGAGCATTTTCAACAAGTGTCGGCGACTCGCGCCGCGAATCCGCAACGTTGCTTGCTCGCGCCGTTGCGCTCCTGCCAGGACCCCGCCGGCGTACGCCGCAAGGAAGGCCGCGAGCAGCCCAGCCGGCACACCGAGGAACATGAACATCCGCTTTGCGACGGCAGCATCATCACGAGCAACGGCAAGCGCATTGGAAATATTGTCGATGAGATAGTCCTGTTGGCGCGCAACGGCGTTGACCTTGGCACCTATCGCCACCGTGTCGCGCAACGCCACTGATGGTTCCGCGTTGAGCCGGTCACGACGAATCCCAATTTCGATTTCGTTTGTCGGCGGGTTCTTAATCCGATCGCCACGCGCGGTCGCGGCACGAACGAATGACGGCTGTACGGACGTCGCGAAGCTCTGTTGATCCACGACGATCGAGTTGGGAACGTAGACAAACGTTTCGAAATCGGCGCCTTTACGGCTCGCAAACAGCGCACGGGCACGGCTGAGATCAATGACGCCACTGACGATCGGGGTCACCTGCACACCGTCCGGCAACTCGACCTTGAGGGTATCGCCAATCCCGATATGGAGGTCACGCGCGACCTCTGCGCTGATCACCGCGCCACCCCGCTTGAGGGTTCCGCTCGTGATCTTTATCGCAGGATTGCGCTCGACATAGCTCGCATTAAACCCAAAGACGCGTGCACCGCCGTTGCTCTTACGAGCGCCGTAGGTAAGCGATCGCGGCGAGAGGTCGACGAACGACAGAGGTTCGACAAATGCAACTCCAGGAATCGCACCGATCGAATGCACCAGTTCTGGCAGCGAAGCGAGCGGCGGCAGATTCGCGGCGATGGGGAGGATCGCCTCACGAGTCGAGTACGCCGAATCGACCTTGATTGCTGAGCGCGCGACCGGCGCGGTAGCCCGTGCCGAATAACGAATGTTGACGGTCGCTCCGGCTGGCACCACGCCAAAGTTGTGCCCCGCTGATGCCGGGCCCGAGGCGAATGGATTGTCCGCTTCCGCGTTTGCTCCTGCGGTAGTGCTACGCAGCGCCATGCCATCGATTGTGGCTGAAGCTTGCACATATCGCAAAGGCGACGATGGCCGCGACCGCACAATCACCTCGTTCGACGGCGCCGTTCCCATGTTGTGAATCGACAATCGCACCGTGATGCCATCTCCGACGCTCAACGAACGCGGAGCGTCAACGACCTGGGTGAGTTGCAGATCTTCGGCGACATTGTCGGTCACAACCCGCTGCATGTCGATAGCGAGCGGTGCAACCGCCCGGCGCGTAATCGATGACGAAAGCCCGTCGACGAAGAACAGCACAGAACACGACAGCCCGACCCCTAAGGTCACACCGATCATCGTGGACAGCGTGCGGCGCGGATTGCGCACTAGCTCCGCCCAAACGTATTTACCTAACACGGTTTGCCCCAATCCTTTGGCGTGCATTGTCACGAGCAGAGAGTTCGTCATCCATTGGTTCGACAAGCCCACGACCAGCAGGCAACATCACAGTTCGTTGTAACCGCTTCGCGACCGACGGATCGTGCGTAACGACAACGAGCGTGGCTCGCAGATCACGTTGTAATTCATTCAGCAGGTCGATGACTTCAGCCGCGTTGCGCTCATCGAGTGCCCCGGTCGGCTCATCAGCCAATAGCACCGCGGGTTTATGGATCACAGCGCGGGCCACTGCCACTCGCTGACGTTGGCCACCCGACAATTCGTCGGGGAACCGCTCTGCGTATTTAAGAACACCCAGACGGTCTAACAATGCATTCACAAGTTCCACGTCCGCGGCCAGAACCCCTCCGCGTCTGCTCGCCTTACCTCGAAACGGTCGGCGTCGCGGTTCGTGATGTTCGCGTGTCAGCGCGAGTTGAAACATAAGACCCTCGGCGACCGTCAAGAACGGCAGGAGATTGTCGGCTTGGTAGACAATCCCGATTTTCGAGCGCCGAAACTCGGTTCGGTCCGCGGCAGTCAGCGCCATGATGTCGGATCCACCGATCGTGATGCGGCCAGATGTCGGTTCGCCAAGTCCTCCGAGAAGCCCTAATAACGTTGACTTTCCGCAACCGCTCGGGCCCATCACAGCCAGACTCGTGCCGCCTACGACATCGAGCCGCGCGCAGTCGAGCGCTCGGACAACTCCTTGTTTCGTCGGGTAGTCGACGATGACATCGCGTACCGCGATTGCAGCGGTCGCATTCATCGTGCCACCACCGTGCGATCGATGAGCTCCAACCGCAGGTCTGCTCGATCCGCCAACGCAACATCGTGCGTCACGTACATGATTGCCCTTCGTTCATCGAATACCGCTTCCAAGACATCGCTCGCGGTCTCTGCATCCAGCTGAGTAACGATCTCGTCCGCCAATAGGACCAGCGGGTCGTTGGCGAGCGCGACTGCCAATGCGACTCGCTGTGCTTCTCCGCCAGACAGTTGACGCGGTAGGTGTTTGTGTCGGTGCGCGACACCGAAACGCTCCAGCATCGCCATTGCTGAAACACTGGAGGCGCGCGCTCGCACAAATCCGAATGCGAGTTCAACGTTTTCACGCGCGTTGAGGAACGGAATCAGATTGTCGTGTTGCAGGGCGATCCCAACGACACGCGCCCGCAGATCGGAACGATCGCGCTCGCCTAACGACGCGAGATCAACTCCGTCAACTGCAACAATCCCATCGTCGGGCAGTAACAGCCCAGCCATGAGCGACAACAGGGTCGATTTTCCGGCTCCGGACGGACCGACGAGGCTCACAACTTCACCTCGTTGGATCGTGATGTTGACGTGCTCGAGGACCGGGACCGGACCCAGAGCAGCGTGGTATGCCTTCGAGAGATTCGCGACCCGCAAAATGGGATGCTGGTTCATGCGTTCTGACTCCGCGCGCTCCGTCAGAATGTGCGCCGAAGCATCCTGAATCCGTGGCGCGGAATGGGCTGCACGAACGCTGGCATTCATGGTCGATCTCCGATCGTTTGACTCACATTGGCTTGCCTTTGAGCGCCGGGGTCACGATCCGTATTTCGGTGTGACTGCGCGGCGACGCCGAAGACCTTGGGCGAGACTTCGCGCGCGTGGGCTTCAAGGTCGAGCACGACCTGGCTCATCTCGGCGAGACCTTGAGGGCCAAGCTCGACGTAGTTCAACAATTCGAACGTGTCTTGATGCAGACTCGCACCGTGGGGAACATTGTCGACTAACCCAACTCCCGGCGCGTAATACTTGAATTCATTGTCGATTTCGGTGGCTTCGCCTTCGCGGACTGCGATGACATTGTCGAAACATCCGAACTTCACGCATCGATGAAGCCCAAGCAACGCCGGCTCACCGGCCGAACCCGGACGCCCAGCAACGACCGATCCTTCAAACCATCGGGGAGTTTTCAAATCGACGTGGCCAGGGAGCAATACGCCAGGGTCACCGCCCGTCGCTCGGCCTAACCAGGCGTCTTCCACATTGGTGAACCGACCACTCTCGTAGTCTTCCGTATACCCACCGAGAATCCACACGTTGCCAAACTTGTCGAGCGCAAAAAAATCCATCCCGACCTGGTTCGTTTCTCCGGCGTCACTCGACTGATCAATCATCGCGACGACCTTCACGCCATCGATCGTGCGAACGACGTCAGTGACGGTGCTCGTCACTTGGTGCGGGATTTTTCGGTGCCCAACTTCTGTCGTTCCACCCCGCACCCATTGCATACCTGGCCGAAGCGGATGAAACCGGTTGGTGCTCGTCGTGGGGTCAACAAAATTTGCGGGATCGAACTTGGTGTGCCTGGGCACCGGCCCAATTTCCGGGTTCGCAGCGCTGGAACTCGCGCTACACGAACCGGCCGTCACCGCGCCAGCAAGGCACATGAGCACCGTGCACACCCGACCTCTCTTAATGGGCTTCCCCATCACAACTCCTTCGCTCGCGAATCACGCAACGCCCGAAGATCCGGCAAATACGGCTAACGAGGAACGTTGTACAAACTCAACCCTGAATAGAGGCTGAATCAACCTGCACTGGAGTCGCCCAATGGGGCGAGCAAGGCTTCAAATCGACCGGACAAGCGCCCTTCGCGAAACGAGAGCGGGATCGGTTCGCCGTTCCCAACAATCTGCATCCCACAGGAGACCGCCAGATGCTCGCAGACAACCACTCTCGTCCGGCACTCCTCGCACACCACACGCGGAAGCGCCTGGAACTCAGGAGCGACGGAGGCGCGAGATGAGTCCGAAGCTTCTCGCCGCCGAGCGAACCACGAGGCAAATATGAGAGTGAGGGGATCCCGTTTGGTGGTCCAGGGGTTATGTGAGTGATTTCTGGTTTCGGGTGTTCCAGTCTTGAGCGTATTCGTCGGGCGTGAGCCCGCCGAGCGCGCTGTGCGGCCGGTTCATGTTGTAGTCGACCCTCCAGT
>JBBRPC010000229.1:0-6401 GCA_038228615.1 Acidimicrobiia bacterium | reverse complement strand
GGCGTCAGGGTCGTGGACGGTCTGGATGGAATCGACGACGAGCACGTCGGGGACGACCGCGGCGGCGTGCGCCAACACTTACGGCACCGACGTTTCCGCGACGATCAACAAGCGGTTGCTGAGCGCACCAAGACGCTCCGCTCGCATCCTCACTTGTTCAGGAGATTCCTCCGCTGCCACCAGTAGGGCCGTCGCACCAGCCGATGTGACTGCCAACATCATCTGTAACAGCAACGTCGACTTGCCGACGCCCGGTTCGCCGCCCAGCAGCGTGACCGATCCGGGGACGAGCCCTCCACCGAGCACTCGGTCGAGTTCAGCGATACCCGTGGACGCCTTCCCTGCGGTACTCAGGTCGACCTCGGCAAGCGGCACTGGCCTGGCAACGGAATTGGGCAAGGTCAGTGCGGCGCTGGCCGCGTCGAGGAGTTCGGCAGCGACTTGCACCACGCTGCCCCACTCGCCACAGTCCGCGCACCGCCCGATCCACTTTGACGCCTCGGCGCCGCACTGTTCACAGGCAAAACGAACGCGCGTTCGAGTCATGGGCACACAGTACACGGCCACTACGACACGCCGGTGCGCCGCTCGCGCTGGGCCCAGGAGTTCAACGTAGAATCGCGCGGTGGCAGTCATCGCGTGGGCGTTCGTCGCGGTATTTGGGGTCCTGTGCCTCGCCGCGGGCCGACGCGTGCTGATCGACCCTGATTGGGAAGACGGCGACTGGTGGGTGCTTTCGAGTTGGCTGGCCCTGCGCGGCCTCGTCTTTGGGTTTCTCTTCCCCGTCGTGCGAACCGAACACAGCCGCGACCAGGAACGGACGAACGCCATTTGGGTCACCCTGTGGGGTCTTCTACTCGCAGGGATCGGCGTCGCAATGGCAATCTACGAACGAACCCGCTAACAACGATGGCGGGCCAAACGGCCCGCCATCATCAGTACATCGTTGCGTTTGGTGGGCAACCCACTGACGCGACTAGCTCTCTGGCGTAGCGGTGCCCGCCGCTTCAGGTTCGACTGCTTCGATCGGGTTCGCCACCATTCCTTCAAGCGTGCGGAACACGATCTCGTCGTTTTCTGCATCTACGAGCACAGAATCGCCGGCGTTGAACTCTTTCCACAGAATCCGCTCGGAAAGCGGGTCCTCGATCAACCGCTGGATCGCGCGGCGCAGTGGACGCGCACCGAGCTGCGGGTCGTAGCCCTTCAGTGCCAACAGGGTCTTGGCCTCACCGGTGAGCTCGATACCGAGACCTTGACTCGCGAGCTGACCCTTCAAACGCACCATCATGAGATCGACCATTTCGGTGATTTCGGCAGTCGAAAGTTCATGGAACACGATGACATCGTCGATACGGTTGAGAAACTCAGGCCGGAAACTCCGCTTGAGTTCTTCGTGCACCTTGATCTTCATGCGTTCATGCGTTGCTGATTCATCAGCTTTGACGAACCCAAGCGCAGCCTTGCGGAGATCCGCAGTACCGAGGTTGGAGGTCATGATGATCACAGTGTTCTTGAAGTCGACGGTCCGACCTTGTGAATCCGTCAGTCGTCCTTCTTCGAGAATCTGCAGCAGCGTGTTGAACACATCCGGGTGCGCCTTTTCGATCTCATCGAAGAGCACGACCGAAAACGGTTTGCGTCGCACTTGTTCAGTGAGTTGACCACCCTCGTCGTATCCGACGTATCCGGGAGGCGAGCCGACCAGGCGACTCACCGTGTGCTTCTCCATGTACTCCGACATGTCGAGGTTGATCATCGATGACTCATCGCCGAACAAGAACTCTGCGAGCGTCTTTGCGGTTTCAGTCTTTCCAACACCCGATGGGCCCAAGAAGATGAATGAACCAGAAGGACGCTTCGGATCTTTCAAACCGGCGCGTGTACGACGGATCGCTTGACTCACGGCCTTAATTGCATCGTGCTGACCGACCACACGCTTGTGGAGCTCGTCTTCCATCCGCAGCAATTTCGCGGTTTCTTCTTCGGTGAGTTTGTATACGGGAATGCCGGTCCACATCGCTAAAACCTCAGCGATGCTCTCCTCGCTCACTTCGTTAAAGAGGTCGACGCCTTGTGCTCGCCAAGTCTTTTCCATCTCGGCGCGCGCTTCCAGTTGTTCCTTTTCCTGGTCGCGCAAGTTCGCCGCACGCTCGAATTGCTGAGCTTCGATCGCCGCTTCTTTTTCTTTTTTGAGCTTCGCAATCTTGTCTTCGAGATCGCGGTAGTCGGGCGGTGCCTGCATGCGACGAATCCGCAAGCGGGAGCCAGCTTCGTCGATCAAATCGATCGCTTTGTCTGGCAGGTGCCTGTCGCTGATATAGCGATCGGCGAGATTCGCAGCGGCGACAATTGCTTGATCCGTAATCGTGACTCGGTGATGCGCCTCGTAACGGTCGCGTAAACCTTTCAGGATCTCGATCGTGTGAGCAACCGTGGGCTCCTCAACTTTGATCGGTTGGAATCGACGTTCCAGCGCAGCATCTTTTTCAAGGTGCTTGCGATATTCGTCGAGCGTTGTCGCTCCGATGGTTTGCAGTTCGCCACGCGCCAACATCGGCTTCAAGATGCTCGCGGCATCGATGGCACCTTCTGCTGCACCTGCACCCACAAGCGTATGGAGCTCGTCGATGAACAAGATGATGTCACCGCGGGTGCGGATCTCTTTCAGTACCTTCTTGAGCCGTTCCTCAAAGTCGCCGCGGTATCGGCTCCCGGCAACCAACGCGCCGAGGTCGAGTGTGTACAACTGTTTGTTGTGCAACGTTTCGGGGACGTCGTTTTCGACGATGCTTTGCGCGAGCCCTTCCACAATCGCGGTCTTGCCGACACCTGGTTCGCCGATCAACACCGGGTTGTTCTTCGTGCGACGACTGAGCACCTGCATGACTCGTTCGATTTCTTTCGAGCGGCCAATAACAGGATCGAGCTTCTTATCGCGCGCGAGCTGCGTGAGGTTGCGACCGAATTGGTCGAGGACAAGACTTCCGCCTTGGCCCTCTGGACTCTGCTGCGAACTGCCAGCGGTCGCGGCGCCAGCACCGGCGGGCTCCTTGCCACCTGCATAGCCGCTGAGCAACTGAATCACTTGTTGGCGTACACGGCTGAGATCTGCGCCAAGCTTTACCAAGACTTGCGCAGCAACACCTTCGCCCTCGCGAATCAGACCCAACAGAATGTGCTCAGTGCCGATGTAGTTGTGACCCAATTGCAGTGCTTCGCGAAGTGAGAGCTCGAGCACCTTCTTGGCGCGGGGCGTGAACGGAATGTGCCCCGACGGTGCACTACCTCCATGCCCGATGATCTCTTCGACCTGGGCTCGTACTGCTTCGAGACTGATACCGAGAGACTCGAGGGCTTTGGCAGCAACACCTTCGCCTTCGTGGATGAGGCCAAGCAGGATGTGCTCGGTACCGATGTAATTGTGGTTCAGCAGGCGCGCCTCTTCTTGCGCCAACACAACTACCCGGCGGGCCCGATCGGTAAATCGCTCGAACACGTTGACAACCCTTCTTTGGACGGTTTCCGTGCTTCCCAAGGTTCGGTGGTGACCTCCCGTTGGGATGGCGGAGTCTGTGAATCTTATCGGCCAGTCTGGGCCAGTCTTTGGCGTAGCCAGTCTGGCGACAGTGGAACTCCCGACTCCACCCGTGTCAAGCGGCTCCACAGCCACTTCTATTCCCTCAGGGACGCACGGTTAGTCTGTGGACGTCAAGCGGTGGCCAGCACCCAGGAGCGACGGGCCAAGACCGACGAGCCGAGCGCAAAATCGCCGCTAGGGGTCGCCGTCCCCGAACAGTAGACCCGAACCTCAGACAGGGAGCCCAATGGGTGCCGACACGCGGTGGCGAAGCCAGCCCGGGACCGACACAGGAGCGACACATGTGGCGCGACACTCGCAACGCCGGGCGAAGCAGGCGCAGTGTGCAACGCGGTGGCGAAGCCAGCCTGGGAGCGACGCAGGAGCGACACAGGTGGCGCGACACTCGCAACGCCGGGCGAAGCAGGCGCAATAGACATGTCGATCTTGGATGATCTCGCGCTCGCGCCGCTTGGCGACGATCTGGCGCGCGTCGAAGTTCGTCTCGTCGACGCCGTTGCGGTCGAAGATCGATTTCTAGGCGAAGTTGCCGAACATCTCATCAAGGCTGGCGGTAAACGACTCCGACCGGTGATGGCGCTCTCAGCCGCATACGCCGCGAAAGGTGCAGCGACCGCGCATGCTGATGCCATTACGGGCGCGGCGTGCGTCGAACTTGTACACCTCGGGTCGCTCTATCACGATGACGTCATCGACGAGGCCGACGCGCGTCGTGGTGTGCCGAGCGTCAATGCGCGCTGGTCGAACATCGTCGCGATCCTGTCCGGCGATTTTCTGCTCGCCAAGGCTTCCGTGCTCGCGGCGTCGCTTGGGGCTGAGGTCGCGGGGCTGATCGGCGCGACGATCGGCGAGCTCTGCCGCGGCCAGGTACTGGAACTGCAATACCTGTTCAATCCGGATCGCACTGTCGAGTCGTACACCTCATCGATCCTCGGTAAGACCGCTTCGTTGCTCGCGACGTCGGCCCGCGTCGGCGGACTCGTCAGTGGCGTCGCGCCTTCCACGCTCGAAGCCTTGACGGAGTTCGGCCGCCACCTCGGTATGTGTTTTCAGATCGTCGACGACGTTCTCGATCTCACCGCCGATGCCGAAACGCTTGGCAAGCCGTCTGGTAACGATCTGCACGAAGGTGTCTACACGCTTCCTGTCATTTTGGCAGTCGAGGAATCGCCGGTGCTGCGCGAGTTGCTGGGGCGCAAGCTCGACTGGCCCGACGTCGAAACGGCACGCCGAATCGCGATGAGCGGCGACGCTGTGGCACGCAGTATGGGCGTGGGACGCGAGCACGCAGCGTTGGCGCGCGCCGCGCTGGCGCAGGCCGCAGGTGATCTCGACTCGGGGGTCTGCGACCGCCTCGGAATGCTCGTCGACGGCCTGATTACACGCGCGTTTTAGCCTGGAGCGCGTTCATGCTTGGGTGGTGATGCGGTCGATGAGACCGAGGACGACCGAAGTGAGCTCGTCGACGTCGTGGCCTTCCGCAACCGCGGTCGCCGCTTCGTGGAGTGCTGCCATCAAGACTTGTGCAAGCGGTTCCACAGGCCCAAGGACGAGACGTCCTGCGACATCGACGGCGCGCAACGACTCGCGCACCATCCCCAATCCGTACCGCTCGCCGAGCTCGCGACGCACGTCGGACGCCAACACCGAAGGCGCGTCGAGGAGCACAATCCGCTGCACTTCCGGTGTGGACGCGGCCGCCAAGAACGCGACGGCCCCGAGGCGCAACTGCGCGACCGGATCCGAGCTTTGCATGGCCGCGATCGCAATCGCCTCGCACAATTCAGTCTCTACCTGTTCGAAGACGGCTTGGAACAGCGCGTTTTTCGATTCGAAGTGGTGATACATCGCGCCGCGGGTCACTCCTGCATCGGCCACGATTTCTTCACGCCCTGCGCCGCTAAAGCCACGTTCGGCAAACAATCGTCTGGCCGAGGCGATCAATGCCGCGCTGGTCTGGACCCGACGCTGTGCTTGCGTGCGGCGATCTCGGTTTGGGTGATCTGGGTTCGTTTGTTCTGGTGAATTTTGCTTGACCATGTGATCACTCCATGTTACACATGCATGCAGCCTGCATGTATCTATGTTCCAACTTCCGAAAGGACCACACCATGGCACTTCCCCGCGACGAGGTCTGTGACGGCCTACTGTACGAATTGGGCCAGTTTGGGTTCCTCATTCGATCGCTCACCACAGCACAATGGAACACCCCGAGTCGCTGCGATGGGTGGACCGTCGGCGATGTGGCTCGCCACACCGTCGGTTCAATGGCCGACGTCGTTGCTGGCCGGCTCGACGGCCTCGGGAGTCCCGAAGTGACAGCCAGAGAAGTGGCTGAACGCAGCGGACGCTCACCGGCTGAACTTGGCGACGAATGCGACGAGGTCATCAAGAGTTCCGCAGGAATACTGGCGCTCTTCGACGACGCCGCATGGAACGGTGCCGGCCCCGGTGGATACGACGGCACCCTCGGTGATGGAGTCGAAGCGCTGTGGTTCGACGCCTGGATGCACGCCGACGACATTCGATCGCCCCTCGGCCTGCCGTCGGTGGTCGGACCGGGACTCCGGGGTGCGCTTTCCCACATCGCACCTTTCATCGACAAATTCGGGTGGGAGGGAACGATCCCAACCGCCGATGAGCCCAACGCGTTCACGTTCGCTCTCGTATCGACTGGTCGTGCGGACGCATCCCTCATCGCCGACAATCCGCCACCGAACATCTACGCGTAGCGAGGCACGAGCGAAATGTGTGGCGAGTCACTCGCCACGCCGGGCGGAGCAGGCGAGTACACCAGCCT
>JBBRPC010000228.1:0-6417 GCA_038228615.1 Acidimicrobiia bacterium | reverse complement strand
CAGCAGTGCTGAGCAACACGACGACATCGGCGTCCCACAACAGCGGACCAACGGGTTTGACGTAGCCGAGCACAGCCGCATCGCCAGCGGCAATCGGATCCGCCAACGCAGTACGTAACGCATCGGCGAGCGGTCCATCTCCTGCAAGGGCAAGGAAAGGCTTCGCATGCGCAACAGCATCTTCCGCCACGCCTGTGTCGGCACTCAGTTGTTCGCACACCCGCCGATAGAGCGTTGGCGCGTCGAGCACGTTCTTACGGGCATCAAGGCTGCCAAGCATCAATATCGTTGGCCGATGCTGTGGCACAGGCGCATCCCCGGTGAGTTCCATTTCGTCACCCAATGGTCTTGGACCGGGCATCTGCGCTCCAGAACGTACAACTCGGAACTTTTCTCCTGCGATGCCCGCGACTTCGAATCGGCGGGCGAGATCGGCTCCCACGACCGCATAGTACGACGTCGCCGGCGCAAGGACGCGTTCAGCTGCACGGAAAAGTTTGCTTTCGAGACGTCCGTAACCCGGACCAAAATTCGCCATTGACAACGAGTGAATGAGCGGGACACGACCGCCAAACACCGCGGCAATCCGACCAACGACACCCGCCTTGGATTGGTGCGTGACAATCAGATCGACGGGCTGACGACGCAGACGTCTCGTGATGTCAATAATGCACCGCAGATCGTCGCCAGGACGCAACTCCCGAACAAGATGCGCAACGCCCTCAACATGCACTCCAAGTTGTTCCTCGGCGAGTTCGATATTCGACTCAGCCCCGACGAGCACGAGGTGCTCGCACTCTGGCAGCGCCGCGACAAAATCGATAAGGCGCTGTTCGGAACCACCCCGTAGGTACCGGGTCATGACGTGCAGCACGCGCACGCCAGCAAACTCCCCCGAAGGGCTGGTCACATCAGTATGCGCCGCGCCGAGATGGTCTCAGCAACAGCGCCGCGGTGCGGAGCAAGATCATGATGTCGCCAGCCAAACTCTGGTTGAGCACGTACCGCAGGTCGAGCTGCACGCGAGAGCGGTACGGCAAATCGCTGCGTCCCGACACCTGCCACAATCCCGTGATTCCTGGGGTTGCTGCGAGGACCAACGGCAAATACGCGCCATAGCGGACCGTCTCTTCGGGCGTGACTGGTCGCGGACCAACAAGACTCAGCTCTCCGAAGAGCACGTTGATCAACTGTGGAAGTTCATCAAAGCTCGTGGTGCGCAACACGCGACCAAACTTCGTCACCCGCGGGTCGTTTTTCAACTTCACATTGAGTCGGTATTCCGCGAGGAGTTCTGGTTCGTTCGCCAGCGTTTCGATGAGCTGTTTGTCGGCGCCATTGACCATACTGCGCAATTTCCAACAACGAAAGTTTCGACCATCACGGCCGACGCGGATGTGTGCGTAGAACGCGGGGCCGGGCGAGGTGAGCCGTGTGATTGCTGCAAGCACGGCCAACAACGGCAGCCAAAGAGGAGCTGTGATCAACACGCTCACAATGTCGAACGTTCGCTTAGCAACCGCGCGGAAGCGGCTCCGCACCAACGTGACTGTGACGATGTCGTCGAGTTCGGCATTCGTGTCGCTGTCGTCGACAGGGCGTGGGCCTCGCAACGCAGCAGCGCGCTCAGCGGGAGTGCGAAGATCGATCGTCAGGCGACACGAACGCTGCTCCAATAGCTCACGAAGCACATTGTCGTCGTAGGGCTCATCGAGGTCGAGATCGACAACGGGGCGCGGTTGACTGGCCGTTTCGCGTGAAACAAACTCAAGACTGTTTCGCTGCGTAAAGGTCATCTACGACACCACCCCTCAACTGCAACCGCGACCGCTCCCACACCAGACTCCTCCGCTGTCCCGAATAACCCGATCGGACCGGAGCACAACGTATCACCGTATTTCGGACATTGCAAAACTTTGTTAATCCTAACGTTGCTCACTATTGGCAATTGTTTGCCCTCTGTTAACACATGAAACCAAAGAATGGCCCGCAACGTGGCGAGGCGACCACCGGGCGGTCGCGGCTCGGACCGTTGGAGCAATGGTCCCCACTGCCCAAACCGGATGACGAGACTGGGTGACGAGACTGGGTGACGAGACTGGGCGACCACACTGGGTGACCGAAAGGCCTCCGACCAGGTCTAGCTCGGAAAACGTCCCGCGCCATCGGGCACGACGGTCCCGGCGGCGATGGCGATCGCAATGAAGAACGCCACATGGCGATAGTGCATCGTTTCTCGAAAAAGGCTCGCGATCACGAGCGCCGCAATCAACGCTCGCAGCACCGACCCACGCTTGCCCATACGCCAGAGCGCGCACCAAAACAGCAGCAAGCCTGTCAGGCCGATCACGCCTCGCTCAGCTAGGTACGCCAGGTATTCGTTGTGGAGCTCGGTTTCCAACGAGTTCAAATTGAGGCCGCGGATGCTGCCAGGACCGACACCGAACGGCATATCGGGCAGGCGACGGATCGCCTCATCCCACACGGCAAGGCGGAGATCCGCGCTGCGATTCAGCCGAGTTTGGTTCAGACCTGTGTTCGCCGTTCCGCCACTCGAGGTGGCGTTGCCTGCACTCAGGACCGCGAACGCGCCAATGAGCGCTGCCGCCGCGAGCAGACCTCCAACGATCACCAATAGCCGACGGTCGCGTACCACCCTATTCATTGCGATCGACCACTCCCGTCGATTCACAAACGCGAGGTAACCAAACGCCACGCCGAGTTGGAGCAGCGAGCCAAACGATCCAGCTTTGACGATCCCAGCGATGACGAGGATGAAGACTGCGCGCTTCGTTCGCGTCGAAAAGGGGGCGCCAGACCAGACGATGAGACCCGTTGCCAGCAAGTGCGCAGGAATGTTGGGATTCGCAAACGTGCCACTCGATCGGAGCTTGCCGTGGCTCACGAACACGAGCTGCAACGTGACGATAACAAGACACCAGCCAACCGCCTGAAAGGCAAGGCGGCGGGCCCGGGCACCGCCGTTGCGAAGGACATGGACGCCTGTGATGATTGCCGCGTAGACCCCGATGTCGCGCACAACGTTCGCTACGATCCAGCCAGTCACGCCGGCGTAGATCGAACCAACCACGGTGCCAAGCGAGATCAGCGAAAGCGGCAGCGCTAACCGGCGAAGCACTTCGTTCGATCGCCACCTCGACAGCTTCGCCGAGATAACGGCGGACACAATCATCGCCGCGACGACGATGTCGGTGAACGCGAAGTCGCCACCGATTCTTGGCTTCACAAATCCGCAGAGCACAACCGCGGCGGTGAACAACACAACGTCGAGTGGCACAGGTCGTCGCCGGGTTGATGTGTTCACCCGAACCCTGATATCCCGAGTGCCAGCATCCTCAAGACCGGCGTGCTCGCCGTTGGTTGTGACGACGCTCGATACGCCTGCGTCGGGCTCAGGGTTGTTGGAGACGTCTGGCAACACGGTGTCTCACGCGGCCAGTACACGCTTGTGCAGTACAACCACCCCAAGCACTCGGCCGCCAAGCTCGCGAACTCGATTGACCACGCGCTCGGCGCCGCGCAATTGGGTGCGCCGCCTATCCGCGAACAAGACCGTACCGTCGGCAAGCGAGCATACGATCGCGCTCACCGGTTCTGCTGTAGGCGGTGGCACGCTGACGACAATGCGATCGAACTTCGGACCGAGTTCACTCAACAACGCGCGCACGTCACCGAGGCCCATGTTGCGTCCGAATCCGCCATCGAGCATCGAAAGGGAACCGCCATTTCCGAGATCCAACGTCTCGGCGATCCGATCTACATATGAATGCGGCGTGTCGGAATCAAAATGATCGCCCAAATCGGCCGCAGGTCGAGCGTTTGCGTCCCACGGTGCGTACAGCACTCGGGAACCTCCGCGCGCCAGTGCAAGTGAGATATTGCGACCTGTGCTTTCCGCAGGCGCGTCGCCTTCCACATGCGCAAGCGCCAATACCGAAACAGTGCTCGATCGGGTTTCCGATGCAAGTTGCAGCGCCAATTCGTCGGAGGTGATCCGGCTCCCGCGCTCTGCACCAACTTGGTTCGACAGCGATCCGAAGACGCGCGCGCCGATACGTTGCGACTCCGCCGTGTCGGAGTCGCGGAACGTGCCGTGGAGTTCTTCGGATGCGTACAACGCAGCAGCGGTGAGCACGAGTGCGGCAAGCCCTGCCAGCGCAGCCCATCCGAACGGTTTCGGGAAATCTGCAGTGCCAGCAATCGAACCTGGTTGGTAGAACTCGACACCTGCGTCGGCGTTCTTCGACTCCAAAGAATTGACGCTCGCATCGGCGAGCAATGTCGCGTACTGCGCATTGAGCTGGCCCTGTTGGGCTGTAAGGGTCTTCGCGACTTCATTCGCCGGATCCTCGGGAACCGCGAGAGCGTGCACCCTGGCGTCCACGAGCTTTTTTCCAATGGCTGCGATTTGGGGCTGTAACCCTTCGGCTTGCTGTTTCTGTGCCGTCGATAAATCAACCAACGCCTTGGCCAAGTGCGCGTTGCGGTCGGCCACCACAAAGTTGGCAGTGGCGTTCGCCGCGGCAGCGGCGAGGCTCGCCGTTCTGGCAGTCACATCGACCCGGATCAACGGCGACTGTTCGAGCGCGGTGCCCGTCACCGAATCGATGTCGGCGTTGCGATGGTTGAGGGCACGATCGAGCGCGCTGTTCAACTCTGGCGAACCCAACGACACGAGTACGGCCTGCTGCGGATCATGCTGTGGGACCTGGCTTGGTTTCGTGTTGAAGATCCGCTCATCGTTTGATGTGATCCGCAGCCATGCCACCGACACAAAGCGTTTCGGTAACGCGTTGCCAATGAAGAACACGCCACCCGCAGTGAGCGCTGCGGCCAATATCAACACTGGCCAACGCCGCGTCACCGCACGAGCCGTCGCGCCGATCCCCATCGCGTGGACGCCCAACGCGCCTACATCGTCAGTATCGTCGTGCCACATCGCGTCCTGCTCCTTGGGTAGCCGTGGTTTGTCGCGCGTCAATCAGTCTGGTCAAACAGGCTGGATCAGCCGGTTGGTCGGTCTGGTTGCACTGGCCAAGCCACCCAGTATGCATCACGCGCCACAGAACGTGCCAGTACAGCACAGAAGGTAACAACAATCCGATTGTTCCTCGGTCGATGGCCAAGATTTTGCATTCGAGCGCAACACTGCGTGACGGGATCGCCGTCGAGATGTGACTCTCAGTACACCTTCAGCAATACGCCGCAGAATCGCTGGCATCTCAATCGCTGGTCGATATCGTTGCGAACATGCGGCGACTCGGAGTGATCCTCGCGGTGGCCGCGACTGGCGCCGTCGTGACGGCAGCAATCGCTGTTGGGGCGCGCAGCGACACCCCATCGGCGCGCGGTCCTGGCTCGTCAACAACGACGACGCAACCTTCGAATGGCACGACCGCGGCGACGCCGACCACCTCCACAACGCAGGCATATGTTCCTCCACGTTGTGGGCCAGCACGATATCGATTGCGCTCCCAAGGAGCGCATCACGTTCCGTACCATCCCTTCCTCGTCCCCGAGCTCACCCAAGATGCTCAAGGCGCGACGTGGACCAACGGCGGCAACGATCCGATCACTGTGCGGGGCGGTGAACATGTCTGCTGGGTCGGCGGCACGATTGTTGGGCCGTGGAATCCTGTCACTACCTCTTGGGCCGACTATCACCACAGCGCGGCATTCGAATTCGCAAACGCCAACTTCACAGTCAAAGGAATTCGTGTCGACAACTACGGCGACGGTGTGCGGATGCTCAAGGGAGCAAACCAATTCACCGTGACCGGCGTGCACCTCAGCGGTATTCACGACGACTGCGTGGAGGACGATCCGCTCGGCGCTGGGTCGATCAGCGATTCACTCTTCGATGGTTGTTACGTTGGCTTTTCGGCACGCCCACCGTCGTACGACAGCAAAACAGATGGCCGCGCAAATACCGTCAACATCAGCAACTCGCTCATTCGTTTGCAAGCGATGCCAACCGTGTTCAAGGGCCCAGCACCGGGTCATGGTGGCTTCTTCAAATGGGATGACCACGCGGGACGTTCCCCCAAATTAGCCTTGTACCACAACGTGTTTCGCGTCGATCAGCTTCCGAACCACGGCTCACTCGGACTTCCCGCGGGCTACGCAGTCTCTTGCGCTGACAACACCGTCGTATGGCTCGGAGCTGGACCATTTCCTGTTCCGCTGCCATCGTGTTTTCAAGTCACCACCGACCGCGGCGTATGGGATCGAGCAGTCGCGCTCTGGCGCAAGCGGCACTCGAGCTAGCACAGACTTGGCGAACTGTTACGGGCGAACTGTTACGGGCGAACTGTTACGGGCGAACTGTTACGGGCGAACTGTTACGGGCGAACTGTTACGGGCGAACTGTTACGGGCGAACTGTTACGGGCGAACT
>JBBRPC010000227.1:0-6432 GCA_038228615.1 Acidimicrobiia bacterium | reverse complement strand
TGTTCGGTCACGGTGTACGCACTGTCGGGCGCGCCAGGGAACAGCGGGAGGCGATTGTCTGACCCATCATGGACAAGCGGATGCAAACCCGCTGGTTCCGTATAGCCCGTGTTGTCGAGCACCGTGCTCCAACGCAAACCGCGTTTTCGGTTCTGGTCGGTCAGTACCAACACCGCGTCGCTCCCCGCATCGCGGGCGAGTTCACCAGGATGAGCGGCAAACGCGGCTGAATACAAGACCGTCCCACCGCCGCCAAGCGCTCCGCTGTCGGCAGCGTCGACAAGCCCTTCGCCATCGCCATCCACTACGACAGGCGCCGCCGCCGACTCAGCACGCACAATTCGAGTGTCGCCAGGGACTTTCAACACAACGATCGAATGGGGCCGCGCGACTGCGAGCGTTTGAGGATTGAGCGTGCGCTCATCGGTGATCCCCAATGCGTCGGAATCGAGTACCAGCGAGCCAAACGTACGGTCGAGCGTGAGGCCCTCCACTTGGCCGAGCATCCTTGCCAGCTCACGAGGGCGCACAAGGTTGTACCGCTCCCATTGAATATCGTTGCGAACCACGACCGTACCTACACCTGCGCGCTGGAGCAGTTCGACAAATCCATTCGGGCTGAAGGTGCCTTCTTGGAGCCGACGGTCGAGTGCGTTCAAAAAGTCGGCAGACGGCGCACTGCCATAAGGAATCAGCTCGCGCGCGACATAGGGCCGATCCATCAAACCTGGAGTGATTGGATCAACGGTGTTCCCGAACGTGTACGACGCGAAATCGGCACCAGGTAACTCGAGGACTCGCGATCGGAAATCGGTGTGGTTGAGATAGCTGGCCAGGTCGGTCCAGCGCTGAGGAAGTTTTTCGTCACGTTCGAGATTCGCGCCGTAGTAACTCCCGTTGTACAACGCCGGGAAATTCGAAAGCACCAACAGCACCACGAGCGGCGCAATAACTACCGCAGCCAATCGAAGGCGGACATGGGTATGCACCCAGCGCGCGATGCAGGTCACGGCCGCGCCGAGCAACATCGACAGTCCAAGAATCACGAGCGGGTCGGCGCGCCCTGTGCTGCGCAACGCAAGACCCGCGCTGCTCGACGCAGCGAACGCCTTGAACAACGCACCCATCGGCGTTGGAGCCTGAAACGGATGCGCTCCCACGGCAATGACTACGCCGATAAACGTCAGCAGCACAAAGAACCCGCGGTGTTTCCATCGAACAAGGCCAGCTGAGATCAGGCTGAAGCCTCCGATGGAATATCCGGTGAGAATGATGCGCGGACGTTGCGTGTAGTTCGTCGCCGCTTCGATCCATGGGCCGAGGCGATCACGACCATAGAAGAACCAATAACCGAGTCCTCTGAGCACTTCATTCGGCGACGATGTACGAGCGACGGCCTTGATCGTTTCGGTGTACTTCAAGATGTCGAGCCCATAACTCCCTTGGAGCGACAGTCCTGCGATCCACCAAGCCGAGGCAAGCAATGTGACAACTCCGATGCGCCCCGTCACCCGAGCAACATCTCGAAATCCAACTTCGCGGGTACCCAGCCACTGCCACAACAACCACAGCGCTGGTCCGAGACCCGCAAACAGCAGGGCGGTGGCGTTGACCCCACCTACAAGTTGCACCACGAGAGCGAACAACGCCGGATATCGCCAGCCGCGCGGATCACGCAGGGCCTTGACTGCCAGCCCGATCATCCACGGCAACGCAGCCCATGGTCCGAGTAACACCGATATTCGCGCCGCATAGTGCAGCGAATACGGACTGAACATGAACGCCACGACCGATACGGCGACTCCAGGTCCTCGAATATTGAGGCATCGGGCGAGATACACGACCCCGAACCCGGCTCCTGCGACGAGCGACCCGAGCCACAATCGTTGCGCCACCCAGTCGGGGCTGCCGATCTGCTGCATGAGCCAGTAGTACGGGCCCATCGGGAATAGATACCCGATGTTTTGGTGCGTGACTGTCCCAAAACCGATGTTGGCATCCCACATCGCCGTGGCCCGACCAAGAACACGCGCCGGATCAAGATACAAGTAGCTTTTTGTATCAGCAGCAACGCGCCCTCGATCGGTGAGCAGCGGCGGCACATATGCCAACAATGCGATCGCGAGGTATCCGAGCCTCCGCAACCCCGCCGCTGGCAACCCCGTGATTGGCGACCCGGGCTCGCGCCCAGCGGAATCGCCTCCTCGCGCCGTCTGGCTCACGTCTGGTAGCGACGGACTTGGGCGCAGAGCACGTCGAGGGTCCCTTGCGCGGTCGCGGCCCATGTGAACTGCTGTGCATGGCGCGATGCGCCGACCGTGAGATGCTCACGGAGCGTGCGGTCGGCTAAGACACGGACTATTGCCTCGCCCATCCCGTCGGATTCCACCAGCAATCCGCTCTCTCCCGCGGCGACGGCGTCGCGGTGTCCTGAGATATCGGTCGCAACCGATGGCGTGCCACACGCTGCGGCTTCAGTCACTGTCATGCCCCAACCTTCATGCGCAGAAGCGCTAGCCAATACCCACGCGCGCTGATACCAGGCGATCTTTATCGCTTCGGCGACGAAGCCTTCGAGACGAATCCAATCAGTGGCACCGGCAGCGTCGATTTGATTCTGTAGCGCGCCACGTTCGTAGCCATCACCGAGAATCACCAATTCGACATTCGCCACCTGCGTCCGGACGTACAGCATCGCTTCAATCAAGACGTGAAACTGCTTCACCGCGACGAGTCGGCCGCACGCCACAACAAGCGGAATGGACTCTTTGGCATCGCCAGCCACGTATGCATCGCTGATGCCAACGGGAACCACCGACACTGACTTGTCTCGAAAACCGAGCCGCTCTACGAGCTGGCGTTTAGAACTCTGCGACAATGTCACGATTGGCGTCCTGGTGAGTTTGTAGACCGGTGGAGCAACATTGAACTCAATGTTTCGACCAATCTTTGCTAACCGGGGCGGGAGCGTCATTTCCCACATCGTGTCATGCAAGTGATGCATCCACGCGACCTTCGGACCACGGCACCACAACGGAGACAGGAACGGCATGCCGTTCCAAATCTCTACCAGCGCGTCGCGTGCGCCATGCCACCCGACCATTTCGGAAAACGCCGCGCGGGGAAACACCGCGTAACGGCCAGCTTTGCGAATGACCCGATAACCGTCGCGCCACACAACCTGCTCTCGGCCCGGCACGAACGACGTTCGCATGTTGATATCGAGGCCCGCAGCGGCCCACCTGCGCAAGACTTCATGCGCGTGCAGTTCGGACCCGCCGGCCTCGGGATCTTCAAGATCTCTCCATGCAAGCACGTGAATCCGTCGAATTCCCGCGAGCGCTGCCGCATCGCGCAATTTCGTCGTCGGATCGTGTTGGGTCACAACAAATGAGTCTAGGGGGGCAGAAGCAGGATCTGAGCCGATGGTGACCGCTACGCTTCGCCCGCATGAAACTCACCGGTGAGCGGCCGATCGAAGGTTCCACGCCCGATTCCCTCTTGGCCCTGCACGAGGCTGGCTACCGCGAAGTCGCTGCAAGGCTGGGTTCCGGCGTTGTCCTCGACGTTGGGAGTGGACTCGGTGCCGAAACCGCCACGATGGCATCGCCGGATCGCTTCGTCATCGGAATCGACTACGACCCGCCCACGGCAGTGTCGGCACAAGCGGTGCACGGCGGTCCCGGTCACATGGGTTTCGCGTCAATGGACGGCTCGCTCATCGCGGTGCGCGACCACAGCATCGACTGGGTCTGTTCATCGCATGTGATCGAACATTTTCGTCAACCGGAGACGCACGTTGCAGAACTCGCGCGCGTCGTTGCGACCGATGGCACCGTGTTCGTCCTGTGCCCGAACGCTCCTGCCGATTTTGAAAACCCGTTTCACGTCTACGAGTTTCAACCGCCCCAACTCGAATCGCTGCTTCGCATGTTCTTCGACGACGTTGAGGTCCTCGGACTCGAAGGCGACGATCTTGTACAGGCTGATTTCGCGAAACGGCGAGCGTCTGGCGACCGGCTACTCAAACTCGACATCTTCAAGCTGCGCAAACGCTTGCCACACAAGACATACGTCTGGGCGTACGAGCGCGTCCTGCCGATCGTCTACAAGTTTTTGGGTTCTGGAACGACCGGAATCGGTTCCGGCATCGACCACACACACTTGTTCATCGCCGACACGGTGACGACCACTACGCCCGTGCTGTTTGCCATCGCGAGACGGCCGCGCGCCAAGCTTGCCTCATAGGAGCTCCGCACATGCGCACGTTGGTGTGTATTCCCACCTACAAAGAAATCGAAAACATCGATGAGGTGCTGCGCCGGACGCGAGCCGCGGTGCCCGAAGCCGACATCTTGGTACTCGACGACAACAGCGGAGACGGCACGGCTGAGCTCGCCGACGAACTCGCAGGGGAACTTGGCAACATCGAAGTATTGCGTCGCCCTGGCAAAGCCGGACTTGGTGCCGCGTACCGAGCTGGCTTTGCGATCGGTCGGGAACGGGGCTATGAGATTCTCTGCGAAATGGATGCGGATCTCTCTCATCAGCCAGAATCGTTGCCAGCGTTGATCGCGGCGATCGAACACGGTGCCGACCTCGCCATTGGATCTCGATATGTCTTGGGCGGGGCCGTCCCGAACTGGCCAGCGCACCGCCTGGCAATTTCTCGCTGGGGCAACACCTACGCGCGCTTCATGTTGCGGCACAACGTTGCCGATTCGACCGCTGGATTTCGAGCGTTTCGCGCCTCGGCGTTGGCGGCAATTCATCACGGCCAAACAAAGGGTGAGGGGTACTTGGTCCAAGTCGAAACTGCCTACAAGATCGCAAAAATTGGCGGCACGATTGTTGAGGTGCCGATCACGTTTCGCGACCGTGAACGCGGAACATCCAAAATGTCCACCAGGATCGTCGGAGAAGCAATGGGTTGGGTGACCCTGTGGGGTATTCGTGACCGCCTTCGCCGACAGCATTAATTCCCCCTCGACGTTCGCGATGACACACGATCCACACGCACTCACCCGCGCGTTACTGGTCGCGGAGTTGGATGCTCCTCGTTTCTTACACGCCGGTTACCTCGAGTGGTTCTATGCCGACAATCCGCGCGGTGCGGCGATGCAAGAAAACGAAGACGATCCCGACACCGGTCGCAGAGTTGGTCATTATGGGATACTCCCAGCGCTCTTTCGCCACGGCAATGAAACGCTGCCGTTCATCTTTTCGAGCAACGTCGCAACCGACTCGACCGCACGCAGAAGCGGTCTGTTCCGACAGATGGCGAACCGAATGTATGAACGCGCTGCGGCGACAGGCGCGCCCGCGATGGTGGGCGTCGGGAACGACGCATCGACGGTTGTTGTTGTCGAACGTTTCGGCTGGCACAAGATTGCCCCGATGCGCGCCAAGCTCACTTGGGGATTCCCTCGGCGCGACGTCCGTCGTATCCCCATCACCACCGAGTTCCTCGCTAGTGCAGAGTTCGCGGAACTCACCAATGACCTGGGCGATGTTCCAGTACACGACTGGGCCCAAGCATGGGACACCGACTTCCTGCGGTGGCGCCTCGCCCGTCCCGACGGCGGTTACGTGCTACACGTTGCGCCCCACGCACTCGCCATTTCTGTTGGAACACACGGTCCGTTGCGTATCCCGTTCGCGGTGCTGCTGAAAGTGTGGCCTCGTTCGGCCGCTCATACGCCAGTGAACGCTGGAAGCATTGTCGCGAGCGCCACGATCGCGCATCACGCAATCGGCTGTGTGTACGCGGGTTGGAACGCCTCGGTGGTCGTGCGCGGCATCACGGTTCCTCATCGCTTGCAGCCGTCGCCGTTGAACGTCGTACTCAAAGTGCTGGATCCCACCAGAATCAGTGCCGAAACCTTTCACCTGGAAACATGGGAACTTCTCGATATGGATGCCTACTAGTGACAGGTGGCGCGACATCACTTCGCGCAATCACCTTCACGATCGATGTCGAGGATCACGCGCCGCCGGGTGAAGACGTGCGCGCTGATGCTGTGATCGACCGCATGTTGGATGCTCTCGAGG
Organism: Acidimicrobiia bacterium; assembly: GCA_038228615.1. GTDB lineage: Bacteria > Actinomycetota > Acidimicrobiia > IMCC26256 > PALSA-610 > F1-120-MAGs023. Next base: position 381 of record JBBRPC010000227.1, on the reverse strand, counting down.
ATATTGGTGCTCGAGGAACTTTCTTCGTTGTAGGAGAACTCGCCGAATCGCATCCCGAGATGGTCCGTTCAATAGCGTCGCGAGGCCACGAGATCGGGTTGCATGGCTGGCGCCATGTTCCCCTGCCGCACCTCGATGCAACGACCTTGCGCGCCGACCTCGATCGTGGCACAAAGCTCCTTGCCGACTTGAGCGGAACTGCAATCTCAGGCTTTCGTGCACCCATGTTTTCGTTGGTTCCCGACGCACACTGGGCGCTTGATCTCCTCGCCGAGGCAGGATTCGACTATTCGTCGAGTGTGCTCCCGGCACGTAGTCCACTCTGGGGCGACCCGACTGCGCCGCGCCATCCCTTCCGCTGGCCGAACGGTCTTATCGAAC
>JBBRPC010000226.1:0-6510 GCA_038228615.1 Acidimicrobiia bacterium | reverse complement strand
TTCATGATTTTCATTGTGAACCGGACACGGCACGTCTACCCATCACTGCATCGGGCTAACCATTTCGGATAACCCGAAACGTCCAAGGCCTCACGTCGCGCCTCAGCCGGAGCGTGGCAGTCCTGCGGCGTCAAACGATGTCGTCGCGTACGTGACGCGTCGCAGCGGGCGTGTCGATCACAGCCCGACGACGAACGCCACCCCAGCTGTTCCAAAAAATGAGTGATAGCACCAGGCCGATCGCGCCGACAACCATCAGAATCATGCCGACGGTGTGCAAGTTCACACCCTTTGTGGTCGCAGATACCGCGTAGCGCAATATCGCACCCGCGGCAATAACAACGATGCTCGTTCCTGTTCCCATTGTGTACCTCTTTCAACTGCCGATTGGTTTCCATTACGACGAATGGGTCGTTACCCTCACTCGCAAGGGAGTAAACGTCGCCGCGGGTACTTCACGACGGCGTCACCCATTCACTCCTACGCGACATGCTTGTCGACAGTTGCGTGCGCGACACAGAACCTGGTGTCCGGCAGCGCGATCAGGCGGTCGATGGGTATTTCGCAACCGCAACTGGAACAGAACCCGAACTCTCCACGTTCTAAGCGGTCCGCGGCATCGTCCAAATCGATGAGGCGCTGTTGTTCAAGTGCCCGCTGCGCGGCGATTTGCGTTCGTTCGATCACATGCGCGTCGGCGTCCGGGTCGTGCTCTTCAGCAGAAACGCCATCCGAACCGTCGGTGAAGGCGGCTTCGTCGCGCTGAAGGTGCGCGAGGAGTTCCTGAACTCGGCGACGCTCATTCGACACGGCATCGAGCAATACTTGCGACCGTATTGAAGCATCCTGAGTGGATTGTGTTTCGGCCATCATGACTCCTTGCTGAGGGTGAGTCGTGAGCGCGAGCCGATCACGATCATCAAATTGCGCGCCCCGCCGCAACGCCACCGCCAGCCACGGGCAGTGTGCACTCCGCTGGGATAGCAGCCAAGCGTGCCGCGTCGACGAAGGTCGACGCGGCACGGGATAATCGGCTGCGGAATTGAATCTGCAGATCTTGTACTTAAGGATTGTCGATGCGGTGCGTCCCCGGAGGGCGTGAGTTTAGCGACGTCCAAAGATGAACATTGCGAGGGCGATAATGGCAAGGATGATGAGGATTGTGTAAAGCATGCCGACTTGATTCCCAGTGTCGTCGTGCTTCAAACAAAGAATTTCCCCAATCTTTTTCGTTGCAATCCTCTGCCGTCGCCATCCGTTCAGCTCACCATTCGTGCTTGAGGCCAGAACTTCGCCGCGCACTGAAGCACGTTTCGACGTTCAGCGCAGCGGGTAGCGAAACGACACTCTTGCGTTCGGGCCCGCCGCTTGGCCCACGCCTCGATTACACGGTGGTGCTTTACAACGCAGGAGCAGCAGTTACTCATCAAATCCACCGAAAAGGAGATGCCATGAACAACGATGAATCAACGACCAAAGACCTCTTGCAAGTGCTCGAAGATGGCAAAGAAGGCTACGCAAAGGGCGCCAAAAAGCTGGCCGATTCAGATCGTCCCGAATTCGCGACGACGTTTCGTACGCTTGGCGAACAACGCGCAGTGTTCGCCTCAGAGTTACAGACCCTCGCTGCGACATACGGCGATGCCATCGAGGAGCACGGCACTATCGCCGGGACGCTCCACCGTGGCTGGATGGCCATGAAGGATGCACTGAGCGGCGACGATCCGTCCGGAGTCCTCGATGCAGCCGAACAAGGCGAAGATCACGCCGTCGCAGCGTATGAGAAGGCGCTCGGTGAGGAACTTTCGCTGGAGTTGCGTTCAGTCGTTGAACGCCAAGCGAGCGAGATTCGCAAAGCACACGATCAAGTGAAGTCACTCAGAAACGCGACTTCGTAGCGTTTCTGGAATGCGTTCGCAAACCCCGCTCGGCAGCCTGCCCCACTGCCGAGCGGGGCGCAACACCGTACGCCGAACGCGTGTCAAACCCTTTGCAAGCACCCACGATCAAGGCGACCGTCCCATAAAGGTTTGCCTTCCGTCAGAGATGGGTAGCGCGCCAGAATGACGACATCCAGCCGCGTACGCCGCGCTCGGAACTCGTGCCCGGATGTACCTTTCACCGTCGAGCATCTTGCGAATTACGACAGATGTACTTCACTGCCGGCTTCACCATTGCAAGTGTGCGGCCATCGGACACGCCCCCACTCGGAGCAGGGTCACCTATCCGAACCTCACACTGGCACCGAACGACGCATATCGTGAGTGACCCACAATCTGTCACCTTGGTCGGCGATCGAACGTTCTGTCTCAGTCATCCGAGCGGCGACATTTTGGGCGACCCGAATGGCCTCTACGCCCACGACGCGCGCGTGATCTCGAAGCTTCAGCTCACGATCGACGGAACACCGGTCGAAGAACTTGGACACTTCATTACCGCCCCAGGTTCGGCGACATTCGTCGGACAAGTCCGTGGAGTCGCGGAGAGCGACCGAGTACTGGTAGTGCGCGAACGCACACTGACCGCGGTAATGTTAGAACGAATTTCTATTACGAACTACGCAAGCGAAGCGCGAACGTGCGTGGTTCGGTTGTCAACTGAATCCGACTTCGCGCACATTTTCGACGTCAAAGCACAACGCCTCCAAGGCACAACGCAACGCAGCGTCGGGGCAAGGCTCACGGCGCGGGACGTTGGATCAAACTCGTCGGGGATGCACGGCGCCGACGATGAGGTCACGCAATACGGCGCGTTCGTGGCGCACTCGTTTTACGATGATCGCGAGCTCGAGGCGTTCGCTTCGCCCCCACCGATTCGAGAACCAAATGGCAGACTCCGATGGGATGTCAACCTGGTCCCGCGAGCAGCGTTCACGATCGTGTGCACTTTTCTGCTCGAGGGAGCGGCGCCGTTTTCCAGCAACGAACACCTCCCAGAGGGTTCGACAACCAGTGATCCGAATTCCGCACAGTCCAGACTGAAAGCGTTCACGACAACGTGCACATGCGACGATGAGCGGCTCGAAAATGCGGTCCGCACCGCACTACAAGACATCGCAGCGCTGCGAATCGTCGACGCACGCTTTCCTGACGTCGTCGGGATTGCCGCAGGCGCTCCTTGGTACATGACGCTGTTCGGACGCGATTCGCTCCTCACTGCGTGGATGATGCTGCCGTTCGCCCCCGAACTCACGCGCGGAGTACTGCTGTTACTCGCCGCGCAGCAAGGAACGAAGTACGACGAACGCACCGAAGAACAACCAGGGCGCATACTGCACGAGGTACGGCAAGGCGGCGCTCCCGGCGGTTGGCCAGAGGTCTACTTCGGTACCATCGACGCAACACCATTGTTTGTCACGCTCGCCGGTGAGGCTTGGAAATGGGGGGCACTGTCCATCCGCGATCTCGAAAAGCTTGTGCCGAACCTTGATCGAGCGATGTCGTGGATTGCCGTCGACGGCGACTTCGACGACGACGGCTTTGTTGAATACGAGCGCGAAACGAAGTTTGGCTTAGCGAACCAAGGCTGGAAAGACTCCTGGGACGGCATCACGCACGCGGATGGCCGCGTTGCGGAGGCACCGATTGCGCTATGTGAAGTACAAGGCTATGTGTACTCCGCATATTTAGCGCGCGCCACGATTGCGGATGCGCTCGGCGACGTACTGCAAGCGACCCGCATGCGCACCGACGCGCACTCACTCGCTGATCGATTCAACGAAGCCTTCTGGCTGTCGCCTGAGCATCGATACATGCTCGGTCTCGACGCGCGTAAGCAAGTCGTCGATTCCATGGCTTCAAACGTCGGGCACTGCCTGTGGAGCGGAATCATCCCCGACGAACGCGCCGCGTTCATCGAACAACAGATGATGAGCGAAGCAATGTGGAGTGGCTGGGGCATACGCACACTTGCCCAAACGATGCCCGCATATAACCCGCTGAGCTATCACAACGGCTCAGTGTGGCCACACGATACTGCCATCATCGCGGCCGGACTGGCGCGCTATGGCCGTCACGATGCCGTGGCCACGATCGTGAACGGGCTTCTCGACGTCGCGCGTTGCTGTGGAGGTCGGCTTCCGGAACTGTTTGCCGGCATCGATCGAAGCGTCGTCGGGACGCCAGTGAGTTATCCCACTTCGTGCTCGCCGCAAGCCTGGTCATCCGCCAGCCCATTATTGCTTGTTCGTGCGGTGCTCGGGCTCGACGTGGACATCGAGACAAACACTCTGCGGATCGATCCGCATCTGCCCGAATTTCTTGGAAACTTCCGTATCGACGGTATCTGCTTCGGCGGTCAGTCGTGGAGCATCGAAGCATCCGGAACGTCGGGGACCATCACCCAAATGTGAAACGCCCAACTCCTGCACACATTCGTGCTGAGCGTTCAGTGGGCGTCGGCCAAACGGCCCAAGGATGGGATCTAAATGAGTGTCGGACGTTGCGCCGCACGTTCGATCATGGACTCATATAACCGGACGTGGTCTGCGGCAACACGTTCGATACCAAATCGCTCTTCTACTGCCATGCGACAGGCTTTGCGGCTGAGAGTTTCAACCTTTGCGGTTGCGGCGACATACTCGTCGATATCGTCGCACAGAAAGCCAGTCACGCCGTCGTCAATGATTTCGGGTGCGGCGCCGAAAGGAGCAGTCACCACTGGCGTTCCGCAGGCAAGCGACTCAATCATGACGAGGCCGAAGGGTTCAGGCCATGCGATCGGATTCAGCAGCGCGTACGCATCCTGTAACAGGTTCATCTTGTCCTTCGCGTCCAGCTCGCCGATGTATGAGACGTCGGTCCCGAGCTTTGGCTTGACGAGAGCTTCGAAGTACGCGACTTCTTCAGGATCGCGCATTTTCGCTGCGATAAGGAGGGGCAGCCCAACGCGCTGCGCAATCTCGATTGCGCGGTGAGGACCTTTGTCTTCGCACATGCGGCCAAGAAACGCCAAGTATTTGCCAGGGTGCTCGTTCCACGAAACGTCCGCAACCGGCAAGCCATGATGAATAACTGCGGCGACTGGGCACGGTGCCGTGGAAGCTTGATGATGGCTGATAGCAATGAGCGCGGTCGCTTCGGCGATACACCGGTAATAGGAATTCAACATCTCCACAAATGGGCCGTGGGCGGTCGTGCAAATCGGTGGCCACCGGTGCGCATCAGCAACCCGCACGAGCGGCCCAACCAAGGTGTGGTCGTGGATCACATCGCACTCACGGAGTGCACAGTAGCCATCCACTACTTGCCGCAGTTCTGCCGGGATCCGCCCAATATTTTCAAGGGGCATCGAAGCCTGCGTTGCAGCAAGTTGCACTTCGCAGGTGCTGTCCGTCGTAGCGAAGAGCAGCACATCATGCCCCGCGTCGCGAAGGCCTTCTGCGAGCCAGGCCAACAGGTTTTCTGTACCGCCGTATGCGTTCGGTGGCACCGCCACCCACGGCGGCGCAAGAATTCCAATTCGCATGATCAGCGACTCCCGTTTCCGTGCTGCGAACGCGTGCAGAGCAACTCGTCACGCCGCATCAAGCCAGCCGACCTCTACCCAATTTGACGCGCATCAAACCTTTACGCAACACGCGACGCACGAGGAAACCGCACAATCCGACGCGTTGTCTGGCGCTTTTTCGCGACGCACCCGTTCATTGGTCGTCGCGCTTGGCTGCTGAGGATGCCCCGGACAAACTCGGTTCACCACGGCGTTCGAATCCGGGATCGCGCGTTAAGCGGACAATCGCTTCGCCGCGAGAAGTCACACCTGCTTTTTGAAAGATCGACTTGAGATGCGTCTTGACCGTGTTTTCGCTCACCCACAAGGCCGCGGAAATCTCTTTGTTCCGCAAACCCTCGGCGAGCAATGCCGCCACCTCACTTTCTCGAGCCGTCAATCCGAAATCGGATCCAGGCCAACATTGCGTTTTTGCTCGCCTAAAGCCAGCACTGAAGAATGCGTGCCCGCTTGCGATCTGAAGCAATGCGCTCACCAGCGCGTCGGCAGACATCGACTTCGCCAGCACACCTTGCACGCCCGCCGCCTTGATTTGGTCAATCTGATCTGGCGATACCGCCCACGTGTACATCGCTACGTACTTCACGTGCGGGTCGCGGATGAGCGACGCCACACGGCCAAGCCCGAGATGAGCGTGACCGTAGGTATCGAAGAGTGCGATATCAACGGATTGGCGCGGGTTGTCGCGCACATCGAGTTCCACGACTCGGACGCGGTCCTGAAACGGCTGCAACATCCGTTCGATGCCGCGAACCACCAACTCATAGTCGTTGACCAACGCCACACGAATATGGTGGTGCCTGTGGTGATGCCGCATTCATTCTCCTGTGATTGCATCGAACCATAACGATGAATACGCACGCATGACAGCTATTTCACTCGATCGGGTGAGGAAACGATCGCGCCGACCGTTCAACATGGGTGTCGACCGCCAATCGGAAGGCTGGACCATCCCTCGATGACATTGCCCGACGCCGAAACGAATACGAACGCACCCAGGCC
>JBBRPC010000225.1:0-6516 GCA_038228615.1 Acidimicrobiia bacterium | reverse complement strand
GCTCGGAGCGGAAGGCCCCGGGCTCTCTCAGACAGCGCTCGACGTGGCACAAATTGGCGTGACAATCCCGATGCATGGCAACGCAGATTCACTCAATGTTGCGGTGACCGCCGCAATCGCGCTGTATGCCCTGTCGTCGAACAACATCCCGTCAGGCTCGTAGCCGCGCCGCATGGGCAGACTCGACGGCCGCAATGCACCCAGTATGCAAACCAGCGATCTCGACGTCGGTCAACGTCCGGTCGATGGCACGAAAGCGCAACGCAAAGGCAAGGCTGACGTTGCCGTCTCCTAGCTGAGACGATCGGAAGGTGTCGAAGAGGTGTACCGACTCCAACATCTCCCCACCCGCGGCACGCAGCGTGCGCACCACGTCGGCCGCGGCGACATGGTCGTCGACGACAAAGGCAAGATCGATATTCGCCGGCGGGTACGTCGAGATCGGTCGAAAATGCGGGTCGCGAACTTCGCCAGACAACAGCATGTCGACATCGAGTTCAAAGCCAACGACGGTGCTGCTCACTCCGAGCGTGGCAACGAGTTCGTGCTCGACTTCGCCAACGACGCCAACCAATTGGTCATCGACAAATACTTCCGCAGCGCGCGCTGGATGCCAACCTGATGACGTCGCAGCTTCAAGGCGGACGTTGGCGAGACCGAGCGCATCGACGATCGCTTGCACTGCGTCCAATGCGTCGCCAACATCAATCCCACGGTCATGTCGCCGCGGTGCGGTCCGTTCGGAACCTGCACGCACGCCCGCGACAAAGGTGTGCTCAGTCGGCAAATAGTTGTCGTCGTCGGGAGCAAAAAATACGGTACCCAGTTCGAAGAGCGCCACGTCGGGATTGCCGCGTGCCGCATTTCGCGCCAGGGCGTCGAGCAGCCCCGGCCGCAGGCTCGGTCGCATGACTGATTCCTCGACGCGCAACGGATTCGCGACGCGCACCACTCGATCCGTATCGACGCCCACTGCGGCCAAGTCGGTGAGCGCCACCAGTGGAAGCGTCATCCCTTCGCTGTATCCGGCGCCGACGAGCGCATCCGCGACATGCCTGCGAGCGCGTTGCCAAGACGTCAGACGACCAACCGATCCCGCAGGGGCAGACGCCACCGTTCGTTTGATGTTTTGTAGCCCGAACCGGCGCGCGACCTCTTCGACAATGTCGATTTCGCGTTCGAGATCCGGGCGCCACGTGGGTGCCTCGGCAACGAAGTCGTCGTCGGTACCTGTGGTCGTGATCCCGAGCGGTTCGATGAGCGACCGCACCGTCGCGGCCTTGAGATCAGTACCAAGAATTGCGTTGACGCGCCCCGTTCGTACTGCGATCCGTCGGCGCGGGATCGGGTTCGGATACACGTCAATGGTTTCGGTGGCGGCGACTCCGTTCGCTACGACTGCGAGCAGCGCGATCGCGGCATCGGCGCCAGCAGCAACGCCGTTGGGGTCGACGCCCCGCTCGAATCGAGCGCTTGCTTCAGATCGCAGACCGAGGCGCTTGCTGGTCTTGGCGATTCCGCTCGGAGCAAAGTACGCCGACTCAATCAGGACCTCTGTCGTGGATTCGTCGACCTCCGATTCGCGTCCACCCATGATCCCAGCGATTGCCTGAGGCGCACGTACAGCGTCGCAAATCAACAGATCGTCGCTTGCCAACGGCCGTTCGACACCATCGAGCGTCATCATCGATTCACCTTGCGCGGCACAGCGCACAACGATGCCCCGACCAGCGAGACGACCCAGATCGAAGGCATGTAGCGGCCGACACCGCTCGAGCATGATGTAGTTCGTGACGTCGACAACGTTGGAAATCGGTCGCATGCCAGCCAGCGTCAAACGCCGCTGCAACCACGCTGGCGAATCACCCATCACAACCTGCGCGACGCGGGCAACGAATCGCGGGCAACGATCAGGATCCTCAACATGCACGGTCACAGCGCCAATTCGTTCGGCAGTCGTGCCCGGCGCGGCGTCGGCCACCTCGAATGGCAACCCGAAATGCGCAGCAAGGTCACGGGCGACACCCACGATTCCCATCGCGTCTGGCCTATTCGGAGTGATGGAAAGTTCGAACACTGTGTCGTTCAACCCCAAGATCTCACGAACATCGCGACCCAATTCGGAATTGTCGTCGAGCGCCAAAATCCCACCATGATCGTCACCGAGACCAAGTTCGCGCGGCGAACACAACATACCTTCGCTCACAACACCACGGATCTTGCGTTTGGTGATTTTGAAATCTCCGGGGAGCACGGCGCCAACCTTGGCAAACGGTACGACCATGCCGGCTTCGATATTTGGAGCTCCGCACACAACGCGCAGTTGCCCGGAGCCGAAGTCGATATCCGCGAGTCGGATCTTGTCGGCGTCGGGATGCGGCACGACATCAAGAATTCGCGCCGCGACCACTCCTGAGATTTCTTTACCTGGCTCGTGAATATCATCGACTTCTAAGCCAAGCTGATTGAGCGCCTCGGCAATTTCCTGCGAGGGAGCGTCGAGCGGCGTGAAATCACGAAGCCATGAAAGTGGGGCGCGCATCGTCGTTCAACCTCAGAACTGGCTCAGGAAACGGACGTCGTTATCCCAGAGCAACGTTTGCAACGTATCGATCTCGTTTCGGAGCAACGGTATGCGGTCGATCCCGAAGCCAAACGCAAAACCCGACCACTCCTCTGGATCGAGACCGACCGCACGAAATACGTTCGGGTCGACCATGCCACAACCACCCAATTCGATCCAACCGGTATTGCTGCACGTACGACATCCCTTGCGGGCGCAGAAGGGACACGACACCCCGAGCTCACTCGACGGCTCGGTGAACGGGAAGTAACTCGGGAGAAAGCGCGCCTCGACCTCTTCGCCAAACAGTGCGCGAAAGAACACATCAATTGTGCCCATGAGATCGCCCATTGTGATGTTGCGATCGACGACCAATGCTTCGATCTGGTGAAAGACGGGCGAATGGCGTGCGTCCATCGTGTCGCGACGGAACGTTCGGCCTGGCATCACCGCATAGATCGGTGGCGGTTGTGACTCCATCAAACGGATCTGGCAAGGGCTTGTGTGCGTACGGAGCAACACCTGTTCGGGTGCGCCGAGCTCGAGGTACAACGTGTCCTGCATCGCCCGCGCAGGATGTCCTGGCGGGAAGTTCAGAGCCTCAAAGTTGTGCCAATCATCCTCGGCTTCTGGCCCGTAAAACACTTGGTAACCAAGACCGCAGAAAATGTCTTCGAGTTCCCGCCACACTTGGGTCACCGGATGCAAATGTCCGCGTTGGTATCCCCTGCCCTGCGCGCTCAGATCAAGACGCTCCCGCTCCACCACCGCCTCGCGTTCGGCGGTCGCAAGATCGATTCGACGCACTTCGATGGCCCCACGCGCTCGCACCTCTGCCGCAGACAACGCCTGTCCGACCCGCGCTCGATCAGCTCCGTCGACATCCTTAATGCCCTTTTTGATATCGGCCAAGGAATGCTTGATCACCGAACGTTCAAGTTCGTTGAGTACGTCGAGCGTGGTAGCGGTGTTCGCTGACAACTCGGCATCCCCGGCGAGCGTCGTCGCTCGGGCGATGAGATCATCGGCTCGCGCGCTGGGGGCTTGCTCAGAACGTTCGTTTGGCGTGTCGTGTTGATTCATTGCTGATCTCCTGCCACATGCTGGTGACCGCGTTGGCGGGCCGCCTCATAGAGCAACACCGTCGCGGCCATTGCGACATTGAGCGAGTCGGTAACTCCCACAATCGGAATCGCAACCGCTCGATCGATCGGAACATCACCGATACCGCGCGTCTCGTGTCCGAGCACCAAAGCGATCGGACCTGTCATTGCGACTTGGTCGAGCCGGGCGACCGGCGGCCCGCGGTGCGACGCAGCATCGGTGCACTCACCCGTTGCCATCGCGCCCAGGCGCAACACGCCCCGGTCACCTAACCGCTCCAACATCGTGATCGCTTCACCTTCCACAATCGGCACACCGAATACTGCACCAGCCGACGCACGGACGACTTTCGGATTGTAAACATCGACGGAACCACGACCGAGACCAATTCCGCTCGCACCAAACGCGACGGCGGCTCGCAGAATCGTGCCGAGATTGCCCGGGTCGCCCAACGACGGCAACACAATCCACAGATCACCATGGTCGAGCACAGAAAGTGGCTGCGAATCGGTCGCGCAGAGCGCGAATACCCCGGCGGGGTGTCGGACATCGCTGACGCGTTCCGCTACCCCAGCGAGCAATGGCGTGACAGGAACACCAAGTTGTGTAGCTCGAACAACAACGGAACGCGCGACGTCGTTCAGATTGTCGGCGACATAGATCTGGCGGATAGGCGCACCACAGTCGAGGGCGCCATCCACTGCCCGCGGGCCGTCGATGACAAACAGTTGTTGTGCCTCACGAGCAGCACGATCGCGGAGCAACTCCCGCAGTCGTTTGACCTCGCGATGTTGCGCGCCGAGCGCGCCGTCCATCATGCACCGATTGGATTACGCAGCAAGGGCGCCACGCGCCGTGTTGACCAATTGCGCGAACACCGCAGGTTCGCGCACGGCAAGGTCGGCGAGCACCTTGCGATCGACCTCGACTTCTGCTGCCTTCAGCCCGGCGATGAACTGCGAATAGCTCATCTCATTCTCGCGGCAGGCCGCGTTGATGCGAACGATCCAAAGTTTGCGCATCTCGCCTTTGCGTGCCCGACGGTCGCGGAAGGCGTATTTGCCAGAATGCATGACTTGTTCGTTCGCGGCACGCAAATGGCGACTACGCGCGCCGGTATAGCCCTTGGCCTGCGCCAGAACCTTTTTGCGGCCCTTCTTGCTGTTCACGGAACGCTTCACACGTGCCATAGTTTCACCTCGGTTTCATCCTGTTCTCGTGCACCCAGGCACCGAGCAACAGATCCAACAACGGGACTTCGACGTCGCTCGCTACTTCGCGAGCAACTTCTTCACGTGCTTCGTATGTGTCGATGACACTTCCACGACACCATCGAGGCGTCGTGTCCGCTTCGTTGGCTTGTGTTCCATCAGGTGATGGCGATTTGCTTGGCGACGACGGATCTTGCCCGTCCCTGTAATCGTGAAGCGCTTCGCCGCGCTGCGGTTGGTCTTCATCTTCGGCATGATGTGTGCGCTTTCGTGATCGGCGCCTCGAATCTCGAGACGTCAGCTTGCTGCGGCCTCTGGCGCATTGGGTTGCTCTGGAGGCTGCGTTGCGATTGGTGCTACCGGCTTGGGCTTCTTTGCCGCACTCGGCTTTTTTAGTGCGTTCAACACCATGGTCATATTGCGCCCGTCTTGTTTCGGCGCGCTTTCCACGATGGCGAATTCTTTGACCTGTTCGGCTACCCGTTCGAGAATCTTGCGTCCAAGTTCCGGGTGCGCCATTTCACGCCCTCGGAACATGATGGTGAGTTTGACCTTGGAACCTTCGCTGAGAAAGCGTTCGACGTGCTTCATCTTGGTTTCGTAGTCGTGTCCATCAATTTTCGGACGGAACTTCATCTCTTTGATCACTACGTTGGAAGCCTTCTTACGGGATTCCTTGCGCTTCTGATCTTGTTCGTAGCGGTACTTGCCAAAATCCATGATCCGACATACGGGCGGATCAGCGGTGGCCGCGACCTCAACGAGATCGAGACCTTCATTGCGGGCAATTGTCAGCGCGTCAGGCGTTGCTTTCACGCCGAGCTGTTCACCACTACTCCCAATCAATCGGACTGAACGAGCACGTATTTTCTCGTTGATCCGGGCATCCTCTGCAGCGATTGCGGCATCACTCCCTAGCTAGTTGCCGCCGACGCGAAACGACGGCGGGCTCCATTCGGAAAACCCACCGTCGCGCGAACCCCAGCCACGCTGCGACGCGCTGGAAATCCAGTCGAGCAGACCCGCCGCAGTACTCATCGACGACCTTGCAGTCGCGTCCGATCCTGGCCGGGTGGGGCCGGTAGTACCGTCGCCGGATACCGTCCCGCTTTCCGATTCAAATGTCAGTCTGAGAGGATACCAGCGTGAGCAGTATCTGGACACCATCCGGCGAACACGGGCTCCCCGACGACGGCCCCAGCGGCGTGGTCGACCTCGGTGCGCTCGGCGAGCAGACCGGTCTGGCCGACGATGACGCCGGCGCGCCGGGATTTGAAGGTCCGCCGATTTCGCCGGAGGAAATCGCGGCGATGCGACAAGTGCATGCCCAGATCCGTGCCACGCCCGCCGTCGATGTCGTTGCCAACCACGGCGTCCAGCTGTTCGAACTCGCCCTCATCTATCTCGGCGTTGCTACCCCGCCAGACGAAGACGGCAAGGTGCCGATGCCTGATCTCGCCCAGGCTGGCGTGGCGATCGATGCACTCGCTGCGCTCGTCGACGGGCTCGGCTCGCGTTTTGGCGACCACGAACAAACGATGCGTGATGCGTTGAGCCAGATCCAGATGCTCTATGTCCAGGTTGCCGACCAGCTCACCGAGCAATTCGGCACTGCCGAGCACTGAAGTTTTCACGAAG
>JBBRPC010000224.1:0-6520 GCA_038228615.1 Acidimicrobiia bacterium | reverse complement strand
GTCCGAAAGCCAGAATGCCCACCCCTCCCGACGGCCATACGGCCGCCGCCACCTGTTCGACAGCCGTGGCAACACGGCGGAACGGCCCTCGAGGACAGGGTCGCTGGAGGCCACATGATGGGCACGCATCGCGGATTCGCGATTCGCCTCGGGGCATTCGTCATTGCTTCGCTCGTAGCAGTCGCTGCGTTTGGCGTAGCGCCTCCGCTGCCATCGAGCGCACAGACCACCGGCGCGAGCACTGCACACCACGCCGGGGTCGTCGTGGATCTCGGCAATGGGGTCGTGCACAAAGCGGGCATCACATTCAGTGGCGCAATCACCGGTATCCAGGCGTTGCAAGACGGTGGTTTCGCCCCGAGCATCCGAAGTTTCGGCGGAATCGGCGGGGCAGTATGTGCCCTCGACGTTGCCGGCACACATATCGGATGTCCGACAGATACCAGCTGCCTCACATGTGATCCCAAGTCGAACTATTGGGTGTACTTCCGGGCAGCGGCCGGTGCCCGCGGATTCACCTTCTCGCGCTCGGGTGCCGGGTCGACGCAAGTCAACGACGGCGATATCGAAGGCTGGCGCTGGGGTGCTGGCTCCAATTCACTGCCACCATTTTCTGCGATCGACGCCTTTTTTCCGCCCGCCACGACCACCTCACGTGCTTCGACGCCACCCCCACATGTCAGCTCCACAACGCCGGCGCATTCGACAACCACCTCCGGCGTGATCGGCTCCCAAGGCAGCGGCGCCACGGTATCGACACGCACAAATACAACCTCCAACACCCAGAGCTCGGTCACCAGTGGGACGACCAAGAGTTCGGGGCCGGGCACGGCGGCACCGACGGACGCGTCGACCGATCGGCCCGGCTCTGAAAGCTCCTCTCCGATACCGACCGACTCTCGCGGCTCGCCACGCTCATTGATAGCTGGGCACGGCCTCGCATCCGGCCCACCAGTAGTGGGACGAGACAATCCAACCGGCGGCGCGTCGACGACTCCAGTGTTCATCGCGTTTGCTCTCATCATCTTGCTCGCCGGTGCAATCGTCATTGCACGACGTCGCCACGCGGCGACTCCCGACACCTAGCTGGCGCGAGTTTTCAGCGCCTCATCATTGCTCATCTCACAAAGGACTCGCTATGCATTCACTTTTCCGCACCACCACCTGCGTCGCAGCGGCCGGCGCCATCGTGCTGACCACCTGCGCGTTTCGGTATTCCGGCTGGGGGGACGCACCGTCGAAAGCCACCGCCGCCGCAGCGACCACGTGGCTGAAATCGACACAACTGAGCGATGGAAGTTTCGAAACCTCCGGCTTTCCTGGTTTTGAAACACCCGATGCAATTCTCGCGATTGCTGAGAATGCCCAACAACAGGCTTCGTGGAACACATCACAGGCCCTTGCCGCGGTGAAGGCCACAACGAAGAACGGCCATAACCCGCTCCATGCGATGGATGACCTTGTCGACGCTGGCGTCAACGCTGGCCAGGCTGCCAAACTCATTGAGCTGGTCGTGAAACCCCTCGGCTTGTTGTCGACCAAATTCGATCCAGACAACGACGGCGGACACATCGATCTACGAGCGACCGTCGTCGCAGGCAAACAATCAAACGGATCGTACGGAACCTTCAACGCCACGCTCTACGCCATGATTGCTCTGCGCAAAACATCGATCTCGATAGGCCACGACACCATCGCGTATCTGCGGAGCACCCAAGAAGCCGGTGGTGGCTGGAACTTCGCTGGCGACCCGACAGGCAAGGTCGCCCCAGCCGACGTCGACACCACGGCTGTGGCGATCGAAGCGCTCATCGCCGCCAAGGTCGTCTCGACCGACACAGATGTTCGCCAGGGTCTGAAATTCCTCGCTACCCAGTACCGTACGAACACGGGGGCATGGCAATCATTTGGTGCCGACGATCCGAACTCAACATCCAGCGCCGTCATTGCTGTAACCGCCGCCGGATTCGATCCTGCGTCGTCGTGCTGGCGCAATACCGTCGCCCCAACGTTGAAGAAGCAGGCTTACCGCTCACCGCTTACATGGCTTCGTTAGCAGAAACTTTCGAACGGACGCATCCAAAGCCCGAACGACGCGTTTGGCGTCAACACATTTGCCACGAGCCAAACGATTCAAGCGCTGCGCCGCGAATGGCTACCGATCGCGCCAGCAGCAAAACAGCCGTGCTGACCTGAGGTTCTGCTCACCTCCTCGGGTACCACGGCACGCCGATTTGAGTTCGTGGGGTGCGAGTGACCACACTCGCGCCCCATGAACCTCCTCCACGACAAAGTTGCAATCATTTCCGGGATTGGTCCTGGCCTCGGCCAAGCCAACGCGAAGGCCCTCGCAAGCGAAGGTGCGAAGGTCGTGCTTGCAGCGCGGTCGATCGACTACCTCCATCAGGTTGAAACGGAAATCCGCGCCGCGGGTGGTACCGCAATCAGCGTGCCGACAAACATCACCGATCGGTCGCAATGCGATGCCGTCGCGCAACGGGCCCTCGACGAATTCGGACGACTCGACATTCTCGTGAACAATGCGTTTCGCGCTGGCGGATTTCAAAGTTTCGAGGACGCAGACCTCAATAAGTGGCGCAAAATCCACGAAGTCAATGTCTGGGGGTCGCTCCAACTCACCCAAGCCTGCCTCGCCGGGCTCAAAGCTGCCGCGGCGAGCTACGGCGACGCGTCGGTGGTATTTATTCTCTCGATGAGCCAAGCGAAGATCCGCGCCGACGAAATCGACTACGCATCGTCAAAAGGGGCGCTCCGCACCGCCGTACAAGGTCTTGCATTTGAACTCGGGCCAGCCAAAGTGCGCGTCAACGCAGTAGCACCTGGGTGGATCGGCGGTCCGTCGGTCGATATGTATCTCGGCTGGATGGCACAAGAACGCGGTGTCGACGTCAGCGTGATTCGCGAGGAACGGCACCTAGAAATTCCATTGCGCGAGATCCCTCCTCAGGACGACATCGCGAATGCGGTCGTTTTCTTTGCGTCTCCGTGGAGTCGCGTGATCACCGGACAAACCCTCGACGTCAATGGTGGCGAGTACTTCGGATAGCGACGGCGCCGCACAAGCGGCTCGGGTTTAGGATCGATGGCCACAGCGTCTGAAGGGTTCGTTCAATGGCACAAGAGGTCCGAGGAGTCGTCGCGATGGCGAGCGGCGAGCCGGTCGTCGTCACTACGGTCGTGGTGCCAGATCCTGGCCCCGGAGAAGCCGTGGTACGAGTGCAGGCCTGCGGGGTGTGCCACACAGATCTGCACTATCGAGAAGGCGCGATCAACGACGACTTCCCTTTTTTACTCGGACACGAGGCAGCGGGGATCGTCGAGACTGTTGGTCCTGGCGTCAACAACGTGGCTCCCGGCGATTTCGTGGTGCTCAACTGGCGAGCCGTCTGCGGTGACTGTCGGGCATGTCGTAAAGGAAAGCCTTGGTATTGCTTCGCTACGCATAACGCGACGCAGCGCATGACATTGCGCGACGGGACTCAACTGGCGCCGGCGTTGGGCATCGGCGCGTTCGCTGAAAAGACGCTCGTCGCCAGCGGACAATGCACGAAGGTAGATGCCGCCGCAGATCCAGCTGCCGCGGGACTGCTCGGCTGCGGCGTCATGGCTGGTTTCGGAGCCGCAACGTACACCGGAGGCATTAGCCGCGGCGACAGTATCGCCGTATTCGGATGTGGCGGCGTCGGCAATGCCGCGATCGCCGCCGCGAAATTGGCGGGAGCATCAATCATCATCGCGGTCGATCTCGATGTACAAAAGCTCTCGTGGGCAAAAGAATTTGGTGCGACCCATATTGTCAACGCTTCGCAAGAGAACGCGGTCGAACGGATCCAAGCGCTGACCAAGGGATACGGCGCCGACGTCTGCATCGAAGCCGTCGGCAATCCCATTGTCTTAGAGCAAGCGTTTTATGCACGAGATCTTGCCGGCACCGTCGTCCAAGTTGGCGTCCCCACACCCGCGATGCAATTCCCGAGCATTCCGATGATCGATTTTTTCGGCCGCGGCGGTTCCCTAAAATCGAGCTGGTATGGCGACTGCCTTCCCAGCCGCGATTTTCCAATGCTCGTTGATTTGTTCCTGCAAGGACGCTTCCCACTCGGAAAGTTCGTGAGTGAGAGAATTGCGCTCGACGAAGTCGAAGCCGCGTTTGCCAAAATGGAACGCGGAGACGTACTGCGAAGCGTTGTGGTGTTGTGAGAACGCGACATTCGTTGCACATCCAACAGGTCGTGACTTCTGGCCTGTTTTCGATTGACGGCGAAGATTTTCAGGTCGACAACAACATTTGGCTCATCGGCGATGACGACGAGGTGCTGATTGTCGACGCGGCACACGATGCCGCTCCGATTGCCGCAGCGGTCGGCGACCGAACGGTCGTTGGCATATTTTGTACGCACGGGCACAACGATCACATCAACGCAGCGGTCGCGCTCAGCGACGCCTGTGGTGGCGCACCAATCTGGCTGCATGCAGCCGACGAAATGTTGTGGGATGCAGTGTTCTTCGATGAACGGCCGGATGCCGAACTCACTCACGGCCAAGTGATCGCGCTCGCTGGTACCGACTTACGCGTGTTGCACACGCCGGGCCACTCGCCCGGCGGTGTGTGTTTGTTGCTTCCTGGAGAAATCGAACAACCCGGTAGCGCAACGCAACCCGATCGATCGCCCGATCGCGTGTTCGGCGGAGACACCTTGTTCAACGGCGGGCCTGGGGCAACCGGACGCAGTTTCTCCGACTTTCCCATCCTTGTCGATTCCATTCAACGCGAGCTGCTCGTACTCGACGGTACGACAATCGTTTACACCGGGCACGGCGCGAGCACCACCATCGGCACCGAGTCACCCCACCTCAGCGAATGGATCGCCCGTGGCCACTGACCGCAACGGCCTTCCGCTCGAACCCGACGACTTCGACACCGCGATACCGACCACAATCGTGTGTCCCGACTGCGGAAGTGTGGCTCACCTCATCACCCATCTGGATCCCGAAACGCCAGTAGAACCGGGCGAAGCATTGGCCTACCGCTGTTCCGAATGTCTCGATCGTTGGGATGTCATTTGGGAAGAAGCGGACGAGTAGCTGATATGCGCGCCGACCTCTATTCCGAACTCGGCGTTTCGCCCACCGCGAGCGACGACGAGATCGCGCGAGCATTTCGTGGCCTCGCGAAACAGTTGCACCCAGATCGTCTCGGCGACGATGGTGTCGATTCCGAACGGTTCAAATCCGTGACTGCTGCGTACGAGGTGCTTTCAGATCCGAAACTTCGCAACGATTACGACCGTGCAGATCTTGCACGATCCCAGCGGGGTGGTGTGCGTGTCAGCCCACCCAAGCCCATGGGCAGCGTCCCAAAGGCGCCAGACCCGCCGATGATCAATTGGACTCGTCGCAAGGCCGGAGCCGCGATCGCATTCGGCGTTCTGTTTCTCGTAGGTGGCATCGCCACAAGTGCGTTCATGATCCGACTGCACGCAAGTGAAGCCACCGAAGCAAACGGCCGTACTCGGGTCACCGCGACGATCGCTCACGACACAGTGGGCAATGACCGGCTGCTGTTCACGATGCCAAATGGCAGCCAAATCGACACCAGCCTTCCGACGCGAAGCACGCCAGGCGTACTCAACGAGGGCGATCATTTGACCGTGCTTGCAAGAACGGATCATCCAACCGACGTCATCGCAGATGAATCCCACTTCGGACGCGACTTCACGTTGTGGTTTGTCGCGGTGAAGTTGCTGATAGGCGGACCCATCGTGCTGCGCGTCGGACTTCGACGTCGCCGTCAATTTCCAAAGTCGACATTGAAACGATCGCACCCCCACGGTTCGACCGCGCTCGCGTGACGGACTCGGTCCAGATCTGCGATCCGCAGGACGAACGACTCCGCGACTACCGAGATCTGCGGCGCCCGGACCGACGAATCCTTGAAGAACGCAACGGTGGATTCTTCATCGGCGAAGGTTCTATCGTCGTACGTCGGATACTCAAGGCGCCGACCAGCGTGCGTTCCGTCCTGTGCACGCCTGCCCTGCGCAACGCCTGCGCTGACGTCCTCGACGACATCGAAGCACCGGTATACGTCGTTGATCGGGCCGTGTTGCGCGAACTCGTCGGCTTCGATCTTCACCGTGGCATTGTCGCGGCTGTCGACCGATTGCCGGTGCGTCGGGCCATTGACCTGTACCGCGATGCATCTGTACGCACCATCATTGCGCTCGAGCGAGTCAACGACGTTGAGAATCTCGGCAGCATTTTTCGCAGTGCCGCGGCACTGGGGGTTGATGCAGTACTCCTGTGTCCCGAGTGTGCCGATCCCTTGTATCGAAGAAGCGTTCGGGTTTCCATGGGCAATGTCGTAGAAGTGCCATTCGCGGTCACCGAAACATGGCCAGCTGCTCTCCACGCAATGCATGAACACGGCTTCCGCACTCTTGCGTTGACGCCGAACGGTGCGCAGTCATTGCGCGATGTGCGACGAACGCCCGATGAC
>JBBRPC010000223.1:0-6575 GCA_038228615.1 Acidimicrobiia bacterium | reverse complement strand
CGTCACTCGCGATCGTCGATGTATCCGGCGTGTAGTGGAACTCCGACGTCGTCGACCCTCCGGCAACAGGCGCCCAGTCGGCGAGCGCGGCATTCGGTGGAGTCGGTGGATTCCCGGCGCTGAATTGCCAGTAGGTGCTGTTTTCGTTCAGCCGAAACAAATAGTCGTCGATGCCAGCCTCGGCGGCAGCCAACGCCGCATTCCAATCCTGGTCGTGGCGGGAAATATTTTGCGATCCCACGCCGTAGGCAACGACTGCGGTCGCCAACAAACTCAATACGGTCGTACACACCATCACCGTGATCAGCGCGAAACCACGCTGTTCGCGCCGGGCATTCGAAGGCACAACCGACATCATCAGCGTCACCCCGCCACCGCGCTGTAGTCCAGATTTGGAAGACGCACTCGGTTCACCAACGCCGTCGCAGAAATCGGCGCGTAGGTCGCTTGTTTGACCAACAGATTGATTCGAACCGCGCGGACTGCCAATAGGTCGTTCGCGACCAACGGCGTCGAAGGCAGCGCCGCTCCGTTTACATCCAGATAGCCGAAGATCGGTGTCGCCAACGTGTTCGCCAAGTACCGACCGACGAACCGCACATGTGGGCTACCCGTGTACGTGTAGTTCGGAGCAACTGATCCAACGTCGGCATTCCAGACCTCTTCGACCAACTGCGACGAGACATCGACATAGATATGTACCTTCTTCGGCGCAGCTGTTGTGTCGAGATTCGCGTAGAACGTCGTTGTCAACGCATCCGCTACGACAAATGGCGAGGTGCCCGGTTGCAAACGAACCGCGGTACGCAGATCCTTACTCGTCGCTGCCATCAGCACGCGTGCCTCATCAAGATTGCGTAGCCGACTCCCCGTATTCTCCAACGCGTTCTGCGTCGAGCTGAACCCCTGAAACACACCGCCCATCACCAACGACAACAACGCGACCGTCACCATCATCTCGATAGTCGAAAAAGCGTGCGTATTGGGCCTACGTCGGACAAATGGAGGGAGCGTCCCGCCAGGGCGGCGCAGCGGAGCAAGCCGAGTCGAGCGACCAGTAGACAAGCTCATTGGACGGTCGCCGTGACAGTCGGTCGCGGGAGGCTTTCGAGGGGGCTCACGATCCTCGACGGCCAACTCCCGGAGACCGTCCGACCCTGTACCGTCATCTGCCAGTTACCGAACGGCAACTCGACGACCACGTCTCCGGTGGCGTTCGTCGTACCGACCGTATGCGTCTCACCTGCAGCGCATCCATTGTCGGCGCCGTGCACCAAGACAATCGATTGGTTCGCCTGAGGAACACCGACCGAATTCACCACGTGAATCGCAAGGGGATTCAACGTAATCGAGCCGTCGGTCGTCGCGTTCGGCGTGGCTTCAAATGGGGCATCGCGTTGCGCACTCGGATAGAACGCGTTCCCTGTGCCGTCGAGACCTTCAGGGTCGGCGTCTGCGCATGAACCTGCCCACGCGTCGTAACCATCGGACGCCGGAAACAAGTTGTTGACAGTCCGCGACGTCCCGCTTCCCGTGTAGGTACGCGCGCCAGTTGGCACCAAAATCGTGTTCCCTAACGTCACCGGTACGTCGTTTGGAACAACCCCGCCTCCACCAGCGTCCAAATCCAGATGCAACGTCGCACGCTGGTCATAATCGAACTGCGTCGAGTTCACCTGTCCGACAGTCACGTTGACCGACTGCGTCGGATTCTGCACGCCCTGACGATCGACGAACTGCGTTGTGTTCAACGACACCGAATACGCGCCAGGAGGCAGAAACCCAAAAAACGCGCAGCCATCGCTATTCGTCGGTGCGCTCCGAGCCGTTGGCCCAGTCAACAACACCATGATGTTGTCCTGTGGAGCAGCCGAGCGATCCAACACCTTCACCGCAATATGGCCAGTATTCGGATCGTACGCCCCAACCGGCGGCGTCAACACGGTGTCGGCCTTCACAGTCGCTACACCCTGACGGCTCGGCCAATCGACCCATACATGCACTCGCAACATCTGTGGCGAACCATTCGTGCCATCACACGGACCGTTGGTCGCCGAGTCAGCAACCCAAGTCAACTCTCGGTGCACGACATACGGAACGCCACCCACCGACTGCGTCGACGTTTGGGCAACTAACGACGCAAACGTCGCGGAACGAACCAAATCCATCTCCTGGCTCGCAAGGTTCGCCGCGACACTCCGATTCCTGTTGTTGCGTGTCAACGTCAACCCAGACGCCAACGTCGCGACCAACCCCAACATGATCACAGCGAACACCGACATCGCCACAACAAGCTCCAGCAACGTCATGCCTGTTTCTTGGGGCCTGCTCCGCCCGGCCCTGCGAGCGTCTCGCAGCCGATCTCGCTCCTGCGTCGCTCCTCGAACCGCTTCGCCACCGCGTTGCGTCTTGGGCCTGCTCTGCCCGGGCATATTGGGCCTGCTCCGCCCGGCCCTGCGAGCGTCTCGCAGCCGATCTCGCTCCTGCGTCGCGTTCCCAAAAGACCAGCTCATGATTTGCCAGCTCCTTTTGGTCGAGTCGCGCGGGTTTGTACCCGATGACATCGACCAAAGGAACGGTAAAGCTTGAATTAAGGAACAGTTAAGGTGACGGAGCCAGCACCCTGCCGCCGCCGGGAAGCACGCGAGCAACGTCGTAGACCGCGTCGACGCGTTTCACTGCGGCCAGGATCGAATCCAGATGGTCCGGTTCTGCCAACTCAAAATCGAAGCGGATCCTGGCGATCCTGTCCGGGGTCGTCTTGGACGAACAGCTCAGGATGTTCACGTGGTGTTCTGAAAGCTCATCGGCCACGTCTCGCAGCAGCTTCGAACGATCCAACGCCTCGATCTCAATCGAAACCGTATACACCTGCGGCGCATCGCGATTCCACTCAACCTCGATCACGCGGTCGCTCACGGTCAGCAAACTGGATGCGTTCGCGCAGTCGGTGCGGTGCACCGAAACGCCGCGTCCTCGCGTCACGAATCCCATGATCTCATCGCCGGGAACCGGCGTGCAGCACTTCGACAACCGCACCAAGATGTCGTCGAGTCCCTCCACGTGCACACCAGCTGCTGTGCGTGACGAGTTCGTGCGCTGCGGTTTGCGCGCCGTCGTCGGAACTTGCTCTTCGCCGTCTTGGAGGGCACGCTGGATGCGTTGCACCACGGTCTTGGGCGACACGTGGTGTTCGCCAATCGCGGCATAGAGCGAGTCGACTTCGCCGTAGTTCATCGCTTCGACAACGTCACGCAGCGCGAGCGCAGGCAACTTGTGCACCGGCAACCCTTCGCGACGCAATTCTTTTTCAAGTTCTTCTCGCCCGGTATCGATCGCGTCGTTGCGCCGCTCACGTGAGAATCGTTGGCGGATCTTCGATTTCGCTCGCTGCGAGGCGACAAACTGCAGCCAGTCGCGTGTTGGGCCGGCGTCGGCGACTTTGCTCGTGAAGACCTCGACGCTGTCGCCAGACTGCAGCGGAGTATCCAACGGCACAAGGCGATTGTTGACGCGGGCACCGATACAGCGGTGCCCAACTTCAGTGTGGATCGCGTAGGCAAAATCAACAGGACATGCACCGGCAGGCAGCGTCATGATGTTGCCCTTGGGCGTGAAGACAAACACCTCGTCGTGTTCGAGGTCGACTTTCAAACCGGCCATGAACTCGGCCGGATCGGTCGTATCGGTCTGCCAATCGACGATCCTGGCGAGCCAGTCGAGATCTTGTTGACTTCCCTGATCTTTATAACTCCAATGTGCCGCGACGCCGAACTCGGCGCGTTCGTGCATTTCGCGTGTGCGGATCTGGAACTCGACCGGCCGACCGTTCGTACCAACCACGGTGGTGTGCAACGATTGATAGAGATTGAACTTTGGCATTGCGATGTAATCCTTGAAGCGACCCTGAATCGGTCGCCACGTGGCATGTACTGCCCCAAGCACCGCGTAACAATCTTTCACTTCATCGACAATGACGCGCACGCCGAGAAGGTCGAAGATGTCGGCGAATTCCTTGCCGCGCACGACCATCTTTTCGTAAATCGACCAGTAGTGCTTCGGCCGCCCCGTGACGTCGCCGACGATCTTCAACTCTCGGAGCCGTTCTTCTACCTCGCTGACGACGAGATCGAGTTCTGAGACACTTGCTGGAGCGCGGCCGGCAACCATCTGTTCAATTTCTGCGTATCGTTTCGGGTACATGACCGCGAACGACAGGTCCTCGAGCTGCCACTTCACATCACCGATGCCAAGGCGATGCGCGAGCGGAGCGTAGATATCAAGCGTTTCTTGTGCGATGCGTTGCTGTTTCTCATCGGGCATCGAGGCGATCGTTCGCATGTTGTGGAGCCGGTCGGCAAGCTTGATGAGCAGCACGCGAAGGTCTTTTGCGATCGCGACGAGCATCTTGCGCATCGTGGCGGCCTGTTGGGCTTCTTTGCTATCGAAATGGATCCGCTCAAGTTTGGTGACGCCATCGACGAGCGCGGCGACCTCCGGCCCAAAGTCGCGCTCGAGGTTCTCGAGGGTGATCGTGGTGTCTTCGACCGCATCGTGCAGGAGTGCTCCTGCGATCGTGGTGTCGTCGAGTCCGAGATCGGCGAGGACCGCCGCGACGCCAACCGGATGCGTGATGTAGGCATCGCCTGACCGGCGGACCTGATCTTTGTGCGCTTCGCGCGCCGTAGCGAACGCCAGCTCGATCATCGTGGTGTCGGCCTTGGGGTGCCGTTCTCCATAGCGCGCCAGCAGACCCGCGAGGAGCGGATCGATGGGGCTAGTTGCGGGAGCGTTTCGACGGGCCAACAACGTTCTCATCGTCGCGACCTACCTCCTCCACAAGTCTCAGTACGTAACAACCGAGTGAATCTCCAAGCCTTCGAGCTGTTGGCGTCCGTTGAGGAACGCCAACTCTATGAAAAATGCACAACCGATGATCTCGCCACCGAGCTTGCGCACGAGCCGTACCGCGGCATTCGCGGTACCTCCCGTTGCAAGGACATCGTCGACGATCAGCACGCGTTCGCCAGGAACAATTGCGTCGGCGTGCACCTCAAGCTGATCGGTCCCATATTCGAGCGCGTATTCTTCGCGTTCCACGTGCCACGGCAGCTTGCCGGGCTTGCGCACCGGGATGAACCCCGCGCCGAGGTGGTAGGCCACGGGCGCTGCGAACACAAATCCGCGGGCCTCAATGCCTATGACCTTGTCGATCTCCTCGGCATTGAACGGTTCAAGGACGGCATCGATCGAGGCCGCAAAGGCTTCGGGGAGGGCCAATACCGGAGTGATGTCTTTGAACACGACACCCGGTTTTGGATAGTCGGGAAGGTCACGTATGTGCTCCCGAACCCAGCCAGCGTCAAGACCCATGACGCAAGTCTAGGAGGGAGGGTGCCGTTACTTGCGCTTCCGGCCGCGTTGTTGGCGAGGTTTGGGACTCGCCGATGCCTGACGCATCACTGCCGGCGGACCTGCAACACCGGTGGTATCCCACTCGTCGCCTTCAGCTGTCACCAACACGGGTTCGGATTTGATCACCGCGCGGGCCGCTGTAGCGCTGCGCACTGCTTGGCGTTCCCGTAGCGCTCGGTACTGCGGTTCGCGCTCCTTCCACCACACCAACATCGGGGTAGCGATGAAGATCGATGAGTAGGTCCCGACGAACAGCCCCGCCAACAACGCGAGCGCGAAATCTTCAAGTGCCGTGGCGCCAAAGAAACCAGACCCTACAACGAGCAGCGAAAGCACTGGCATTAACGCGACGAATGATGTCGACAATGAACGCATCAACACTTCGTTCAACGACCGATTGGCCATATCGCCATATGTCGACTTGCCGACCGTCATCAACACGCCTTGGTTTTCTCGGATCTTGTCGAACACCACCACGGTGTCGTACAACGAAAATCCCAAAATCGTCAGGAACGCCGTCACCGTCGCGGGCGAGACCGTGAACTGCGTCACTGAGTAGACGGCGACCGTGAAGATGATGTCGTGCACCACTGCGACGAGCGCGGCCATCGCCATTTTGAACTCAAAGCGGATCGACAAATAGATCGCGAGCACGATGAAGAACACGATGAGTGCGACGATCGCCTTGTGCGAAACCTCGCTCCCCCACGTCGGTCCGACGGTCGAGATACTGACGTCGTTCGAGGTCTGACCGGCGTAGGCCGCAAGACTGTCGCTCACCCGCGAACGCACCGTCGGCGGCGCGGTCAACGAGATCGTGACCACATTCGCTGCGACCGAGACAGTCGGCTTCGTGCCTTGCATGTCGACTTTTTTGAGCGCTGCATCAATGGTGGTCTTGTTCGCGTTCGTGACACCAGATACCGTGAATGTCTCCTGCACGCCAACCTTGGTTTCGTTGACGTCGTCGACCTTCTTACCGACGGTCTGTGCGATCGAACGACGAATGACCAGGATCGGGTCGTTCACAACTTGCGCCTGCACGCGAATCGTGCGCTTGCCCGACTGCGGGCTGGAACTGATCGTCGCTTTGTAGTCGGTGAGGCTTGTTTTATCGATCAGGCTCCTGACTCCAGCGACCGTCACGGTGTGCCCTTTGG
>JBBRPC010000222.1:0-6582 GCA_038228615.1 Acidimicrobiia bacterium | reverse complement strand
CGCAAAGCCACGGAGCCTCAACGCAACGACACAACGAAGTGTCGCGGCGTCGGCCAGCCGAGCTACCGAGGGATTTCGCCCCGGATTTTCGGGGGAGCCGCGCTATGGCACACCCGACATCCGAAAGGTACGCAAACCATGATTGCTCTTCAGAAAATTGCGGCTCGTCGTCGGAACGCCGAAGAAGAAGACGGATTCACATTGATCGAGTTGATGGTGGTCGTTTTGATCATCGCCATCTTGATCGCGATTGCGATCCCGACCTTCCTCGGCGCTCGTTCCCGAGCTCAAGACCGTGCAGCCCAGTCCAGCCTTCGCAACGCCGTTACGGCGGCAAAGACGCTCTACACGGACCAACAGGACTACACGCTTGCGACTCCCGCAGCGTTGAATACAGCGGAACCATCGTTGACGTTCCAGGCAGGAGCATCGACCGGACAAAACATCGTCTCGGTCTCGGTTCCGGTCATGGTGCCAGTTGGCCAAGAGATCATCCTGAACGCATTGTCGAAATCTGGCAACTGTTTCTGGATGGATGACAATGCCACCGGTCCCGGGACGAGGTTCGCAAAGACGGCCGGTGCCTGCGTAGGTGCGACCGCTCCGAGCGGCGCCGCCTGGCTTGCCAGCTGGTAATCCCCAACGAACGAAACTGAGACACACGCTGGACGGGCTCGGGAAGCAACAACTCCCGAGCCCGTTCCCGTACGGGGGGATTCCAAATGAACGAACACGAGCGTGCCGTCGCGCGATTGCTTCACAAGCGAAGCCGTTTGCCGATTGGATATCGATGGTTGGGTTCGCGAACGCCGCTACGGTCGTCACACTCGTTGCGCGGCCCGTACGTCTGCGACGGCCACGGCCGCGAGGTCTCTCGTGAACTCGACGGTTGTCGGAGCGTTCAGCGCAGCAATAGGGCTGTTGATCGGATCATTTCTCAACGTCGTGATCTGGCGCGTCCCGCGCGGAGAGTCGGTTGTGCGTCCGCCATCACATTGTCCAGGCTGCGATCTGCCAATCAAGCCCTACGACAACATCCCCGTGCTCTCGTGGTTGTTGCTGCGCGGCAGGTGCCGACGCTGCGCAACGCGAATCCATTTTCGGTACCCGATGGTGGAGTTGCTGACGGGTGTTCTTTTCGCCGTGATGGGCGCACGCTTTGCCGGATCGATCGTCGTGCTCGGAGTGCTCGCGTTGACGGCAGCGCTCATCGCGCTCTGCGCGATCGATGTCGAGCACCTGCTCTTGCCGAATCGTGTGGTGTATCCGACCGGCTTCATCGTGATTCCGTTGTTCGCGCTCGCTGCGGCTTTCGATCAACAATGGTCGTCGTTCGGACGAGCGGCGCTCGGCGGCGTTATTTCCTTCGCGGTGTTCTACTTGATCTGGTTCCTTGCCCCGCAGGCGATGGGTTTCGGCGACGTTCGACTTTCGATGATCCTCGGATTCGTCACTGCATACTTCGGTTGGTCGACCCTTGGTCTGGCGTTGCTCCTGCCATTCATCTTGGGGTCGGTCGGGGGCATCGCGTTGGCGGCACCGATTGTGTTGGTGCCCATGGTCGCGGGTGCTGCGGTCGGATACGCGCAGGGAACCACCGTGATGGAGCGATACCAAGGCGGACCACCAGCACATCCAGTACAAGCGCGAATTGCAGTGGCGACGGTCTTTGGAGTGATGATCGCGTCTGTCGTGTATCTCGTGTTGGCCGCCTTACGTCGAGTCGAACGCGGGCGCCATATCCCGTTTGGCCCGTACTTAGCGGCGGGTGCGCTCATTGCCATGTATGCCCACGGCGTCAACGTTTGAACCTACTCAGGGGAATCACGAGTGGTGGCCGATCGCTGGTGGTGTATTGCGGTGGCGAATCACAACGTGGGGATTTACAGCCCGTGACCTGCATGTTTCTTTTGGGGCTGATGTTGTGATTGTGTTGTAACACTTATAGAGGTGTTGAAGTTGACGATTGTTGTTATTGAGGCTTATTGTGGCTGAAGTTGATAGGAGGGGAGACCATTGACTACTGATCACCAACTCCTAACTGTGCGCGAGGTCGCCGCAACAATGCGGGTGTCGACAATGACGGTCTATCGACTCATTCGTGACGGCGATATGCCAGCCATTCGCGTGGGGAAACACTTTCGGCTTCGGGCAGACGATGTGACGTCGTTTTTGACAGCTCGGACTGTGAACGCGGTCCCAAGCGGTGAGGGCTCCACGTGGCCCGCCGCCTAATAGGTCTCGATATTGGCACGAACGCGGTCGCGGTTGCAGAAATCGTGCCGGGTACGCCAGCGCGCCTGACTGCGTTTGGTCAGGTGGCACTGCCGCGCGACGCGATGCGCGAAGGCGAGGTCACCCAAGATGCTGCAGTGACCGAAGCGCTGAAACGATTGCGATCCGAAGTCGGGCTGCGCAAAGCGCCGGTGCGAATCGGTATCGCGAGTCCGCGACTCATCGTGCGCCAGATCGAGATGCCAGTGATGTCGCGTGCTGACCTCGCGGGTGCGCTGCGTTTTCAAATTCAAGATCTCATCCCGATTCCTGCAGACGAAGCCGTTGTCGATTTCGCAGTGCTCGATGAATACACCCCCGCAACGACAACGACTTCCCAAGGTCAAGTCCCAGGATCCACGCAGGGCCCAACCCAGTCCGGTGAAGCGGATCCGGTCATGCGCGTCTTGCTTGCCGCCGCGCAACGCTCAACGGTGTTGCGGCTCATCGAGGCTGTCGAGGCAGCGGGCTTCCCGGTCGAATCGGTCGACCTCATTCCGCTCGCACTCGTTCGCAGTTTGGCGACAGCTGTCGATCTCGACGGTGGCGCAGAAGGCATCGTGAGCATCGGAGGTGGGGTCACAAGCGTCGTGGTCCACGAAGGTGGGACGCCACGATTTGTGCGAGTACTCGGAACGGGCGGTCGCTCGCTCACTGAGGCAATCGCCACGTCGCTCGAGACCTCGTACGACCATGCTGAGTCGCTGAAACGCCAGATCGGTATTGTCGATGACGATGCGGTGAACCAGGCGAGCGTGGCGACGGAACGGCCACTCGGCGCCTTGCTCGACGAGATTCGTAGCTCGCTCGACTACTACCGCAACCAACCAGGTGCTGCACGGCTCGCCCGTGTACAAGTCACCGGCGGCGGCGCCCAAATGGCAGGCGTGCGCGATCGACTCGGCACATTGCTCGGTGTGCCCATCGATCGGGCTGACCCGCGCGCCCATCTCGAAGTAGGCGACATTGGGTTTTCCGTCGACGAACTCCCACGCCTCGATCCCTACCTCGCAGTGGCGGTTGGCCTTGCGCTCGGTGAAACCACGCACACTCCTGCGATCAATTTGCTCCCCGACTACGACCCAAAGACCGGGTCGTCATGGGCATCGCGGCGCGTGTTGGTGGGTGCCGTTGCTGCAGCCGCAGTCATCACAGCACTCGCAGTTCCAACACTGCAACGGCAAAATGACGCATCGAAAGCCAATGATGCGGCGAAAGCCCAAGAGTTACAGAACGTGCAAACACAGGTACAGATTTCATCGCTGTCGCGTCAAGCCGCGTTACAAGTTCGCATGACGGCGCTGCAAGCAGAAATCCAAGGCGTGCTTGGTTCCGATGTGTCGTGGGCAGCCATGCTGAATGAACTCGCGCGGACTATGCCCAACGACGTTTGGCTCACCTCGTTCCAAGGCACCGTGACGAGCGGAACGACCGCAACGACGAGTCGGTCAGCAGGTGCTGCAGGCGCGTCGAGCGCGCTCGGGCTCCAGGGTTCTGTGAACTTCGGCGCGACCGGACTTGATTTCACGTCGGTTGCCGATTGGCTCAAACGTGTGGCGCTCATGAAGGAATACGCGAATCTGTGGGTGCCTCAAGCTCAAAAGTCGCAGCTCGGCAACCGCGACATCGTGACATTCCAATCGACGGCGGACCTCACCGACAAGGCGCAGTCTGATCGCATGTCGCGGCTTCGAGGTGCGCAATGAAAGCGCGAATTGTTGCCGTCGGAGTGTTACTCGTTGTTGTGGTCGTCATCGCCTGGAATGCAATTTTGTTCGGTCCTGCTGGTGACAAACTCGACACAGCAAAGGCACGCAACGCGACGGCGCAACAGGCGAAAACCCAACTCGAAGCTCAACTGAAATCGCTTCGCGACATTGCAAATCATGGCCCGGAATTTCAAGCCAAGATCGAAAAGTACAACAACGCAATACCGGTGAAGGCTGACCTCGAAGGTTTCATCCGAACCGCTGACGACCTCAAGTTGAAAGCCGGCGTCGACTGGGTCTCAATCCAGCCAGCCGCACCTGCAGGCGGCAACGGCCCATCCGAAATTAGAATGCAGATCGTTATTTCAGGCGGCTTCTATCAGGTCCTCGACTATCTCAATCGTTTGGAAGGCATCCCCAGAATTGTTGTGATCGACGGCATCAACGTCACGACCGGTAGTGACAGCGCTTCCTCAAACAATGCCAGCGCAGGGAACGCCTCAACACCGACAACGCAGCACAACAGCAATGGAGCGCCCAACCTGAGCGTCAGCCTCACCGCACGAATGTTCACCCAAGCCGTTCCGACGGGCACGGGATCAACGCCGAATGCCCGCCCGGGTGTGACCCCAACCACGGCCGCCCTAGGCACCACGGGCTCGACCGTGAGCGTTCCGACGCCGACGAGCGGAGGTACGAACTAATGCCTGCTCAGGAACGCCGCCGCCTCGTAGTGCTTGGATCGGTACTTGGCGTGCTCATTGCGATCTTTGTTGCGAAATCGGTGTTCTCGAAGAGCGATAGCACCTCGACGCCCGGATTCAACTCGACGAGTATCACGAATCCGTTCGCACCGAAACTCAACGCTACGACGACGACCCTTCGCCACCATGCGAAGCCGCCAGCCACTGCGACCAGTGCTCCACCTCCAAACTTCCAGGTATACGGAACGAAGAATCCGTTTGAGCCGGTGATTCAGGTTGAGAATCCAACAACTCCGACCACCGCCAGACCGCGCGTGACCACCACCACTTCGGTGGGTGCTGGCACGACCACGACCACTGTGGCACCGTCGAATAATCCTGGCCCGGGGCAAACGGTGACGCTCGTCGATATCTATCGAGACGCGGCCGGAACGGTCAAAGCGCACGTGCAGGTTGCTTCGACGGTGTACACCGTGGGCGAGGGGACGACCTTTGCCAACGGTGCCTATCGAGTGGTGAGCCTGGATCTTGTTCCTACGCCGTGCGGCCAGTTCTTGTTCGGGGATTCACCATTTCGTTTGTGCCAGGGCGAACAAACTCTCAAGTAGCTCGAACGCATCCGAGACCCGCCCCGTGTGCGCCTAATCTGAGCTCGTGTTGCGCTTTCTCACCGCCGGAGAATCTCATGGTCCCGCGCTGGTGGTGACTATCGAAGGTTTGCCGTCCGGGCTGCCCCTTCTGGTGGAACACCTGGATTGTGAACTCGCGCGGCGCCGCCTCGGCTATGGCCGCGGCCCGAGGATGCGATTCGAAGCCGATGCCGTCGAGATCATCGCCGGAGTACGGCACGGCCGCACGCTTGGCTCACCGGTAGCGATTCTGATTCATAACTCCGAATGGAAGACGGGGAAGTGGACCGACGAGATGAGCGCTGCTCCTGGTGCCACGGAGCGAGCTCTCACCCAACCCCGACCAGGACACGCCGACCTAGCCGGGATGCAGAAGTATGGTTTTTCCGACGCTCGCGATGTGCTGGAACGCGCTTCAGCGCGAGAAACCGCGGCGCGGGTAGTCGCTGGAGCCATTGCCAAGCAGCTACTTGGGCATTTGGAGATTGCGGTCTTGTCGCATGTAGTACAACTCGGGTCGGCGACCGTACCGAGCGACATGCCACGCCCGCGCCGCAACGATCTTGATCGTATCGACGCATCTGAAGTGCGCTGCCTCGACGCTGCGACTGAAGCGGCGATGATCGCCGAAATCAAAGCTGCTGCCAAAGACGGAGACTCGCTTGGTGGCGTGGTCGAGGTGCTCGCGTACGGAGCCCCTCCCGGTCTCGGGTCGCATGTGCATTGGGATCGGCGTCTCGATGGGATGCTGGCGCAGGCACTGATGAGTATTCAGGCAATGAAGGGCGTAGAAATCGGCGACGGTTTCGCTGTCTCGGGCGTGCGCGGATCGCAAGCGCACGATGCGATCCATTGGGATGAACAGGCGGGCTACGTTCGCGATTCTGCCCGAGCTGGCGGCGTTGAAGGTGGCATGAGCACCGGCGAAGTGATCATTGCTCGCGTAGCGATGAAACCACTCGCGACGCTCAACCGACCTGTGCTCGGTACCGTCGATGTGATCACGAAGCAAGCAGCTGTTTCGTTCAAGGAACGCACCGACGTGACGGCAGTGCCAGCCGCTGGCGTCGTTGCTGAGACGATGGTTGCGCTGGTGCTCGCACAAGAGGCGTTGCGCAAATTCGGTGGAGATTCCCTCGATGAGTTTGTTCGTAACGTTCAGGGGTATCTCGACGCGCTGCGCACATGAGTCAGCGATGAACACACCATGAGCGCTCGAAACTTAGTGTTGATCGGCATGATGGGGAGCGGCAAATCTACGGTCGG
>JBBRPC010000221.1:0-6588 GCA_038228615.1 Acidimicrobiia bacterium | reverse complement strand
GCATCGGGCCTGTCGCGATCGCAGCGTTCCTTCTTGTTGTGCGCATGCAGGCGGCGGAGATCACGAGAGGCGATCTCGCGATTCGCGGGCTGTCGCTCACAGTCGATGGTGCGACCGTGGTGACCGCGATCGACATCGCGGCATCGGTGCAGACGATCTTCGGCGGCAGGACCAACGACGAGGCGCCACCAACGCCGGATCTCGTCGCGTCAGCGGAGCTGAGCGGCCCCGGGATCGACGCTCCGATCACGCTCTCGACGCAGCCGGGACACAAGTTTCAACTGCCACCACTTCATCAGCAGGGCGACTACGCGTTGCAGAACATCCGCCTCGCCGATGCCAGCGGACGCTTCATCCAGCAGGCTGTTCCCTCCTCGGTAACGATCGCGGTCACCGACGTTTTCAAGACGAGTGTGAAAGTGCGACAGCTCTCGCCGGACGAGCTGCGCGCGCGCGGGATCAATCTCGACGCTCGAAATTTCGACGTGTTCGTAGACATGGAAGTCCGTACTGCCATATCTTTAACCTCCACGAAGAAATCCAGAAAGGAAACGTAGCAAGTATGACGATCAATCGAACTGTGCTGATCGCATTAACGGTGTTCTGGGCTACCTCGTCGCTTGCAGCAACCCTCACCGCTGGGGGCACCACTCTCACCGCCAAAGATATGACGCCGAACGGCGACGTTCTCATATACGGCTTCGCGCTAGAACATCGACTCTATGAGTCGCGCAGCGTTCGGACACTGACAGTCGTTACTGCCGATGGCAGCGGAACCGTTAGTTACTCACCGCTCCCTCGGCTCGAACAGCGTAGCCTCTGGTTCGTCATCGATCTCACCACCGGCGCTCTCGCGAAGGCAGCTCCGGGAGGGTCGCCAGCGACGTTCAAGGACTTAACGACCGACGTAGCAGAAGGGCCTTCATCGACGCGATTCACGCGCAACTTCGCGACTTATTTGGATGGGGTCCTGGTGCGACCTGGCAAAGGCATCTGGACACTCACGGCGGGAGACGGCGGACCGAACGACGATGATGGCCGTCCGGACGGTGCGATTTCGATGTCGTTTAGCCGGTTCGCTACCGTGCCGACCAAAGGGAAAGCCGCGCCTCCACCGCCGGCGACGCTCACGCCCGGCGATGTCTTTGTCGCCGTTGACCCTGCCACGCTCCACGCTTACATCGCTGTGCGCTCCCATTAGAGGATTCGGAGAACTCCAAATGCGTAAATTGGGCATCGCTATTGTTCTCTCAGCCATCTCGTCCGTGCTGGTCGCCCAGGAGCATCCCAATGTCGCCAAGGGCTTCGCACCAGCTCAGCAGTACGATCTCGCGTCACTCGACTCGATCAATCTCTTCAACGGCAATCTGATCGTTACGCTGCCTATCGGACCACGATATCCCGTAAGCAGCACACTGACATACGGAGTGAACCTCATCTATAACGCTCGCCTGTGGACGATGCAGGAGTATTGTCCGGACTCCCAACACTGCTACTCGCAGAGCGTCCCGGATTACTCAAACAATGCGGGCATGGGTTGGCGAGTCAATGTCGAGAACCTCCGCGCTCCGAATAGCGCAGGGAACACGTCTGACCAGTGGGTTTTCGAAAGCGCCGACGGCGCACAGCACATGTTTTATGCCGGTCTTCATAACGAAGCTACCGGGGGCGGCCAGAACTCTCCAGGCTATACTCGCGACGGCACGTATCTCCGCCTGCAAAATGGGCCCCTGAGTCAATACGGCTACCCAACGTACGACGTTGAGTTCCCGGACGGCACGATTCACGAATTTCAACCGGCGATCAATTACAACGCCGAGGTAATTCGTGATCGGTTTGGCAACTACGTAAAATATGAGTGGTTCTATCAAGATTTTTGCTTCGCACCTTGCAACCTGACCACTCAACTTGTGATCAGTGACTCGGTGGGCAGATCGCACACGCTTCGTTTCCACAAGGATAGCGGCGTCGACAATGGATACCTGTACGAGATAGAACTCGCCGGGTACAACAACACTCGTGTCTTCTACGAACTTAGCAAAAACATCTCCGTCGTCCCGCGCGGTTGTAGAAGTTCTCCGGTTGATCCGAACCAAAGCTTAACCGACACGGTCGCCTTGCTGACAGGCATCACTTTGCCGGATGGCACAGCGTACACGATGCCCTCGTACAATACGAACGGGACTTGCCGCACAAACACCTTACTTCAAAAACTGACTCTGCCAACGCTAGGTAGTATCGAATGGACGTGGACGACAAGAGTGTTCCCGCAGACCGAAGCCGACTCGAATCGAACTTATTATCGCTCGGCGGCCGTTAACCAGCGGACGCTCAAGGACTCAAGCGGCGGAACGATCGGGCAATGGGTTTACGACAGCACGCTGACTCCAGTCGCCGATTGTTATCCGTACGTATGCAAAGAACGCGAAATGGTCAATACGGTGACCACGCCCGTCCGCCGTGAAAGGCACTTCTTTACCGTGAAGAGCCCGCTGGATACCGGATACGATCCCGAGAACTACAGTGCCGACGACTACGGCATGCCGTTCACGAAGAACTCGGCGCGGCAGAGCTCTTCCGGCAGAAATCTATCGGTTGAATTCGCAGATCTCTCGGCCGATCCAGGGGTTGTGAAGCGCACGATATTCGAGAACTACGAGCGCGAGCAGGCGATACCGAGTGCCATTAGCCTGCACGATGACAATCGCCGCCAGCAGAGCGAGCGCGTCCGGTTTAACGACGATTCCGCGGGGTGTACAGGTGATGGCTGTCGGTACGCTGACACTTCTTTCTATAACTTCGATGGTCTCGGAAACTATCGGGGTACGATACTCGGCGGCAATTTTGACAGTGGCAACTATCGCGACTCGTACACGAATTACCATCCCGAGACCGGCATCCTAGCGATGAACGGCGATGGCACCGTGTCTGGGACCAATCCGCCGTTTACCATGTTGCCAGCAACCGCACCGTGGATACTCAACACGTACACGGACGCGCGTCAGTCGGAAAACGGGACCCTGTATCAAGACTACTGCTTCGACCCAGCAACCGGTTTTCTTCAGCGACAGCGGCGCCTGAAAGGTAGCTACGCCGACTGGCACGATGCGATGACCGTGTACACCCCCGACGGGCAGGGCAACATCGCGCGCGAGGAGCAGTTTGGCGGAGACGACGGATTTACATATCCCTCCAACGACTTATGCAACACATACCTGTACTGGAATAGCTTTCGCATCGATCACAGGTATCAATACGGGGTACGCGCCACATCAACAGCGATGGACGCTGGCGGCAACCCGCTGTTATTCAAGGCCCTCGACCAGGACATCGATCAGAACACCGGTTTCGTCAAAGTGGCGCGCGACTCGGCTGGGAATCGCGCGACTTTCGACTACGACGGCATCGGCCGGCTACGATCGAGCACGCCGTCCGATACATCGGGAAGTACCGTTAACTCCACTGGCAAGACAGAGTACGTCTACACGAACGCCAGTGGAACCGTTCCCGCAAGCATCCTTCTTCGCCGCTGGTCTGCCGATTCCAACGCTATCCGATCGCAGCAGCTCTACACGTACGACGCCCTCGGCCGTCTCGTGAAGGAGCAGCAACAAATGTACAACGGAGGCTGGAACACCCTTACGCACCAATACAACGGGGTGTCGTGGGAAACCTTTACGTCAGAACGAGAAGCGTCGGATCCTCCAACACACGGTACAACGTATGGAAGCTTTGACATCTTTGGCAGGCCGGGTAGCGTAACTAATGCAGACAACAAGACCGCCACGCTTGTGTACTCGGGAGTTCGCTGGCGATGGCGAACCACCAACGTTCGGACGGCGGGAACCGCCAACCTGCTAACGGAATCCGCAACCACAACTTCGGAGCTATATGACCGACAGGGGCGGCTGTATGAAGTAATCGAGCCGTCTGCGCCGAACGGCAGTATCGTCGCTACGGTCTACGCATACAATCCGGCAAGTCAGTTGACACAGGTTAGTACCGCCGCTCCCGAAGCAACGCAACTCAGAACATTTGCCTATGATGGTCGAGGGTTTCTGACAAGTGAACAGCATCCGGAACAGGGCGCCAGCGGTAACGGTACGACCTCGTATCTTTACAATGCCGCAGGGCAGCGCACGGCGCGCGCTGACGGTGCTCTCACCCTAAATTATCAGTATGATCGTGCCCAACGACTGACTTTGGTGACGGATACCGTCAGGGGGGCGATCAAAGAATTCACGTACGCAACGGGCAACGATCACGGCGCCAGTAATGGCAAGCTTGTACACACGCTGCGTCAT
This sequence comes from Acidimicrobiia bacterium, assembly GCA_038228615.1. Lineage (GTDB taxonomy): Bacteria > Actinomycetota > Acidimicrobiia > IMCC26256 > PALSA-610 > F1-120-MAGs023. Next base: position 2,284 of record JBBRPC010000221.1, on the reverse strand, counting down.
AATTATCAGTCCATTGGGGACTTGCCTGTAACGGAAGACTATTACTTCAACGGACGCGACGGCCGCACTAGCAACCGTTACACAACCGGCGGCGGGGTTACCTTCAGCCAATCGTTTACGTACAACGATCTGGGTTTAGTAACGAGCCTCGGGTACCCCACTTGCTGCGGCCTTGCGCCGTATAATGTGACCACCCAATACACCAACGGCTTCCTCACCAACGTGGACGGATGGGCGAGTGTTACGTACCATCCAAACGGCCTCGTTAATCAGGTCTCGTTTGCCGGACTCATGACATGGACCCAGCAAAACGACCCAAACGGGATGCGTCGGCCGTCCCGGATTCAAAACGTCGGTGGACCATACGGCGGCGCGAATTGGGATTCGGGGACGTATCAGTACGATGGCAGCGGTAACATCGCCAGTATCGGCAACGACTACTACCTCTACGACAAAGTTCATCGGGTGACGTATGGTACTTCCGCAGGCGGCGCCTACGCGCAATCGTTCGCGTATGATACCTTTGGTAACCTCACTAATATCGGCGGCGCGACCGGAGCGCGATCTCTTTACCCGAGTCCTACAACGAACCGGACCGGCCTCGCGCCGTATGATGACCGCGGCAACGCGACTCAGTACGACGGGATGACGTACACATACGACAGCCTGAACATGTCGACCGAGATTTATGGAACCAACAAGCATCTGACCATTCTTTACAACGCTGACGATGAACGCGTGGCAAAATACGATGGAAGCTCCAGCCTGTGGATCTGGACTCTTCGGGACGTCGACGGCCGACTCCTATCTGAAATCAGCCTACCTTCACCGACCGCTGCGACACCAAAGTACTATGTTTACCGTCATCAGGCCCTAATTGGGACGTATGAGCCAAACTCGTACTACAACACGCATTTCGTAGGCGTGGATCATTTGGGTTCGCCGCGAGTCGTCGCGTTGAACGATTACTATGTGAGCTCGACGTTTGCGACAATGTACCCCTTCGGCGAAACAACAGCATGCCCGCCATTACGTCTCGTCTTTACGGGTCAGGAACGCGATTGGCCGTGCGATAGTAAGAACGTCGATAATTTTCACGCCCGCGAATATCACCCAACTTTGGGCCGCTTCTTATCCGTCGATCCGATCTTGGATGAGGAGCGGTCGCTCGCAAATCCGCAGAGTTGGAACCGTTATGCGTACGCACTGAACAATCCACTGCGGTACACCGATCCAACCGGCATGATGTGGTTCAAGATGGACGGCGCGTGGAACTATCTCGACGGCGTTAATCAGATCAGCCAGTGGGATGAGAATACGGCGTCACTGACGGTGACCGCAGGAACGAAACAGTTCCTTGCTTTCGATGGCGGCACACTGACGCTGTACGGCGCAAATGGGAAAGTCACAGCGTTCCCGGCCGTTTCTGGCGTGCCGGGGGCGGACGGCCGATCACAGGCAGGAACGCAGAACCAGTTCAACAGAGGTCCCGCGGTTGAAGGTCGGTACAACATTTTTCCGGCCAGCGGCATTCAGCGTTGGTCAGACCTAACGACATTGCAGAAGGCGGAATCGTTCGCGGACCGCGGGCCGTGGCCAGGCTGGCCGGGCAGAGGCGCTTGGGGTACTGCACGTGCACAGATGTATCCCAATGCAGCAACTAGAGCGCAGATCAAAGCGATGGGACGAACGGGCGGTTTCTTTATCCACGGTGGATGGCGTCCAGGCAGCGCTGGCTGCATCGATCTGTGCAGAAATGATGAAGCCTTGTTCGGGCTCATCGACAAGACGACGAATGAAGCCGTGCCCGTCTTCATCGAGTACAAACCATGAAGCGTCTGATGATCATCAGCTATTGCGTGGTCGTCGCGGGGCTCTGGATCTATCTATCGGAATCACGTGCGCCTGGCGCGATGAAAGCAATCGACATCCCACTGCACGTGATCTTTCTAACGACGGGGGTTCTCATCATCGCAACGCCTCGTTTGGACAGACGTGCAAAAACTGGTCTGATCGTTTTGCTGACCGCGATCGCCACGACCATCGGCGTTTTGCTTGTGAGTCCGATGATCGGACCGAACATACCGCTCGATGTAGTGAGCTGGATCTTCGCCACGGCTGCGTTCACGATCGAGCTACTGCTGTATCTCGCAGTAGTCTTCGCGATCGACGCAGCGTGGCGGTGGATAACGCGCCGCATTCATCCTGCGTCGGCGAGCGGCTGAACGCGACCCGCCCACCCACGCCGCCGTCACCGCCGTTGCAACGCACGCGCAAAGGAAAT
>JBBRPC010000220.1:0-6589 GCA_038228615.1 Acidimicrobiia bacterium | reverse complement strand
CGGTGAAGATGACGTCGCCTGGCAACAGCGGCAGCACACTCGAAAGTTCTGCGATGAGCCGCGGGACGTTGAAGATGAGATCGATTGTGCGCGCGTCTTGCACGGTTTCACCGTCGACCGAACATCCGAACGCCAGGTCGTTTGGGTTTGGCACTTCGTCGAGGGTGACGACCCGCTGCTACGCCTACGACCAACTCCTGCGAGCCGCCGACGCGGCGATGTGCGTCAAGAAGACGACCGAGAGGCATTGCGCGGTCATCGCAAGCTGACGGCCTGCGCCGACTGCGGGTCGTCACATCAGATGAGCTGCTTCACCGTCGGTTCGCGAAGTACTTCGCGTGGGCTTCGGCCGAGGCGCGCAGCGCGGGGTCGGCCTGGAACTTCGGCTCGAACGTCTCCCACGCCTTCTCGCGCTTGGCCGGGAAGTATTCGGTTGGCCAATACGGGTGCTGTTGGGGTCGGTACTCCTTGAGCAATCGCCGGGCAACGGTGGCCTTATGGACCTCGTCGACGCCGTCGGCGATGCCCATGGTCGGTGCGCTCGCATACATCGCTTGCAGCGGTGTGAGATCAGTGGTGCCCAGCGACCCGAAGATATGCAGCGCCCGAAACGAGATCTCGCGCAAGGTCTTGGCCATCGTGAACTTCACGGCGGCGATCTCGGTGCGAGCCTCTTGCGTCGAAGAGTTGTCGATCTTCCACGCGGTGTAGAGCACGAACAGTCGCAACTGCATCAGTTCGGCATACGAGTCGGCGATCTTTTCTTGCACCATCTGATGCTCACCGATGATCCTCCCGTGCGACTCGCGCGACAGGGCGCGCTCACACATCATGTCGAGCGCCACCTTGCACTGGGCGATGGTTCGCATCGCGTGATGGATTCGTCCTCCACCGAGACGACGCTGCGCGAGGACCTTGGCGCCGTCCTCTGGTCCGAGTAGGTGGTCAAGGGGGACACGCACGTCGCGATAAATGATGTGGTTGTGATTCCGGGGCTGCGGCATGATCTCGACGCCGACTGTGTTGCGGGGCACCACAAACATGCCGTTCGTGCACATCACGAAGAGGATGTCGGCGACCCGACCGGCAGATGTAAACCACTTCTCGCCGTTGATCACCCATTCCTCGCCGTCGCGCAACGCATGGGTCTTGAAGAGGTTCGGGTCGGACCCGCCCTGGGGCTCGGTCATCGAATATGCCGACCACAGCTCCTGGTTGAGCATCGGCTGGAGCCACCGTTCCTTTTGCGCTTCGGTGCCGTAGGCGGCGAGCATCTCGATGTTTCCTGTGTCGGGTGCCGCGGCTCCGAACATCTGGGGTGCGGCGGGGTAGCGGCCAATGATCTCGTTGAGCAGCGCCATCTTCAGCTGCCCGAAACCAGGCCCTCCGAGTTCGCGGTCGAGGAACAGCGCCCAGAGCCCCTGGTCCTTGATCTGCTGCTGCAGCCCGCGGACGTACTCCTTGACCTTCGGGTCGGGTGAACGGACCGCGTACGGGAAGACATACTCGAGGGGTTCGATCTCCTCGCGGCAAAAATCTGTGACCCAGTCGAGTTTTTGCTGGAATTCCGGGTCTGTCGAAAAGTCCCAAGCCATGCTGCGTCCAATTCTCGTGTGGGGTTACGAAATTCGCTTCGGGAATCGCGCCGACGCTATCGGAAAGTTCGGGCAACGACATCCTCGACCGAGACGGGGTGACTTCTCGAGCGAACTCCTCGGCGTCAACGCGGCCAACAACTACGGGGGATCGACTGATACACGACCCGCAGCTGGGATAAGAACGTCGGGGCATGGCGGTTGCTTGTCGTTGCCACCAATTTGGGTCCCGACCCGCACGACGATCAGGCGCTCGATCGCGCCGGGGTCGGCGAGACGCACCGTCACACCTGGATGCGCGGCTCGGAACGCACCAATGAGATACGCGGCCGGATCGACATTCAATGTGGGGAGACGAACCTCGAGCGCTAGCTGAGCTCTCCAACATTTCCGTTGTACGGGTCCGGGTGATCGAGTTCGGGGTCGGGTCCAACGGTTGGGGCTTGTCGTGCGATGACGCGTTTCGCGATGCCGTCGAGGCCATCAGTCTTGCGCGTGAACACGCGGTTCGCGAGTTTCCCAAAGACCGCCGCTTGGGTTTCGCGACGCCATTGATCAAGGTTGCTGCGCGACGTCATCTCGTCAACCAGCGAGCGTGATCGTCGACATGCCAGCTGGCGCATCGATACGGATAAGGCGACCCGGATAGCCCTTGAAATGCGGAGTGCCTTGCTCGAGGTCGACGAATTCATCATCGTCGGAACACAGCACCGCGTCGCTCGACAGGAATGCACCCGCGAGTTCCGCTGCACCGCGGAGTTCGGGATACCACCATCCGTGCGGAATCCGAAGATGACCTTGCAGCATCGATGCCTGAATCGCAATCTTGGCAACAACATGACCCGTGGAGGTTTCGAGACGAACCCACGAACCCTCGGTCAGTGCTTCACGCTCCGCGTCGTTTGGGTGAATGAAAATCTTTGGCGATGGCGACCTTCGGCGAAGTACCTCAATGTTGCGTTGGCCAGTTTGGAAGAATGGATCTTCGCGAACGCCACTGAACACGCGATATCGGTAGTCACTCGTGGTTGGTGGACCGTCGCGGTGATATGGGAGCGGGTCGAATCCGAGGGTGGCAAGGATCGACGAAGCAAGTTCGACTTTTCCTGACGGCGTCGCGAATCCTGCGCGCCGATACTTGCGAAACGCGGGTGCTGGCATATCCATGATCGTGTTCGCCGCGAATTCGTCGAACGTCTGGCCCGATGGTGCAAGTCGATGATCGAGAAGATCTTCGAGCGATTCCCACGGGAAGTGTTCGCCCTGCCCCATCAAGCGCGCGAGGTCTCGCCAGAATGCGAACGTGGAACGGATGTGTGGTTCCGGTTCGACGACTTGTTCGCTGAGCGTGAGACGGTTGCCCCACCCCCACGTGTCAGCGATCACGTTGCGTTCGCTGAACACATCGCCGGGCAGCACATAGTCGGCGAGCATCGCGGTTGGGGTCATGAAGATGTCTTGGACCACGATCAGGTCCTGATTGTGCATCGCTCGAAGAATCTGGTGTTGGTTCGGGTACGACAACAAGGCATTGTTGCCAAGCACAAAGAACGCCTTGACCGGGTACGGGTCTCCGGTGGCCATCGCCCGAAACACTTCGGACGGGTTCGCCATATGACAGCCCATCACCTGATCCATCCACCGCACTCCCCACACGCGTTCGAGTGGGCCGCTGAGCATTTCGGCGGTGCGATATGTATACACAGGATGTTTGTCGTAGCCGAGCTGCTTCGCTCGCTGCACCGGGCTGATCGCATCGTGAAGTTGAAGTTCGGCTTCGGGAACCCATCCCGGATGCGGAGCGTTCAATACGTCGCCGCCCACAACGTCAAGATTCCCGGTCACCGCGCGCAGTATCGAATGGAGACGGATCGCGGAAGTCGACGAGATCTGTTGGTCTGTGACCGGCGTCCACGGGATTGTCGCACCGTCCGCGTTCGCGTACATTCGCGCCGCGTTTGCAATGAGATCACGATCGACTCCGGTGATTGTCTCAACGCGTTCCAACGGATACTCATCGACGCGGCCGCGAAGCTCGTCAAACCCGACGCACCAATCGCGGACAAAATCAGCGTCGTAGAGGTCTTCATCGAAGATCACTTTCAACCACCCGAGGCACATCGCAGCGTCGGTACCAGCGCGAAGCTGCAGGTGAAGATCCGCGACCTCAGCTTGGTCCGAAACCCGAGGATCGAGCACGATGACTTTCGCGCCCCGCGTGCGTGCAGCTTCGATCGCGTTGAATATCGGCGTCCACGAATGTTTGCGGGGATTGTGTCCGAACAACACGATGCAATTGGTATTCATCAGGTCCGGGAACGGGAACCAGCCGTATGTCAAGCGATTGACAGCAGCAGTGTTGCCAGCACAGAGTGACACGCCACTAATCCAGTTCGGTGAACCGACAAGATTCATCAAACGCCGGTCGAGACCATTCGCAGTCTGAGTGTTCCAACCCGATGTCGACACAGCCCACGATTCCGGGCCGTACTGATCGATTGTTGCCTCGAGACGTTCGGCGATTTCGCTCATTGCCTGTTCGTGAGAGATCTCCTCCCAACGATCTTCACCCCGCGCACCGACGCGTTTCAAGGGCACACGCAGTCGATCGAAATGATTGTGTATTTGCGGCGCAGCCGTGCCTTTGTAACAGATGTTGCGCGCAAGGATCGGGTTGTCGTGCGGCAAGATCTTCGACAAGCGGCCGTCGATCGCCTCAGCGCGGAGCTGGCAACCGATATCGCAGATTGAACACACAACATGTTTCCTATGAAATGGTGTATCGAGCGACTTCATGACGTATCCATTTCTTCACGCGCGGCGGTATCGATTCGGGTGGCTTCGGCGCGCAGGTACACAAGCACTGCGCGTTCATGAGCCAGCGCATGGCCGTCGTTGGTTGCGCGCCCGAATGCCAGGCCGAGCATCGCTTCGCGCGCCATGAAGAAGAACGCTTTCGAGCTCGATTCGCGCAGTGGTCCCGTCCGGCCAGCGTTCGCCGGGGACACCAGCTTCGCGAAGCGACTAATCGTGGGTTGAAGTTCGGTTGCGAGTTCTCGATCGTTGCCTGCTGCCGACCACGCCTCGATCACCGCCTTAAACCGACGATCGCCCACCGCACGCCATACCGCGTCAAGGAGTTCGGCCATCGTCATCGCAGGGCGTTTCTGCGACCTCACGAAATCGTCGTACAACGACTCCAACGCGTGCGCGAACAGGGACGACAGGCTCGGGTAGTGATGCACGAGCGCGCCACGTGTACACCCGGCGCGCTCACACACAGCGACCGCTGTTGTCGCAGCCCAGCCTCGCTCCACCAACAACTCAACCGCTGCGTCGAGCAACATCTGCTGCGTCGTTGCGGAACGCTCAGCTTGGGTACGTCGAACCACGGCGACAGCCTAGACGAGATATATACATTGAACAATGTTTCTTCATGGTGCGACCACCCAATTCGACCAGGTGCCTCCGCGGCAAAGACGGGTCGGTCTGAGTCACTGATGCGGGACCGCGAGTGCGAACGTTGGGTAGGTGTCGGTGAGCAGGCGGCCGTACGCGCTGACCCGCAGCGTGAGCCGTCCGGCGTTGAGCACGAATGTGCGCAGGCCCTGCGGCCAGCGGCCGGTGAAGAGCACGGAGAACGCAGCGATGACAACTGCAAACGTTGCAGCGATTGCCATGAGCACGGTGTAGGCGACGGCCGGGATGATCAGGATGAGTCGAAATGCCACAGAGATGCGATTGCGTTCGGAAAGCTGCGGGGTGAAATCGACGCGGAGTGGGTCGTTGCCGGAGTCGGCATCGGCCATGTCGAACTCGAACTGCGGGTAAGGCTGGCGAAGGAACGCCACGTAGCTGTAGGCGCGAGCTTCGTAGCGCAGGATCATGCATTGGAAGCGCGCGATGCCGTCGGGCATCTGACCGGTGAAGACGATTGCGAACCAGCTGACGATCGACATGACGTTGGCGACGTTGCCCAGGGCATTGGCGATCACGAGGTGCGGGATGGCGAGCAGCCAATTGACGAAGGGCCGCCAGTTCTGGGTCTCGCGCTGCGAGTCCAAATGCATGTCGGCGGTCGGGACGGATGCGTAGATCATGAGGTTTCCTTGGTGTGTGTGAGGTATCGAGGCGGGTGATTGGAGTGGAGACCGGCGACGTCAGTTGGCGTCGTTGCGGTAGAGCAATGAGATCCCGATCGCGAGCGAGAGCGCGATGTAGCTCGAGAAGACGAAGGCATCTTGGAGCCGAGTGAGGGCGGCGGCCATTGTCGTGGCGTTGTCGCCAGCGGTTTTGATATTGAGCAGACCAGCAGCCGCACTGAAAGGCATGAACCGGGTGAAGTTCGCCGGTGCGAAACCTTTGATGAGGTTCTCGATGACGAGCGCCCAGACGAGTACGCCAGTGACCGCGCCGGCGCTGCGGCGAACGATCATGCCGATTCCGAGGCCGAGCACCGGCGCGAGTGCAGTGAGCAACAGACCCCATCCGGCGGTCGCGAGCGATCCTGATGTATCGCCGGCTGCGAGTCCGCCAAGAAGGGCACCGCCGAGTCCTGCGGCCATGCCGAGGATTCCCATGGCGAGGCCGAGACCCGAGCTGACGATGGCCTTGGCGGAAGCGATCACCCAACGTGCGGGCTGCGTTGTCAGGGCCGTGGACAGGGTGCCGTGTTGTACTTCGGAAGTGATCGACAGTGTGCCCATGACGATGGCGAGGACCATGGTCAGCCAGGTAGAGAAGACGAATGTCTGGCCGACTGTGAAGGGTACGTGCGTGTCGGGGTCGGTCTTGACGAACGCGGCGAGGACCCACGACAGCAGGACGCCAATGACGACGACCGAGGCCAGAAGACCAGGTGTGGATCTCAGCGTTCGGACTTTGATCCATTCGCTACGCAGGGCAGCGGGAAGAGCTGCGACATCGTCGCCGTGCTGACGGGTCAGTGGTGTTGGTTGTGCATCGGCGTGCAGGGCGGTGCTCGGGAGTGTGGT
>JBBRPC010000219.1:0-6597 GCA_038228615.1 Acidimicrobiia bacterium | reverse complement strand
CAGTCATCACCCCGACACGCAGTGCTTCATCGCCACCGAAGTACCGCGATGGTCCGAGCGTTGCAAAATTCAACCGGCCAGGTACGTCCAGTTCCAAACGGGGTGTGAACTGCTCCACGGCGCGCGCGACGAACTCGAACATCCGAGCCTCATATGCGTGGTCCGCATCGAGCACGACTAGTGATGCACCGCCCGAATCGGCACAACAGGCTTCGGCTTCACGAGGTCGCATGCCGACGCGCACGCCCAAGGCACGAGCTTCACTCGAGGCAGCCCGAATGAGATCGCGAGCTCCTATCCGCTCGCGCACCACAACTGGCACGTCGCACAACGCCACATCAGACCCACGCGCACGAGCTGCTGCCACAGGCCAATCAACACACTGCACCGCGCAGGTACGTACGTTCATCACTCACCCAGCTTGCGCAAGCCGCAAGTGCGGAGGAATACCTTTGCCGGCAATTTCATATTGCCGCTCTGGCCCAACGTAGATCCGCAACGCTGCTTCTCCTGGCCATGCATCTACTCGTATTCCTGGCACCGTTTCAAGAATGACCAAAATGGCTTTGCGCTCGCGGGCACGGGCTTGCAGACGGCGAGCATCGCCAAGCGTGAGCCCCCCCGGCACCGAGGCACACACCATGGTGATGCCATCAAGAAGTGCGCCGATCGTCAGCGCCCACCGTTGCGCTGAGACATTACGAATTACCGCACAACGTTCTAACGTCACTCCAGCTTCAACTGCAGCCTTACCGCCAAACGATCCGGGGTCGACAAACGCTGCCCATTCACCCACTGCAGTTGTCGCGGCAGCAAGTTCGAACGCTGCGCTCGTGACACCCGCGCCAACATCGCCCCCAACGGTGATGACGCTGCCCCGCTGCAGCCCACCCGCCGGCAACAACGATTCCAGCTGCCCGCGCACAGGGATACGACGAATCTCAGCAAGAACGTTTCCAGGCACGGGCATCACAGTACCGAACATATGTTCGGTACTGCAAGTGCGGCGCTACTGCACTGGCGAAGGCAGGCGGTTGATACCGAAAGGAGCTAGCGCTTCGACCGACCAGCCAGCGCCGTCACCGTAATAGTGAAACAGGTGCTCGATCGCGCTGCTGACTTGCGGTTCGAGCTCAGTCCAGCGCGCCGGATCGGCCTCGACTGTCACTGTGTTGGAATACACACTCACGCTGCTCACGCCAAGCGCAAAAAGACGACGCGCCAGAATGTGCGCTGGCTTCGTACCCTGCGCGGCGATCGCGGCAGTGGGAAAGCGTTCAATCGCCATACCCGTAATCGAGCGGTTCGTCGCGAAGTTCCGAACCTCACGACGAGCACCGTGCGTGACTGTGACCGTCAGCGTTTGACCCATGCTGCAAGGCTAGAACAGCTCACGCGAACAATGAGGGTTGGCGTTCGAACTTGAGCGATGGCCACAACAAACCATCCATAAACACCCAACTTCTGCGGTGAATCGCGCTCGGTCCGTACCCTTCCAATGCACAGCGATGCACGGGGGCTGGATAGCCGCGATTTGAATCGAATCCATAGTGCGGGTAGTGCTCTGCCTCTCGCGCCATGAGATCGTCGCGATTGACCTTTGCCACCACCGACGCTGCCGCAACCGACAACACGCTCTGATCACCCTTGATAACGGTCACCACTTTTGATCCGAGCCCGAGGTAGTCGTGTTTGCCGTCGAGCACTATCCGGTCGGGGACAATACCCAAGGCACAGATCTGGTCGAGCGCGCGTTGCGCAGCAAGCCGTAGGGCCGCGGTCATCCCAAACAGGTCGCACTCCGAATGACTGGCATGACCGATTCCTACGGCGCGGGCCCAGGCCCAGACGTCGAGCGCGGCGCGACCCCGGTCGGTTCCGTTCATGAGTTTGGAATCGCGCACGCCGCTGAGATGCTCGTTTGGAGCCACGACGGCGCCGACTGTCACGGGGCCAGCCCACGATCCGCGGCCAACTTCATCGATCCCCACCACAATGTCGTCGCCGTCGGACCACAATTTTCGCTCCAACCTGAGGGTTGGCCGAGGGATTCGTGTGGCCATGCGCTGACCGTAGCAACGTGCGCACCTACGCTGGGGGCTGTGAAGGTCGGCATTCGAGTCGAGGTACGCAATCGCTTCGAAGCACGTTGGTCGCGCGGCTTTGAGGTTGCGGAGATAATTGAGGCCCAAGACGGCTTGCAATTCAAGGTGATGCGTCGCTCCGACCGCACGCTGTTACCAACGCCATTTGTCGAAGACGACCTCAGAGAAGAACGCCGCCGCCAAACCTGGTGGCAATAAGGATCATCTCTTGCGCCTGCGTTATCAAGCGCCACCGCGGTGGAACTCATAACGATGCGGATCCGCTTCGAACGGCAATTCCTCCCGTCGAAACCATTCCAAGAAATCCGCGTCCGACATTGATCGCTGACGCTTTCCAAACCCGGGTTCTTTCCAAAAATGCTCGAGAAAGCGAGCGCGTGCGCGCCGCAATTCGGCTTCAGCCAACCGAGTGGCGCGGCGGTGATCCTCCGTCGACAACGGCACCGAAGCGAGGATGTCTACAACATTTGCGCCCGCTAACTCTTCGAGATTCACCGCTTGCAGTTGCAGACCCAAAGCAGCTGCCAACACCTGTACGGAATACGCGTTTACGCTTACTCCCGCTGTCTCGGCAGCGCGACGCAATGCCTCCCGCAACTGCGGGGCAACACGCAGATATATAACGGCTGGCTTTGTTCGACCCATGGACCGAGAACGTATCGGCACCCTCCGACATCTAATGGGAGTCGCCACGAGCGCGCGCCACCGAGATAACACGAGCTTGCGCCGGTGCAAGCGCCCGCGCTATCTCGCATGTTGGCTGTGGGCATGGCGCTGCGTGGATCTGGTCTGGCAACCTGCGAAAGCCGCGGAATCGGGAGCTGTGAACGCCTACAAGTCAGATTGCAGCATTTTGACGAGATCTTCGACGGGGATCGCGGCGAGCGTTGTGGTGCGCATTGTGCCGCGGGCCGCAAGCATGATTGCCGCCTTGGCCATCGTTTGCTCATCTGGAGCCTCGATGATGTTGAGAAAGTCGTATTGCCCCATGAGCGCGTATTGCGCCACGACCTTTAATCCGAGCGCTTCCACTTCACTGCGAACTTGATAAATCCGCTCCGGGTGTTGCCGCAGCGTTTCCCATCCGTCTGGTCCGAGTGTCGAAAGCATCGCGAAGGTCGCCATAGGGGCGAGACTACTGGCCATGACCGTTCCCAATGAGTTCTCCAATCACTTGTCCAGCGAGGCACTGGTGGCCGGTGCGGTGCAACCGGCGACCGTCGCTGGCCTCGACATCGTCGTGTGGCGAACCGTGAGTGGCCGGCTGTGCGCGGTAGCGCGCAGCTGCCCACATCTCGATTGGGACCTTGCGGATGCGACCGTCGAAGGCGAAACCCTCGTATGTCCTGCACATGGCTGGTCGATTACCTGCGCCGGACGCGTGTTCAAATGCAACGATTTTGGCCGCGAGGACGAAAAAGGTGTCACACGCACTTGGCAAACCACCGAGCGAGACGGCATGATCACGGTCACCTCTCAGGAATCGGAGTGATCGATGGATCGACGCGGCTTTTTGAAACTCGGCGCACAGCTCGCTGGTGCGACCGCGGTCGGCTCGGCGGCCGCGATTCATGCCGCTGAAGGAGCCTTCGCGCAAGATACTCAACGCGCGAGCACATGGCGCAGTGTTCTCGACGGAAGCCCACAGGACTCGGGCATCGACACGGTCGTCATCGTGATGATGGAGAATCGGAGTTTCGATTCGTACCTTGGCTGGCTCCCGCATGAGCACAGCTATATCGAGCGGGGCCGTTCACGGTACGGCACGCATTTCAACGTGATCGGCAGCCAGCACCAAACGTATCGGGCTCCCGACGGCACCTTGGTGGAGACCGCGCACCACAGCAAACTGGCTGGTCCGATCGACGATTTTCGTGGCTGCGGGCATCCCGACCCGGGTCATGGCTGGACCCAAGGTCGGGCCGAACGCGATGGCGGTTTCCTCGATGCCGGCAGCGGCAACGACCCATTCGCACTTTCGTACTTCGACGGTCACGACCTTCCCGTGACGAACAGGTTGGCCAAACGTTTCACCGTCGCCGACCGCTGGAACGCATCGTTGCTCGGGCCCACATATCCGAACCGGTTGTATTTGCTGTCTGGCCAGTCGGGCGGATACAAGTACAACTACTTGCCCTTCGCTGAAGATGGATACAAGTGGCCGGCAATCTTCGACCGGCTCAGCGCCAAGGGCGTGAGCGTCGTTGATTACGCGTCGGATTTCGGTCCATTTTTGCTCTTCGGTTCGCACGCAACTCCGTATATGCGGACCTACGCCGACTTTCAAACCGATGCGGCAGCTGGAACGCTTCCAAGCGTCTCGTACGTCGATCCGGCATTTCTCGGAGCAAACGAAAACGACGATCATCCGCTCGCCGACCCGCGCGCCGGACAGCAATTCATGCTCGATACATTCCGGACCTTCGCGGAGTCGCCGCAGTGGGAACGCGGTCTATTCATTGTCGTATACGACGAGTGGGGTGGCTTTTTTGATCACGTCGCGCCACCAATCTTCACCGACGATCTCGCGAGTGCTATCGATACGGAGAACTTCGGTCAAGCCGGATTCCGCGTCCCTGCAATCATCGCCTCACCGCGCGCGCTGCCGGGTTTCGTCGACCACGAACAGTACGACCACACGTCTGTACTGCGGTTCTTGGAATGGCGATTCCTCGGTGCCCCGGCCCACGGACCGAATGGCGACACCAGCAATCCATGGTGGCTCACAAGCCGCGACCGCAACGCCAAGAACATGGGGCGCACACTGTCGGCTCATGCGTTCAACCCTGATCCCGGCTTCGATCTGAACATGAAATTGGAAGCGCCCAGTGGCCTGTGCGGTGTCGGAGGGATGCCCGTCGTCGTTGGACATCACCCATTTGCGGCCGCTGTCGAAGCTGGCTACCTCGACCGCATCGGTTTCCGCGGCTCGATCTAGCGACCAATTCGAACAACTAAGAAAACGAACCGGGATCAGCAACCAGTCGCCCGCCAGTTTCACTTCCCGGCGTTCCGTGCAGTTGTAACGCGAGCAAGTCGGCCGGCGGCTCCTTCAGGAGCTGTTCTCCAGCCCCGTGCGCAACCACGGACCAACTCGGATCGAGACGCGGCGAACGCAACGACGTCGCATGTGAGGCGTCCCACAGCAGCGCTGGTCGACCGCCGTGCCATCGCAGCGCGAAGGAAACAGTTCCGCCGCGACGCAGCGGCGCATCGTGAATCGCAACGTTGAGCCCGAGCCACTCCGCCGGGAAGTCACAGAACACATCGACTGATCCGTCACCGTGTTCGTGCAACATCAAGTCGCGTACTGCACGCAGGAATTTGGCGCTTTGGTGTGGGACTCCACCGGACGCGGCGCTGAGGTGCGTCTTGACTCTCACCCAAGGCGCCACTGTGTTCGGTTCGCGACTCCCCGCGGCGCGTCGAGCGCGTGCCGACAGCCGAGTCCACACGGCCGAGGCCTCGGCGTCGAGACCCCAGTCTTCGAGCGCGATCGCATCGTCGGCGTCGGGTCTGGGGCGCTCGGCGCTCGACCGCAACAGCAACGCCGCGCGTGCGCCATCAATCGCGGTGTGAAGTTGGGCATCGTCAATTTCGACGCGCATGCCACGGTCAAGTTGGGCTTCCCAACCGCGCGCTACCGCATCAACGCCCGGGATCGCAACAAAATTCACCGAGGCGAGTTGTCCACTCACTGCCGCAACGAGCGGGAGTGCGATCTGCAAGGTCCTGTGGTGCGGTAGCGGCCACACCAAACCGACACAACCGTTTCGTTGACCCTTGAGCTTCTGTGCGAGCAATGGTCCACCGTTGGTCGATTCCTGCGCTATCGCATTGTGCAACGTGAGCTCATCGTCGGCGACCGCCCATTGTTGCCACGGCCGACCGGCTGCAATTACCTCTCGGTCGTCCACCGTGAGCGTTCTGTCTGTGGCTGCGAATTTACGAAGTCGGCCACCTGGCGTCGCACGAAGAACAACAGCGAGCGCCACCGCGTCGCTGCCCTCATTTTCAAACTCGACGACGACGATGGGCGGAGAACCGGCGACCCCAAAACTCCGTTGCACAATGTCGCCACCATTTGCGCTCAGCCGAGAGATCGCGATCGGCGCTCCCGGTAGCAATGCTCGTCGCAGACCCACCTCATTCGAGGCGTCGCGCCAGCCATCCGAGCCCACCATCCAGTCGAGGTCGATCCCATGATCGATCAAACTGAGGATGCCACGTTCGTCGACCGTCGCGATTCCCTGTGCGCCAAGCACGCCCAACACCGCACGCGTCGCCACGTTGTTCAGCGCATCCCGTCGAGTTCCGACTTTGCGCTCCGCAACATCAATTCCGGCACGAGATCGGCCGCTTGAGCATCGGAGTACAACACCCGACCGACGAACTCGGCGACGGGCAATTCAAGACCTTCGCGCGCAGCGATCGCCAGCACGGCCTCTGTGCTTTTGACACCCTCAGCGACCATGTTCATTTCGGCGACGAT
>JBBRPC010000218.1:0-6601 GCA_038228615.1 Acidimicrobiia bacterium | reverse complement strand
GGTTGGTCAGGCCACACCAGGGGTTGCGAGCACCGGGCTCCACCCGACCCACGACGTACTTCGCCCGCGCTTACTCGCGGTCCTTTCGTTTCCCGACACCGACGAACTCGAAGTTCATTTGGTACTCGATGGTCGACGAACAATTGGCCGCGCTCCAGCAAGTGACGGCCTCGTCGCGGCCGCGCATGCCACTGTCGAAGCAGTGCGCGGTCTCGACCTAGGACTCTCGCCAGCAGCGCATTGGGCGCGCCCGATTGATTCCGACGGCGACATCATCGTCATGGTCGCAATATCGGTTGATACAGAAGGCACTGAGCAGACGTTGTACGGCATTTCATCGGGTACCAGCCCGATCGACGCGGCAGCGCGCGCGACACTTGATGCGTTGAACCGGCTCGTATCACGCCTGCTCGCGACGTAACAGTCCTTGCGCGGTTCCTTTCGCGATCGCAAGACGCCGCGGCGAAGCGGTCACAATTCCGCTCACGGCGTACTTCGCACACTGCGCGACGGCAGCAACGAATGCTCGCCGTCGGGACAACATTTCCGGGTGCATCGCGACGCGCGCGAGGCGTGCTCGTAGTTCGGCTTTCGCTTGCTCGGCGCCGGCAACACGATTGAGCTGTGACTCACGGTGCTCATAGCGCGCGTTCGGTGTGATCACGAGACGCCCCAACGATCCGACGCGCAGCGACAAGTCGACATCTTCACCTTCGAACGGAAACCCGAGTACATCCGGAGGTTCCCGCACCAACGCATCACGGCGATATGACATCGCAGCACCGGTCAGCCATTGCACGTCGACTGGGTGCGTCGGTTCGGTGACGACTGGAATATTCCGACCGCTCGAGAGCACGACACCCTCGATTTCGCTGTCGAGCCCAACCAGCACATCAAACAGTTTGACGCGCCGTTTCGGTTGCCCGACCATGTACCCCCCAACGCCCATGATCGCCTGAGCAGCATCGCGTTCAAACTCTGCCATGATCTCGTCGAAGTACTCGGGCGAGAGTCGCACATCGTCATCTACGAAGTGCACAATGTCGCTTGCCGTTGCAGCAAGACCGACAACGCGCTGATGCGACAGCGACGGCGTCGTGTGCAAATAGCGAAGTTCGCATCCAACGGACCAACTCGGACGAAGTTGTGCAACGGCTGTTTCGGTACCCGTGTCATCGCTCGAGTCCACGACGACCACGACCGGTGGAACCAACGTCTGCGCGGCCACCGAAACAAGACACCCAACAACCTCGTCTGGTCGATGGCGCGTACAGAGAATGAGTGCGTGCGTAGGTGACCCGGCGTTGCCCATCAACACAGTTTGGCTCAGAATCGCTCTTCTGGGACGCGATACGCTCCCCGCCCCTGCCCTCGTAGCTCAGGGGATAGAGCATCGGCCTCCGGAGCCGTGTGCGCAGGTTCGAATCCTGCCGAGGGCGCTACATTTCCCCAGTTCAGAGCCACGGATCCCGCCTTGAGAGGATCCCTTGACTCGGGTTGTCAATCAGCTGTCAATCGATTGTCAATCCGAAACGATCTTCACCATTGTGAGGAACAAGGGAGAACCATGGCTGGACACATGCGCAAACGCGGTACGAATTCGTGGCAACTGCTCGTCCACATCGGAGCCGACGACACTGGCCGGAGACGCTACGCGTCCAAAACAGTTCGCAGTACGAAACGACACGCGGAAATCGCGCTGGCCGAGTTTGTCACAGAATCGGCCAAAGGCGAACTCGTCGCGACCGGTCCGATTTCGGTCGAATCCGTTGTGCGCGCTTGGCTGACAGCGAAAGCACCCAGACTCGCTGCGTCGACCGTTGTGCGCTACGAGGTCGCGATCAAACAAATCGGGCCAAGCGATCGGCTCGATGTCGGTGGCGCGACTGCGCACCCGAGACATCGAAGACTTCTACGCTGATCTTTACGCGGCGGGCCAGTCAGGTTCGTCAATCCGCAAAGTGCACTGGGCGATGCGCCAGTCGCTGGCGTGGGCGAAACGTCGCGGCTACGTGTCGATGCTCGCGACCGAAGGCATCGAGCTTCCTCCACTCGGGGAGAAAGTGCTTGAGCCGCCCGACTCCGCCCACGTAAGAGCGGTCATCGAAGCCGGACTTCGAGAAGATCGATCGTTCGGCACGATGATCGCGTTCGTCGCGTGGACGGGCTGTCGGCGCGGCGAAGTCTGCGCATTGAAATGGTGCGACCTCAATCTCGAGGTCGGGTCAGTGATCATCCGCCGTTCGATCGTCGCTACGCCAGGAGGGGTAATTGAGAAGGGCACCAAAACAGGCGAGGCTCGACGACTAGCGCTCGGTCCCGCAACAATTGCGCTACTCAACGAGCAAAAGACGCGTTGCGAAACGAAAGCCGCGGTGTGCGGGACAGCCATCGGCGCGACGAGCTTCGTCTTTTCGCGCGACGTCAACGGGGCCGAGCCGTGGAATCCATGCAGTCTGAGCCGACATTTTCGCAACGCGCTGAAAGCATCAGGCGCACCGCATATGCGCCTTCACGATGTTCGTCATCACTCAGCAACGACATTGCTCAAGAACGGTGTGAGCGTCGGCGAAGTCATGGACCGCCACGGCTGGAAGACCCTCGAGATGGTCGGCCGTTACCGCCATCTGCTCGACGCGACCGACCACGCGGCGGCCGCAACACTCGAGCAAGCCTGACCGTAAAGATGCGAATGCGATTAGATCAATATTTGCATCAGTTTTTCGCCTATCGAGCCAGGTCAGGAACGGCTAACCGTTGGCTGGCTGCCGTCAATTCCATGCCGTTCGACGTGGTGCGTTGACAAAATGTAGACACCAGCGAGCGAAACCAAACGCGTTGCGACGGTGCAACGATCCGAAGGTTCGAAATCCGACAGAAACGGGACCATCGTCCGCAGCATGCCGCGCGATGCGGTCACCTGCGCCATCGCGTCCGCGAACATTGCAAAAAATCATTAATTCCATGCTGTGACGACGCGTTGTAGGGACCAGTAGGGACCAGTAGGGACCCTTGATCACGCTCGCCGCTTATCGTGACACCTTGGATAGGCAGGCAGCCCGCTGCGGAGTTAACTGCGTCTCGGACGCGGGCGCGTCCGACGTCGTCTTCGCGTCTCGGCTAGTCCCCGTTCATGCCGCGCTCAGGAGCAGTACTACCTGAGCGTCAATCGGCATTCTTTCGCTCCGCGAGGGTGTTCAGCAGTCCGCAAACGACGAGGATGCTGGCAAGTTGAAGCTGCATCGTCGCACCGATCGCGTGGCGCGCCACCTCAAGCGCGTCGCCGTGGTAGACGATCCAGAAGTGAGCAATGCCGATTACAAGTAATGCTGCTCCGCAGCGCAACGCGCGCGACCGACGCGCGCGTCGTGAAAACAACGGCACCAAGGCCCCAACTGCTGTTACCGATAACACCAACCATCGCAAGAGACCGACTTCGGCAAACGCCAGGGCGCCGATCAAGCGTGTCGGCCTATCAATCGCTATGTCGAATCCATACTTGGCGCCTTCGCCTCCCAAGCCAGGCTGCATGATGTCGGATCTGCCTGCCACAGGCTTGACGATTAACCACCTGGGATTGCGCGCAAAGTACGCATAGTACGCCGATCGACCTTCTTTTGCGATCCATGCTTGATACTCATCGAGATCGGGGTCGCTCCGAAGCAACCTGATGACGTTGCCGCCGTAGTCGCGATGGAGCGCGTCGACAGCGTCGTTAATCACGAGGCCACGCGCCACCATGAATGGCTGCGCATCAGCGTCTCCGACCATACGAATGGCAACGAGATCAACCGTCTGCCAATACCAACGCCGTCCGTGGGTCGACAATCCAATCGCGCCGATCGCGACAACAACCAGGAAGAACGCAGCCCCGACCTTTCGCCACTCACGACATCGAGCGAAGCCGAGCCCGGCGAAACCGGCAACAAGCAGAACCACGACGGCATTGGCGTCACGCGTCAGAACGGCCACCATGGCGGCTACAACCGCAGCCGCACCATGAAGCCGTCGCGTGCCCGCATCTCGGACAACGAGGTGGCAACATGCACCTGTGGCGACTGCTGTTGCGGCGAGGCTCAGCGACTCCGTCCCGATCGCAACATCCCAGACCTGAAAGGTCGCCGCGAGACCTGTCGCAAGTACCAGCGCGAACCCCACGAGTCGCACCTGCGCGACGGCGAACATCTGTCGGACTCCGAGGGCGAGATAGATCCACGCAAACGTGCTCACCGCGGTCTGCGCTGCGATGAGCACACGCCAATGCGAACCGACCAGCTTGATGAGCAACGGGTACCCGGGAGGCACTGCGCCAGCCCACTGGTCAACCGACCAGATCGCGCGCTTCGCACTCTCGAGGTAGAGCTCAGAATCCGCTCCGACAATCACCCGGGGGCCGAGGATGCCCGAGCCGAGGCTCGATCTGATCCCGAGCGCCAGCTTCGCAATGACGAACACGGCGAGGATTGCGCTTTCGAACCGATGCATCGTGGACCAACGGGCGACCGCACGTATTCGTGTCACGTTGCCAATCCGGTTCTCTCTGCATCGATTACGCACCTTCGGCCGCGCCCGTCGCGATCGCTAACTGCGTCGTGCTGACGCCGACCAGCCGAAGGCGAAGACCGCCGCTGGCGCAACACGACACTTGACAGTAAAGGTGGTCGACGATGTTGCACTCACCCAGAGAAATCCGATGTCGCTTGGCGCTCCTGTTGGACCGGCAGTGACGACGATGTCGCCCACATCCGGTGTCTTGCGGAGGTTGTGAGTCACATTGACCGACGTTGCAGCTGCGGCAATCGAACTTGAGCCGCGGTTCTCGAACCGCTTGGTTCGTGTTGAGTCGCCGCTCAGTAGAATGGCAGTGCCAACTGTCCCGTCGTACTCAAACGCAAACGTCTTTAAGTCAATCTCAGTGTTTGTGCCTGAAAACTCAACGCAACCGAGGGCCGGGTAGTTGGTGCTCTGGACTGCAAAGAACAAGTTGTCCAGCGAGCATGCCGCATTACCGCCTTGGAGGCTCAAGAGTGTTCGGACGTTTTGCACGCCGAGGTTCGATTCGCCGTAGTAGCCGTCGATGATCAGACCCGGCGTATTGGTGACCTTGAAGACATCCTGAGCTGTGATTACTCCCGGGACGTTCTTGCCGCTTGTCGTGTTGAAATTTCTGAACGTGATGTAGGTACAAAAGTCGAGAACTACCGATGTCCCTGTAATTCCGATTTGCGACTCCAACTTACAGTTGATCACATGGCACTTGTTCACCCGGTTATTCGAGCCAGAGCCGACGAACTCGAGCGCGCGGTCCTTGTACGACTCCCACGTGCAGTTCGTGAAGTGGACATTGTCGCTGTCGAGGGTGCCAGAGCGAACCGAAACAGAGGCGCGAACCAATGCCCCGCTCGCTCCGCTCGAACCACACGAGTCGAATCGGCAGTCCCGAAATTCGGAGTCCCAAAGCTCGGTTGTAAGCACTCCGTAGCCGACACCGTTTCGGATGTACACGCGATCAACATCGACCAGACCCGCGTTCTCGAGCCGGAGCACAGCCCCCGTTCCAGCTCCGCCATCGAGGCGGAGATCTTGAAGGGTGATCCGGGCAACGTGATTGGCAGCCCCGCTCGAGCCCTGGACGTATATCAGCTCGGACGTTGCGGAACTTCGGTTCAGTCGAGTCCCACCCCGAGCCTGGCCCCTTAACGTAAGGTCGTTCCCGGCGAGGTAGATCGGTGTCGCAACGTCGAAGTCGCCCGATGAGAGTTCGACCACCGCTCCTGGGCCGAGAAAGTTGGCCAAGGTCAAGGCGGACGAAATGACTTGATCATCGTTAGTCCCCGTGCACTGGAAGTCAACCGCACCAGCACCAATGTCTATCGCCTTGCAGTTCGACGCCCGCACGAGTAACGCAAGCGGTCTCGGGACGCCGTAGAACACCAAGTTCGCGGCACCGACGCTCGCAACGCCCGCGTTTGCACACGTGAAGATGGCCTTGCGATTCAGGTCGCCAGCGTTGACGGGAACGAACGTGTTTGCCACGTCGCTTGCCAGCGCGTAGTCCGTCGCGCGCGTCGGCGCGCCGGATGCTGCAACCACGTAGATGCCGTTCTCTATCGCCGTGGTCTGATTCTTGACAAGGATCCGATCGCCGGTCGCCAGGACGACACCGTCGACGGTGCTTCCGTTTGCGAACGAAGACGCGAGAATCCCGTTTGCAACGGTTGCGACGCGTACTGCGTCCTTCCAAGTATTGTTGGAAGTCGGTGTGGCCTCTGCGGCCAGCGGTCGCGCAATCCCTGCGACGCCACCGACAGCCGCCACAGTTGCTGCGGCCTTCAGTACTTGTCGTCGCGAAGTCGCTGCGGAGATTGATTCGTCGTGATCCACTGCTAACCCTTCCACCGATTCGTACGTCAACGATATTCAAAACGCTACTCGAACTAGAGCCCAGCGTGCCGCGAGTCGAGGATGTCCCGTTCGTTGTTGAAGTGGGGTGACGGCGGGTGTTGGTTTCATGCAACGTCGGCAGTCTCGCATATTGGTGAGACGCGTGCTGCGTGAGCGTTGAGCGCGGCGACGAGTTTCGGCATCTGGTCGTAGCCGC
>JBBRPC010000217.1:0-6619 GCA_038228615.1 Acidimicrobiia bacterium | reverse complement strand
GGCGTATCGAAGCTGCATCGAACCGAAGCGGTCGTCGGTGAAATGGCTGCGGAACGCATTGGGCAAATAGCCCATCGACAAGACAACTTCGGTCACGCCATGGCCGGCGAGCCACGTGAGCTGACGTTCGAGAAACGCGACGTTGGCAATCGGAAGCAATGGCTTCGGGGTGGTGATGGTCAGCGGTCGCAACCGCGTTCCCTCACCACCAACGAGAATAATGGCTTTCACGTTGTCGGAGTGGACGTGGCGTTGGACACCACCGTTGTGGTGGACCCCACCGATGTTGTGGACGAGCCAGTGCCGGACGTCGTCGTGGTAGCGCTCTTGGACGTTGAGTTCGTTGTTCCAGCAATTGTCGTTGTTGACGCACCAGTCGATTTCGGTGCCAGCGTCGTGTTTGAACCACTCGCAGTTGTCGGCGTCGTCATCGCACTCTCTCCACGCGCTGTCGCCCCGCTCAGATTCACAATCGAAGGTACGTCACCGAGCTTCGTGAGATTTTGATCAGCTGGCACGAAGTAGATCGCGATCACCGAACCGTCGTAGAGCTTGTAGCCAGAAGGGTTCCCCTTCTGTTCAGCCATTTTGAGCGTCGTACCCGTTGTTTTCAGCCCGACCGACCAGCGAATCTTGGCGACTTTGTTGCCACATTTCTCGCCGTTGTGGCGGGTGATTGGCTTGCCGTCATTGCCTGGCCACAATTTTATCGAGCTTGCGCTCAGCTTCCAGCCGCCGAACGTCATGTACGTGCCCAACGTCGCGTTGCGTCCGGCTTCGTCGGAGGTCGCGGGTTCCATGTGAATAATCCCGTCGCCCTTGCCGTCGGCGAGCACATGGGTATGCAGCCCGGCATACACGGTCGGATTGTCGGCGCGCCCGAGCGACACCGTTGCCGAACTGGTCGGCCAAATCGGCGTGGCTTCCCACTTGCCGCACACATTCACGCCAAGCGCTGCGTGCCAGTGGTCGGTTTGTCCGTTGGCACCCTTGAGCTTCGGTCCGATGCTGCCGGCAGCGTGCGGGTTGCGGCTCAACATCACCAGCGTTGATCCAATGATGATCACGATCGCAATGGAAACGTTGAACCAGTTCGAACCCCCGCGGCGGGCGCGCTTGGGATTACGAAACGCGCGCCGTTTCATCCTCGATTTCGTGGCCATGGCGCCAGACGCTACCGGATCACGTCACCCTGGTAAGTGCTGTAGACCAGCACGAACTGCACCAAGGCCCATCAACACCACCGCTCGGCCTGCGAGCGCTACGCCGACGATGGGTAGCGCTGCCCGTCGCGGCCCTACCCAGTGGGTGCGGGCGAAGCGAAACGCCGACCGGTGGTGATCAGCGATCGTTCGATACGGATGGCTCCTGCGGCTCACACCCTCGACGTGACATACCTTCGCCGCCGGTTCGTACCACGCTTCCCAGCCGTGCTCGCGCAAACGCACGCAGAGATCGACGTCCTCGAGAAACATGAAGTATTGCTCGTCCCAGCCCCCGACCTCGTCGAGTGCTTCACGGCGCATAACGACCGCAGCGCCCGATACCCAGTCGCTTGCACGCGCAGTTGCGGGGTCGAGATGTTCTTGGCGATAGTGGCGAGACCAACGGTTCGACGGGCGAACGACGCCAAACACCAAATGACCGAGCGAGGTCGCAAACCCTGGGATCTCGCGTGCCGACGGGTAGTCCTGTCCGGATGTCGTGCTGATCCGCGGGCCGACGATTCCAACGGCCGAATTCTCATCAAGCGCAGCGCAGAGCAACCCGCCTGCGGAAGCATCGAGGACGACATCCGGATTGAGGACTGCCACGTACGCCGACGAGGAAACGGCGATGCCAAGATTCGCTGCCCGTGCATACCCAACGTTGCCAGGAGAATGCACGACGCGCACCGGCGTTCCATCGAGGCTCGCAAGCGAATCGTCGGTCGACCCGTTATCGACAACAATGATTTCAACGAGGTTCGTGTCGCGTTGACACGTCAGTGAATCAATACATGCTCGCAAGTGTCGGCCAGCGTTGTAGTTGACCACGACGGCGGACCAGGCCGAATGGGTTGCAAGCATTTGACGTCAGTCGGTGAAGCGATACTTGACGAGCGTTGCCAGCGCAGAGAATCCGTCACGCCACGTAATCTTTTTGCCTTCGTCGAATTCACGCCCGGCGTAGGAAATCGGCACCTCATAAATCCGAACACCCATCTTCAAGATCTTGGCTGTGATCTCGGGTTCGATTTCAAAGCGATTGGACCGAAGTGTCATGCGATCGAGTACGCGTCGATCGACCAATTTGTAACACGTCTCCATGTCGGACAACGTGGTGTTGTACAGCATGTTCGTCATCAACGATAGGAAACGATTTCCCATCCAGTGCAGAAACAACATGTTGCGCCGCTCACCAGTGAAGCGCGAGCCGTAGACAACGAGCGCTTTGTTCCGCAACACGGGATTGATCAGCTTCGGCCAATCCTCAGGGTCGTATTCAAGATCGGCGTCTTGGACCAAGACAAGATCACCCGTCACGTGCGCAAAACCTTCGCGCACGGCAGCACCCTTGCCTGCGTTCGCCGGCTGCAAGACGACCCGAACAGTGCTGTCGCCGAGCTGGCTCAGCACCTCGCGTGTTCCATCGGTGCTGCCGTCGTCGACGATCAAGATCTCAAGGTCGATGCCAGGTGGGAGCTCAACGGCGCGCATCCTGCGCAAGATTTCAACGACCGTGTTGCGCTCATTGAATACGGGTACAACTACCGACAGTTTGTGGTAGGTGACGGGTTCAAGCCCCAAGATGGCACTGTTGCGCGCGGTACGACTCATAGGTAAGACGTAAACCTTCGCGCAGATCGACCGTCGGCGCCCATCCGAGGAGGGCTCGCGCCTTAGAAATATCCGGTTTGCGCCGAGTTGGGTCGTCGGCGGGGAGTTCTTCAAAGACAATTGTCGAGCTCGAGGCAGTGATCTCGATCACGATCTCAGCCAATTCCAACATTGTGAACTCGTCGGGATTCCCGACATTGATCGGACCGGTCTCTTGCGAATCGGCGAGCGCAATCAAACCACGAACCTCGTCTGACACATAACAGAACGATCGCGTCTGGAGGCCGTCGCCGTACACGGTGATCGGCTGGTTATTCATCGCTTGCACCAAGAAGTTCGACACGACCCGCCCATCGCCTGGCCGCAGCCGAGGACCGTACGTGTTGAAGATACGGGCAATACCAACCGACACTCCGTGATATCGGTGGTACGCCATGGTCAGCGTTTCGGCGAAACGTTTCGCTTCGTCGTAGATCGAACGTGGTCCGATCGGGTTGACATTGCCCCAATATTCCTCGTGTTGCGGATGCACGAGCGGATCGCCGTAGACCTCGCTCGTCGAGGCGACGAAAAAACGCGCGTCGTTCGCCATCGCGAGATCGAGCGCACGACGCGTGCCGATCGATGAGACATCGAGGGTTTCAAATGGAAGCTTCAGATATTCCGGGGGGCTGGCAGGACTCGCGAGATGCATCACGAGATCGACATGACCATCAATAGGAAGGCACTCGACCACGTCGGCTTCAACAAACGTGAAACGCTCGTGAACCGCCAAGTGTTCGATGTTGCTACGACGCCCGGTCAACAAGTTGTCGACACACATCACGTCGTCGCCACGAGCGATCAGGCTGTCGCAAATGTGCGATCCGACAAAGCCAGCCCCTCCCGTGACCACGACACGAGCCACTACCGACCGACTCCTGTGTACTGGAATCCACGCCGACGCATCGCGGCCGGGTCGAGCAGGTTGCGGGCGTCGACGATCACCGGTTTCGCCACAAGGCCCCGCAAGCGGTCGAAATCGAGCCAGCGGAACTCGTCCCACTCAGTCAACACAGCAACTACATCGGCGCCGGTTGCCGCTTCATATGCATCCGATCGAATTTCCAAACCGGGAAGCATCTGTTTGGCCTTGTCGCTTGCTGCCGGGTCGTAGGCCTGCACAATTGCCCCGGCGTCAAGCAGTCGTTCGCTAATCAGCATCGACGGCGAGTCGCGCAAGTCGTCGGTGTCGGACTTGAAGGTGAGGCCCCATACCCCGACGACGGCGCCGTTGAGGTCGCCACCAGCGCCGTTCGTGATCTTGTTGACCATGTGTTCATATTGTTTGCGATTGACCTCGATCACGCCCTGAAGCAAATCGAAGTCGTACCCATGGACCGTCGCCGTATGGAGTAACGCTGCGCTGTCCTTCGGAAAACACGAACCGCCGTACCCAGGACCCGGCTTCAGGAATTCAAAGCCGATCCGCCGGTCGTAGCCCATCCCGAGCGCAACCTCGCGCACGTCGGCATCGACCGACTCACAAAGGTTTGCAATCGCGTTGATGAATGAGATTTTCGTTGCCAAAATGCATTCGACGCGTACTTGATCATCTCGGCCGAGGCGGGATCGGTCACCAAAACTGGTGCTCGCAGTCCTCGATATAGCTCAGATACACGCACCGCTGCGGCTGGGTCGTCGCAGCCAATGACGATTCGGTCGGGGTTCAAAAAGTCGCGGACGGCCTGTCCTTCCCGAAGAAATTCGGGATTCGACGCCACGGTGACGCGGTCGAGCGCCGGACCAGATTCGTCGAGGATGCGCTGCACAAATCGACTCGAACCGACAGGCATCGTCGACTTGTTGATCACAACCGCTCCAGGTGCGAGCACTGGTGCGATCTCGCGTGCAGCCCGCTCGACGTAACTCATATCGGCTGAGCCATCGTCGCCTTGTGGGGTCGCAACGCAGATGAAGACGCAGTCGGCGCCAGCGGCAGCGTTCGCTGCGCCGATCACGAACCGCAGGCGGCGTGACGAGAGTCCCTCGCTCACGATCGCTGGCAGTCCCTCTTCCAAAATGGGGATCTCGCCATCGTTGAGTTTCGCGACGCGACCCTCGTCGATATCGGCGCACACGACCTCGTGACCGAGGTGGCCGAGACAGGCGGCGGTGGTGAGCCCGACGTATCCGGCTCCAATGACAGCAACTTTCATGACACGACTTCTCGGCAGTCTCAGGGGCGGAGCGAAGACGAATTTCGCCAAACGCGTATGAATATTCCGCCCAAAGGAGCCATCAGCCTAGAGAACTCGCAGCGCCAAGCACTATCCCGGCGCCTTGCGGACACCGAATGACTGGTCAATTACGGGTCAATTACGGGTCAGTGGGCTGGACAGCCGACCGCGGTTGCACCCGGCTCGACGCTGGCAATCACACCTTTGGTATGACCCGGATTGGCCGCGGCCGTGCTGCTGGTGGATCCACCAGCGACAGGATGCTTACCCGGCTCGGCAACGCCTTGAAAGTCGTGTCCAAGCACCACAACCACTGTGGAATCAATGATGCTCTCATCGAGTTGCACCGTGCCAACGCCACCGAGGAACGCTGCAACGGCCTCAGCCCGGTCTTTCGAGCCTGCAGCCGAGCCATAGCGAACCTGGGTCAACACAATGTCGCTGCGCGACGCATTGCCGGTCCCGCCCTTGACGAATCCCTTGGTGGCAAGCGCGGTAAGCGCCGTTGCAGCAGCGCCTTTCATGCCACTGCCGTTCAGCACCTTGACCGTCACGGTGCCAGCTTTCACCTTCGTGACAGGCTGTGTGGTCTCGGTCGTTGCGGTCGTTTGGCGCAGCTCGTCGAAGATCGGCTTCGCCTCATCGTTGCGAAGCAACAACACGTCCTGTGAACCCACACGAGCACCGTCGGCTGGCACCGTCTGCATGACGAGATCACCAGGTTTGGTATTTTGAAACGCGGGAATCAGACTCAGCAAGTCGTCGCGCGAGAGGTTGCGGTCGGCAGTGAGGCTTTGCATCCCGCGGTCGAGCAACTTTGTCGCGGTTGACAAGTTGCGTGCTCCAGCATGGATCGCTGCCGAAGCCAAGCTCCGAATGAAATATTGCTGGCGGGCGATGCGCCCAAGGTCGGCACGCGGGTCCTCGCGCCAACGATCACTCGGACTGTTTTTGTACTCGTAGTGACGCGACCGAACGTATTGGAGCGCCCGAGCTCCATTGAACGACTGGCATCCAGGCGTCGTCACGAACAACCCAGTCTTGACATCGCGAGCGATCGTCGGGAACCACAAATCGACCGAACCGATCGCGTTCACGATGCCTTCGAAACCGGTGAAGTTGACTTCGAGATAGTGGTGAATCGGAATGTTGAAGTTTTGTTCGAAGGTATCGATGACCGTTTGGGTTCCATAGTTGAACGCCGCGTTGAGCTTGGCGTGCCCATGCCCGGGAATTTCGACCCACAGATCGCGCGGGAACGAGACCAACACCGTCGTGTTCGAGCTCGGATCGAGGTGCGCAATCATCATCGTGTCGCTGCGCTGTCCGGCTTCGGCCTGTTTGCTGCCGAATTGTTGAATTTGCGTTTTCGTTTTGACGAAGCCCCGCGAATCCGACCCGATGATGAGGTAATTGACCGGTGATCCAGATCGGACAGCCGACGTCTTCACGTCGGTGCGGCTGATCCCGTTCATCGACTTGTCGATTCGCCAATAGCCGTACGCGATGCTCGAACTCATCAACGCGAATACGACCACAAGCGCGATCACGCAGCGGCGCACGAACAGGCGGACGAGCACG
>JBBRPC010000216.1:0-6681 GCA_038228615.1 Acidimicrobiia bacterium | reverse complement strand
GGCGTATTCGTCCTGCAACGCGTGATTGAGGCTACGAATCGTCGGTGAATCCGTGATTTCACTCGTACCGTTGCGGTGGTATGTGTAGGCAGCGATGGTCCGGGGGATGAGCACTCGATAGACACCAACGAGCTTTTCGATGGTGTCCGTCGGGGACTCGGGCTCGCGTACCGCCTCCATGAACTTCTCGAATGCTGGGTTCGCCGGCAACGTCATGCGATCAACGTTCATTTCTCGCAGTTCTGGCAGCCGTTTCGTCCAAAGCTCGGCATGCCACGCGTGGTGATAGCAGTGCCGTCCGAGCACCATCTTGACGTCGAGTTCCGGCACGGTGGCAACCCAACCTCCGAGTACCTCGAACAACTTGATTTCCGCCCAGCGGTAGTTCCCTATCCGACGAGCTGTTTCTTCCACAGTGAACAAGCCGGGGAGTGCTCGACGGTCCCAAGGCGCGAACGCGGTACGAACGGTGGCGTCAGTCATACGGCCATTCTCGCGCGCGACTTGACTACCGGGTCAATTTGAGCGGTGAGCGCGATCCGACGGCAATGCCTAGCCGGGCCAGCGGTTGGTGATGGGGAGCCTGCGGTCTTTGCCGAACGCTTTGCGTGTCACCCGAACGCCAGGTGCAGCCTGGCGCCTTTTGTACTCGTTGCGATCAACCATTTGCGCCACCCGACGCACTGTCGCCTCATCGTGGCCCCGAGCGACCAGCTCGGTCACCGATAGGTCATCCTCGACGTAGCCCTCGATGATCGGATCAAGTTCGCCATAGTCGGGTAGCGAGTCGCTGTCTTTTTGATCGGGCCGCAACTCGGCGCTCGGGGGTTTGTCGAGAATCGCCCGAGGAATGAGATCGAATCCGGCACGAGCATTGCGTTCCTCGCACAGTTCGTAGACCAAGGTCTTAGGAACATCCTTGATGACCGCATACCCGCCTGCCATATCTCCATACAGCGTCGCGTACCCCGTAGCCATTTCGCTCTTGTTGCCGGTCGTGAGCACCATCCAATTGAATTTGTTGGAGATGCTCATCATCACGTTCGCTCGGATTCGGGCTTGCATGTTCTCTTCAGCAACACCCGTCGAAGTGCCAGCAAACGCGTCTGCAAGCATCCCTTCAAACGTGAGATGTGCTGGTTCAATAGGCACCGTACGAGTTTGGATGCCGAGATTGTTCGCAAGCGTGAGCGCGTCGGTAACGCTGCCGTCGCTTGAATACCGCGATGGCAACAGAACGCAGTGCACGTGTTCGCTCCCGAGGGCATCGACTGCGACAGCCGCGACAATCGCCGAATCAACACCACCAGACAGGCTGACAACCACGTCGGCGAATCCGGTTTTGCGCACGTAGTCGCGCGTCCCGAGTACGAGTGCTTCGTATACCTCGCGAACCGGATCGAAGACCGGCTCAACTCGGCTTGCGCCAAGATTGTCGAGATCAACAATCAGAAGGTCTTCGACGTATTGCAGAGCCCGCCCGACCACTTCACCTGTCGCATCGACGACAAGCGATCCCCCGTCGAACACCAATTCATCTTGGCCACCCACAAGGTTGCAATACAGGATCGGAACGTGAGCCTGTTGCGCTCGCACTGCGAGCATCTCCTGGCGATGTCCGAGCCGACCTCGAAAGAATGGTGAGGCGTTGAGGTTCACGCACACCTGGGCTCCAGCGGCTGCCTGTGCGGCAATCGGACCGTCGACGTTCCACGCGTCCTCGCAGATCGACACGCCGACCTTCACCCCGGCGATCTCAAATATTTGTCCGACTTCGGAACCGGGCTCGAAGTATCGCTCCTCGTCGAACACCGCATAGTTCGGCAACAACTGTTTTCGATAGATACCGATGACGCTGCCGTCTCGAACCACAGCCGCAGCATTTCGCAAACTGTCGCCGTGCCGTTCAGCGAACCCAACGATCGCGGTCGTGCCACCGATCTGACGCGCCATCGCTTCAAGCGCTTCGCCGCACTGCTGAACAAATGCTGGTCGCAGCAGCAAATCCTCTGGCGGATATCCGGTGATTGTCAGCTCAGGGAACACCACGACATCACAGCCGACCACCGCGGCATCGCGATACGCAGCCAACGCTCGAGCAACGTTGCCTTCGAGATCGCCGACCACACAGTTGATCTGTGCAGCTGCGAGGCGAAGAGCGACCATTCGGCGATGCTATTGGCGAGACTGAACGATTGACATACGGTCAAGATTCCAAGACATGCGGCCTCACACAAGGAAAGCCCCGCCGAAGCGGGGCCTTCCCTACACGTTCTTCCACAGAGACTTACCGGTTAGGCGAGCGCTCCGCAGATCGTTTCGACCATTAGGCCGCACACCACATACGGGTCACAGTTCGCGTTGGGCCGCCGATCTTCGAGGTAGCCCTTCTTGTCGATTTCACACTGCCATGGGATGCGGATCGACGCACCACGGTCGGAAACGCCATAGCTGAACTGGTCGTATCGCTGCGTTTCATGTTCGCCAGTCAGTCGGCTTTGGATGTCGTGACCGTACCCAGCGATGTGCTTCTCGGTGACTTTGCCGAGCGCTTCACAGCCAGCGATGATCTTGTCCCAACCGCCGTCTTCACGCATCGCCTTCGTGCTGAAGTTCGTGTGGCACCCGGCGCCGTTCCAGTCGCCCTTCACCGGCTTGGCATCCAGCGTCGCCATCACATCAAACTCTTCAGCGATGCGGTAGAGCAACCAGCGGGAAACCCAGAGTTGGTCGGCAACTTCGAGCGTTCCAACCGGACCGATTTGGTACTCCCATTGGCCGATCATCACTTCAGCGTTGGTACCAGAAATCTCGATTCCGGCTTCCATACAGGCGTCGGTGTGCGCTTCGACAATGTCGCGCCCGAAGATCTCATCCGAACCGACGCCGCAGTAATACCCGCCCTGAGGCGCCGGAAAGCCGCTCTCCGGGAAACCGTAGGGACGGCCGTTCTTATAGAACGTGTACTCCTGTTCCAAGCCGAACAACGGTTCTTGATCCGCATATTTCGCGTGGATCGCCGCCGCCGCAGCGCGGGTGTTCGTGGGATGTGGCGTCATGTCGACATAGAGCACTTCCGCCATCACGAGGACGTCGTCGCCACCACGGATGGGATCAGGACATGACCAGACTGGGCGCAACACGCAGTCGCTCTTATCCCCCGTAGCCTGGTTGGTCGACGAACCATCAAAACCCCAGATCGGTAATTCTGCGCCGTCTTTGAGGATCTTGGTCTTGCTGCGCAACATCGAAGTCGGCTTGGTGCCGTCGATCCAAATGTATTCAGCCCTGTAGGCCACGGTGATTCTCCTTCAACCGAATTCGTACGTTTTGACTGCATGATGCAAGTTCCAACATCCGGCACGTCGTGCTACCGGTTGCGGCGCACGCAGACTATTGCGTGCGACCCTGAGCTCGTCGAGGCGGGGCCGCCCCAAGTCGCCACAATCAGGCTCGCGACCAGGGATTGCTTGAAGATTACGCAAATGTGAACGCTCTGTAAACGACGGTGCCGGATAGTGGCTACCCGGCGAACCTCCGTATCGTGGTGCAATGGAACGTCAGTACGAGTACGTCATGCGCACCGTGGAAGAGCGTGGTGTGCGCTTCGTGCGCATGTGGTTCACCGATGTACTCGGCAAACTCAAGTCGTTTTCGATCACTCCAGCCGAACTCGAAGTCGCTCTTGAGGAGGGCATGACATTCGACGGCTCAGCGATCGAGGGCTACACGCGGGTTCAAGAATCCGACATGTTGGCTCGACCAGACGCCTCGACGTTCGAGCTCTTGCCATGGCGAGGCGACGACGCTCCCGTGGCTCGTATGTTCTGCGATATCACGCATTTCGACGGAACGCCGTTCGAAGGCGATCCTCGCCACGTGCTGAAACGAAACCTCACCAAAGCACACGATCTTGGCTACACCTTCTTCGTCTCACCCGAAATGGAATATTTCTACTTTCCTTCGGAGACAGACCCGACCCCACTCGATCAGGGTGGGTTTTTTGACTTGACGACGCAAGACATCGCCTCGGAACTCCGCAAGCAAACAATCATGACGCTCGAAGCGATGGGAATTCCGACCGAGTACTCCTTCCACGAAAATGGTCCGAGCCAACACGAAATCGACCTCCGCTACACCGACGCGCTGTCGATGGCTGACAACGTGATGACGTTTCGCCTCGTCGTCAAAGAGGTAGCTCGGGCGAACGGAGTACACGCAACGTTTATGCCGAAACCGATCGCTGGCGCGTTCGGATCGGGCATGCACACGCACCTTTCACTCTTCCACGGCGACACAAACGCATTTCACGCCGCCGACAACGAGTATGGCCTTTCACCAATCGGTCAATCATTTATCGCAGGATTGTTACGCCACGCAAGGGAAATCACCGCGGTCACGAACCAATGGACCAACAGTTACAAACGCTTAGTGATGGGCTACGAAGCCCCAGTGTTTCTGTGTTGGGCGCGCAACAACCGCTCGGCCCTGGTGCGAGTCCCACCCGCCAAGCGCGAACACATCGGCGACTCCACACGCCTCGAATATCGCGCTCCCGACCCAGCATGCAATCCGTACCTCGCGTTCTCGGTCATGCTTGCTGCAGGGATGCGTGGCATCGAACGCGGGTACGAACTGCCCGACGAGGCAATGAACAACATCTTTGAAATGTCGGTTGACGAACGCGCAGAATCCGGGATCGGCGCACTGCCGACGTCGCTCGATGAGGCGATCGATGCGATGGCGGAGTCGGATCTGGTTGCCGAAGCCCTCGGCGACCACGTGTTCGAATATTTCTTGCGGAATAAGCGTGCAGAGTGGGACGAGTACAAACAACAAGTCACGCCATGGGAACTCGCTCGCTTCCTCGGCGAGCTCTAAGGGAACGGGAGCTGCGATGACCCAACCGCTGCTGTTGTTTCCCGACCCGCCGCCGCCCATCCTCGTGCAAACGTTGGATTTTGCAGGCCTCACCTATAAGGCCGTCTCGAATGCTTCTGTCGCGATGGCAGAAGAGCCTGCGGATGGTTGGGGCGGAGCGGTGATTTGCGCCGACGAAGAACCAGAAAGCGCGTTCGGAATATGTCGCGCGCTCCGCAAAGGCGACGCACCTGTTGAAGGCGTGATATTGCTCATCAGCGCCGGGCAGCTCAACGAACTCGAACAGCGCGAAGATCTTTTCGACGATTTCTGCCTCTCGCCCTTTCACCCAAAAGAGCTCGAAGCTCGGCTGCGCCACCTTCAGTTCCGTGCTGGTCGAGGGAGCAACCCAGAACTTGGCGGCTATGGCGAACTCGTACTCAACTTCGAGACCTACCAAGCGATGATCGCAGACAAGCCACTCGACCTCACATATATGGAATACGAGTTGCTGAAGTTTTTCGTCACGCACCCTGCGAAAGTATTCACACGCGAGCAGTTGCTCTCGCGCGTTTGGGGCTATGAGTACTACGGAGGCGCGCGCACAGTTGATGTTCATGTTCGGCGCTTGCGGGCAAAGCTCGGAGAAGAACACGCCAACTTGATCCAGACTGTTCGGTCGGTTGGCTATCGCTTCGGCCAGACGCGATGGTCGGGCGCGTGACCTTCGTGCTCACTTAATCTGGCTCAATATCCAGTCGATCGCAGTTTCCGCGCCCCTGCCGCGATAGTGCACGCCATCCCCACGCATCAACACTCCACGTTTGGTTTGCGCACACGCCGACATTTCATCCGCGCACATCCAGCGTTCAAGATCCGCAAGTTGTGCTCCAGATTCTGTGGCAGCTACGCGACGCACAACGCCGTTTTGGCATCGATCTGCCGCAAACCATTCGCGCGATAGGAACGGAAGGTATGTCGTAGCAGCGGTGACCAACACGACGGATGCGCCGCGCGCGCTCAGCAATCGCACCTGTCTCCGCAAGGTGCGTTCCGAGAGGTCGCGATACGGTTCGTCGCAAGCCCCGACGTAACGACCACCCAACTTGATCTTCTGGTCGGATGCATCGGAAGCGACGAGGAGCACGACATCCGGACGGAAATTCTCGACCGCGCGGTCCCAGCCAGTTTCGTCGCAGGGCGGGCCGAACGCTTGCGTGAACTCGCCACCACCGAGACTTTCAATCCCTTCGCGAAACATGCGACATCCAACGATTCCACGATTCAACACGAGCAGCTTCGCGGTCGTGGATCGGCGCGCAAAACCCTCGCTGCCAAAAAAGAATGCAACCGAATTGCCGACGACCAAGATTCGCCGCGGACGATCGGGGTTGCTGTCGGGAGGTGCCACACGATTCGGAATCGCGTCGGGAGACTCGGCGACTGTCGCTACATATCCAGCCGTCGCCACGAACAGCAGCGACGCAGCGACAACCGCTGCGACGGGAGCAAGCAACCACGCCCGCAGCATTCGCAATGCGCCGGCGCGAATTGGTCGTTCGACCAGCGCGTACGACAAAGTCGCGGCAATCAATGTAGCGACGACTCGAACCGCGAACAACGCCCAACGCCCGTGTCCCACGCGACTGGAATCGAGCCAAACAAAAATGGGCCAATGCCAGAGATAGACGCCGTAACTGATCACTCCGAGTCGCTGCAGAGGCGCAAACGCAAACAGCCGATGCAAACCCAAACGCTGCGGATGGGTAATCGCGACGATGAGAATCGCGACGGCGATAGCTTCTGCGAGCAGTCCACCGC
>JBBRPC010000215.1:0-6683 GCA_038228615.1 Acidimicrobiia bacterium | reverse complement strand
GCACAAACCCCGAACGGTTCAACCAAAAACCGGTCCCACTCAAACTCCCCACGCAGGCATGGATCAACGACCCCAGCCGCGAAGCACTCATCCAAAGCTAAATCAAGACACTGGTCTCAAAACCCTTGACAAGTTCCGTACCCGCCCCAGCGAGCCACGCGGGTCCGAGATCGTGATCCGCCGCGTCGCGCAGCAGTCGCGCGAGTTCTTCGGCTGTCGCCGGGCGATCATCGCGAGTCTTGGCCAGCGTCCTTCTGAGTACGCCGGCGACCTTTGCTGGAATGCGGTCCATTTCGGGGAGGGGATCGGCCGCGTGGGCGTGCAGCGTGGCCATCGGTGTCGCCGCGGCGAAGGGCGGTGCGCCGGTCATGAGTTCGTAGAGCACGCAGCCCATGGAATACAGATCGCTGCGCGCATCGAGTGGTTCCCCACGGACCTGTTCGGGGCTCATGTATGCAGGTGTGCCCTCAATGCCACGCCAATGAGCGGTGTCGGTGCGTTCTGCGACGAGACCGAAGTCGACCAGCTTTGATTCGCCCGCCCGGTCGACCAAGACATTGTCGGGTTTGAAGTCTCGATGTACGAGCCCGAGTGCGTGCGCGTAGCCGAGTCCTGCGAGCGCGCCGAGCGTGACACCACATGCCTGGTCGGGGGTGAGCGATCCCTCATGACGCAAGACAGCGCGGAGCGTCGCGCCATCGACGTACTCCATTGCGATCCATGCGGAATCTTCGTCGGTGCCATGCGCGTACACCTGCACGCAGTGCGAGTCGGTCAGACGGGTCATCATGACGACCTCGCGGTCGAACCGGTTGCGAAAACTCGGGTCGGCGGAGAGTTCCGGGTCGAGCACCTTCAATGCCACAACCTCGGGGTCGGCGCCATGTGCACCGCGGGCCTTGTAGACCACACCGGTCGAACCGCGGCCTATCTCCGCGTCCAAGCTGTAACCGCCGATGGTGTCGGGCACGTGCGACATCATGTCACTCGTCAGCCACCGCAGCAATGTGTATCCAACGGGCACTGTTGCGTTGCTGTAGTTCGGTCAGATCGCCGCGCTAGCCAACGTCTGGATTGGCGGCATGCCACGCTGCGACTTTGGTGTTCCAATCGGAGCGCGCATCAGCTCCTTCGTTGATGATGGTGTCGGGGCATTTCGTTCGCCATTCTGCGCGGTCAGCTGTGGGGAACCCGCCAACTGGACCAAGCCAGTCGATGGTGTTGCCTGTGCAGTTCGCGGCCGAGTTCAAATAGATGGGCGCCGGAATCCCCAGCGTCTGATGACTCGGGAGGCTGGTCGCCATGAAGGTGTTGGCAACCAGCGCTACCGGCAGCGCGACGCTGAGATCGCCGTCTTCCCATTTGAAGAAGCCACCATGATCTGGACACCGGTATTTTGTTGGTTTGTAGCAAGCGATCATTGATTCGAGCGAGAGCAAGTTGTGCTCCAACCGCATCACTTTTCCGGCCCCGTCGAACGTTGTACCGCTCGATCGTCTGGCGCTAATGCCGGAGTAACAACCATCGAAGTAGTTGTTGAACAAGACTCCACCATCGAGGTACTCGTCATTTTGGACGCAGTCGTCGTGCGTGTGCTGCAACCATGAGTTCGACAGTTCGAAACTCTGTCCTGCTCGCAGTGGTTTGAACCCATCGCCTTCGTTCGAGATATGTACTTGGTCGACGACGGTATTCGGTTCGGCGACCTTGATGCCGGACCGGTAGTGCCATAGGTTCCATGGATCGTTATCTGGCCGGTCGTTGATAAAGACGCCGTGGACAATGCAATTGAACGGACTGTTGCCGTCGATGGTGACGATGTTCGAGGTTCCGGTCGCGCCGCGATCGTGCCAAGTGGTTCGCTTCGCAACCGTCCGACACATGCATTGCACGGGGCCCGTCGACGTTGTTGTCGTGTGTGGCATCGTGTCGGCACTCTTGCAATGTGCGACATGCACGATGGGTGAGTTCGTTGGACCGATGATTTCTGTGCCGAGGTGCTGCTTCGATGAGGCTGCACCGGGTGCCGTGCTGCCACCACAGGCCGTCGCCAATATTCCAAGAGCGATGAACGTCGCACCTGTTCGACGCTGCGACTTCATCGCCCTGATTGTACGCCGACCAAATCGGCCAGCTGGCGCGTGGATCGACCTCGGCGCGGGGCGGCGGACTGTTGCACGAATGCTCAGGCCTGCCCACCAATGCGAGCGTCGTACTCAACGACTCCGAAGGGCCAATCGTTGCTGAGCCACAGCCGGACGGCCTCGTACAGCGCCAGATCCAAGTCGCTTCGATCGCCACGCACCCAGGAGAGAACTTTCGTGTCGACGTCTGGGTCTTTCGAGGGATAGATGTAGAGACACCCAACCACGTCGCCATCGGCATCGAGCACCGTGTAGGTGAAGCCCCGCCGCTGTCGGAAATCTTCGGCGTGTCGTTCAAGATCGCTCAGATTCTCCGACAATGACATCAGAGACGGCCACGACCCATCGGGGAATCCGGGAGTGGATCGGATGTGGTCGATGCTCGACGTCCACGCTGCATGGTCAGCCACGTTGTGTTCTGGCCCGAGCGGAACCAAGTGGAGCTCACCGAAGGTCACCTCGGTAGGAACCGCAAAATCGGGTGGGACGAAATCAGTCGATGACACGCAGCGCAAATAGTGCCTGATCGTTCAGCGCCATCGCAAACTCAGTGACCCTGCGGCGAACGTTTGGTGTGCTTGCGACGCCTTACCGAAACGCGCCCTCGCGAGCAGATCCCTCTGCGATTTCGGGCGCTGCGGTGCCACCCGCCCTCACGCAAGCACGAACTGTCGTTACGAGCGTTATCCAAAGTCCGACCCCAAGCCAGATGCCCGATGTCACGCGCTTGTGCTCATCGGCGACGAGGCTTCCTAAGGACGCTCCTGCAATGACGAGCCCTACGAGGGTGCCGAAGACAAAGCGGGAGCCAGGCCGGCCGTTCGAATTCGATAAGCGAGATACCGCCGCGAACGCGACGGCTCCGATGAAGGCGCCCATCAGCACGAGAACAACCAGCACGATCATGCGTCCATGGTGCCATCGTCGCTCTGCGAATGCAAGCACGACGATGCCGGACACTGAGTGTTCGTCGTCGCTCTGAGCGCTTCGGGTTTCTCGAATATTGCTTGCATACGAACGCATGTTCGTATAGCATTTGGAGTAATGATCCTGGGCGCGATTCAACAACTCGAGGACGCGATTTTGTCGCTCAGCGCTGACGACGTCGTTGGCGTACCGCAGGGCGATGCGCTCAAAGCGTTGTTGGCGGTGCAATCTCGTTTGGAAGCTCAGATTGCACGTCGCGTCGACGCATTTCATCACTCGGGCGATTGGATGGCCGACGGAGCGCAGACCCCGGCAGCATGGTTGCGGGTTCGAACGCGTGGAACCCGTTCAGAATCTGCGCGCAGGGTCCGTGTCGCTCGTGCTGTCGCGGCAATGCCCATCACATTGCGCGCTTGGGTCGACGGTGCGATGACGTCGAAACATGTTGAAGCCATCGTGAAGGTACGTACGGACGCCGCCGCAGACGAATTATTTTCCGAGTACGAGCATGTGCTTGTGGAAGCAGCCACACGAGTTGGGCCGGAAGACTTGCAATACATCGGTCGCCAATGGCTTGACGCGCTGAATGATCATCTCGACCGTGATGGCGCTGACACGCCGTCGGTGTGCGGCGACGAGATGATGCGTCGCGACCATGAAGCGTTCTTTTCCCGTACCGAGTCTGGCGGCGGCTTTCTCAACGGTTCGTTTGAGGTGGAAGGTGCGCAGTTCGTTGAGCGCGCTCTCGACCGAGCCTACGAACAAGCTCACCGAGCGAACGACCCGCGCAGCGCTGCTCAACAACGCGCCGATGCGTTCGTCGCAATCTGCCAGGCGTACCTCGAA
The DNA here is from genome assembly GCA_038228615.1 of Acidimicrobiia bacterium. Lineage (GTDB taxonomy): Bacteria > Actinomycetota > Acidimicrobiia > IMCC26256 > PALSA-610 > F1-120-MAGs023. The sequence goes on along the minus strand of JBBRPC010000215.1, from coordinate 2,766 downwards.
GGGCTACCTGCGACGGGGAACCGACCGAACATTCTGTTCGTGAACGAACTCGACGATCACCTCGGCTATGTGATTGGCAAAGCCGAAACTGCCGCAGGACATCGCATTGCTTCAGAAATCATCCGCAGACATACGTGCAACGCCAACATCAACGTGCTCGACACGGTCAATGGGATCCCACTCAATTTGGGCCGGACGATGCGGCTCTTTTCGAACCACCAGTACAAGGCGCTCGCCGTCCGCGATGGAGGATGTCGCGGCCCAGGATGCAACGCACCACCAGAACGTTGTGAAGCCCACCACCTCACGCCTTGGAAGCCCCCCGATGGGTGCAACGCGAGGGGAGGCGACACCAACATGAGCAACGGGATCTTGGCGTGTCGCGGCCATTGCCATCGCAAGTTGCATGAGGGCGGTTGGGTCGTCACCGGTGACGCCAACGGTGCGCTCACGTTCACCACCAAAGCGGGCGAACATGTCGGCACCAGTGAACCGCGCACGCCCAACATCCGATTCCTTACCCAACTTGGTGAGGACCGCGCCGCCGTTGATCGGCGTGTGGAGGAACTGCTACAGGTCCGTGGCGTTAGCCAGCTTGTGTGAGTTCGACGATGTTGCCATCGGGGTCGCGGTACCGCGCCGACCGACCCCACGGCTGTGCGATGGGATCGTGCACGACCTCTGCACCCGCGTCGCAAGCTCGCGTGTGGGCGAGTTCGATGTCGTCAACTTGGAACGCGATTTGAGCACCCGACGTCGTCGATCCGTCTTTCGTGGCGTACAACGCGAAGTGCATGAATGCGCCGTTCGTCCACGAGGTTGCAGCGTGTCGACCGCTCGTCCAGCGATCGTCGCCGCGGTGGTCATCGACATGGAACTCGAGACCGAAGCCCTCGCTGTAGAGCTGCAACGAACGGTCCAGATCCGCCACGGTCAACACGACGGTGACAAGGCGGCCGGTGTGAGTCACGCCCACAGACTCCTCGATTCTGGTGTGCGACGCAACTACGCTGCCTACATTGTCATCTATGACTTCTGAGACGCCTCGTCCTTCGCTGCTGTTCTTGCACGCGCATCCCGACGACGAATGCATCCTGACCGGCGCGACGATCGCCAAAGCGTCGTCGCTCGGGATTCGCTCGATCGTGGTCTATGGCACACGTGGCGATGCAGGAGAGACAAATGATGGTCTCGGCACCGAATCATTGGGAGAACGGCGCGAACGCGAGGCGATTGCGGCATGCGATGCGCTCGGGGTGAGCAAGGTCGCGTGGCTCCCATATGCAGATTCGGGAATGGTTGGCACTGCGACAACCGCAAATCCTCTTGCGTTCTCTAATGCCAATATTGACGATGCAGCACGGCTCGTCGCCGACCTCGTTCGAGACGAACATGTGTATGGCGTTGTGGGTTACGACGCGAACGGAACGTACGGCCATCCGGATCACCTTCAAGTGCACCACCTCGCGCACGCCGTGGCGCCATTGCTTCGCAGCGACTGGGTGTTCGATGCGACATATTGCCGCGAACACCTCGCCGCACTTCCTGACAGCGACGGAACACTCGACGAGAGCTTCGCGGCGGCACTTGTCGATCTCACGCATTTCGTGACGGGCGAGCAGTGGGCCCTGGCGAAACTCGCCGCGGTGTCACATCACCTCTCACAGATTCCGAGCGATTGGGATACCGAACGGCCGGACATCGATGGGTTCCGAGCGCGATTTGGAACCGAGTGGTACATCGCGGCACGCCCGTCGTCGTTCGACACACAAGGGCCCGACGACCTGGGTGTGCTGGCTGCGCTGTTCGAACCGGAGGCCGACTGGCCTGTGACGACGTGAGACGCCGGCGCATTGCACAACTTGCACGCGGCGTGCATATTCTGTAGTTATGGCGCACGTGGAGACAACACGAACCTCAGGAACACTCGACCGCAAGGCGTTGCGCATGACGTACCGCGCCGAACGCGACAAGCGTCTGCGCGCCGACGGCAACGACCAATACATCGAACCGACGGGTCGGTTCGCTCACTTCTTGGACGATCCTTACGTCACGCCAGAGCCCAGGGAACCGCTGTTCGACGATGTCACCGTTGCCGTGATCGGTGGCGGTTTCGGCGGGTTGTGCACCGGCGCTCGTCTCAAGTCTGCTGGCATCGACGATGTGCGAATCATCGAAGGTGGAGGCGACGTCGGGGGAGCGTGGTATTGGAATCGCTACCCGGGTGCGATGTGCGATACGGCGGCAATGATCTATTTGCCGTTGCTCGAAGAGACAGGCCACATGCCGTCGCATAAGTACACCCTTGCTCCTGAGATCTTCGGCCACGCTCGGCGGATCGCAGAAACCTTCGGCCTGTACGACAACGCGTTGTTTTCGACGGAAGTGACGAGCCTCGATTGGAACGCGCAAACGTCGCGCTGGATCATTCGAACAGACCGCGGCGATGAAATACGTGCGAAGTATGTCGCGATGGGCACAGGGCCTCTGCACCGACCGAAGCTCCCTGGCATCCCTGGCATCGCTTCGTTTGGCGGTCATTGCTTCCACACGAGCCGGTGGGATTACGAATACACCGGCGGTAATCCCTTCGGTGCTCCGCTCGAGCATCTGCGCGACAAACGGGTCGGGATCATTGGCACAGGAGCAACCGCAGTCCAGTGCATTCCCCATCTGGCGCGGGACGCACAAGCGCTGTTTGTATTTCAACGCACACCGTCATCAATCGATGTTCGCAACAATCATCCGATCGATCCCGCGGAATTT
>JBBRPC010000214.1:0-6772 GCA_038228615.1 Acidimicrobiia bacterium | reverse complement strand
CGTCGTGACGGCAACCGCGTGTGGACTCAGATCCAACTTGACGTCGGTGGCGCGACTGCCGTTGCGTAGTTGTCAGTAGTTGTCTGCGCAAACGATGTGGAGCGGGTGACGGGGATCGAACCCGCATGACCAGCTTGGAAGGCTGGGACTCTAGCCATTGAGCTACACCCGCGAAGCCCGGGACGATATCAGTTTCCTTGCTGGCAGATCGTGACGCACACGGTCTGGCGAATCAACGTAGTCCGAGTCGATCGCTCGCCATGTTGGCACCTTCAACCAGGCTGGCAAGTTTGAGCCACACCACTTCACTCGCAACCTCCGACATGCCGGCAGCGGTCGCGAATCCGCAGTCGGTACCGGCCTGCACACGTGCCGGATCACCGATCGCTTCCACGGCCCGCATCAATCGGTCGGCGACCACTTCGGGGTGCTCGACATAGTTCGATGTCGTGTCGATGCAACCGACCACGACGCCGAACTCCGACGGTATTTCAGTCAACAGCCGGTATTCGTGCGCGTGTCGTGGATTGGCGAGTGAGAGTACGAGGCTTCCTACGTTTGCCTCGAGGTACGTCGACAACATGTCGCGTAATGGCACGTCGAAACAGTGTGGTCCGTCGTAGTTGCCCCAACAGACGTGGAGCCGTACGCGTTCACGTGGCAGGCCTTCGGTCGCGCGGTTGATGGCAGCGATGACGTAGCCCGCAAATTGTTGGAACTGTTCGATCGGCTCTTTCGCGAACATCGTGTGACGTTCCATTGCGAGATCGGGCGCGTCGATCTGGAGCAGCAACCCGGCGTCGACGATCGCTCGGTACTCATTGCTCAGGCCATCGGCGAGCGCGTCGACGTATTGTTCAATGTTTGGATAGTGCCGGTTTGTCATTGCTGCCGCGATGATTCCCGGCGACGGCGCGGTGAGGAAAAGGTTTGTTGCGCCACAGCTTGTTGCGTGGCGTTGCAGCTGTTCGATCTCAGCCTTGACCGGCGCGGTGCCGCGGTACACGACAGCGTCGATCGCCGCTGGCACTTGCGCGAGTGACACGGAATCTTCTCTGGAATAGCGGGGTAACTTCAATTCGAGATATGTCGCGAATTCGGTGATATCGCGAAAGGGCCTTGGGTCGCCGCGCCCGCCAAAGCCGCTGAAACGATCACGTACATACGTGAAAAAGGTTTCACGGCCTTGTTCCCCGTTGCCGACGATGTCGATTCCGACCGCGACCTGATGCGCGACGATGTCGTGGGTCGAGCTCTCAACGAGTGATTCGATCTGGGGGATCAGCGCTATGCCGCCCCGCGCGTATCGCGCCCACAGCGCGTCGAGTGCCGGAGGACGCGGGAGCGATCCTGCGTGCGTGGTGAGGATCCGTTCCATCGCCGCACGGTACCGGGATTGTGATCTCCTTCGACACCTACTGGGCGTAGGTTCGCACGAGTTCCAAGACGCGGTTGCCATCCGGCCCAGTGCACACCAGTTGCGAATCGGCAGGTTTGCGCCGTCTCGCGGCGACTTCACAAAATTCCGATGCGGGTCCTGTGACTGTCGTGACCGGTTGACCGTCTGGAAGGAACTGCCAAAGATCGCCGCGAGGACCGATCAAATCGATAGCAACTGGGCCTTGGAGTTGTGAACCTGCCTGTTCGAACGCGTAGGGAAGCGTGCGCCACGCCAACCGTGCGATATGGCGTAAGCGGTCGGTGGGAGCAGGCTCGAAACCGAGGGCGTTGGCAACGTCGCCGGTGTGGATCCAACATTCTGACAACCGAGTCGCGACGAGCGTCTGCAACGACAACTGACCAGCGACCCACATGACCCGCGCGTGTGGATCGCCATTGCGCAGTGTCTCGAGTAGGGCTACTGAACTGGCGCGCCATCGTTCGCGGATTGCGCCACCACCGAGTTCGCGTTCGACCGCGACCTGAGTTGCGGCAGCTTCGTCGACCGACAGCGCGGCTTCGTGACGCAGACCAAAGAAATCCGTCTGACCACCGCCGAGCCGTCCGAGTGCGCTGGCGGCGGCGAGTTCGTCGGTTTGCGCGAGGTGCAACACGACGTCGGCGACATCCCAGCCTTCGCAGCGAGTCGGTAGCTCCCAATCGGCTGCTTCGCACCCGTCTAAAATGTCGCGCAACGCGGCGTGCTGCGCGGCGAGGTCGGCGAGGATCGGTTCCACGGTGCCACCCTACGACGAGCAAAATTGATCTGGATGACACGAGGGACGATGCGATGCAGTTCAGCGCCGAGGCACATGAAGGAATCGCGAATGGATCGGTCACGGTCACGTTTCGCTTTTGGAAGCGCCCCCAGGTGAAGCTCGGCGGGCAGTATAACGTTGGCTCGACGAGTATCGAGGTCGACGATATCGAGCTCATCCCGTTTGGAGCGATCGCACGGCGCGATCTCAAACGCGCTGGTCTTGGCGACTTCGAAGCGCTTCGCGCACTCATCGCGCACGCTGGGCCAGTGTTCGACGACACGATCGTGTACCGCATCGAATTCCACCGCGTGTCCCTCAGCGGTGCGGAAGGTAACTCGAAAAAGTGACCGCTGCACTGACAGGACGCAAACTCAATTTGGTGTTCACCGGTTTGTTGATCGGGAACACCATGGCTGGAATGGACGCCACGATCGTTGCGACCGCCGGCCTGCGAATCCAAAAAGATCTGGGTTCGGTTGGGTCGCTCTCGACCATCTTCACCGCGTACCAACTCGCGCAGATCGCGGCGATGCCACTGTACGGAAAACTTGGCGATTTGTATGGCCGCAAACGAGTATTCGCGTTTTCGGTGGCGACATTTCTGTTGGGGTCGGCGCTCTGTGGCGCAGCGCCGAGCCTCACGTTGTTCATTGTTGCGCGCGTCCTGCAAGGCGCGGGGGCCGGTGGACTCACAGGTTTGACGATGGCGATCGTTGCAGACATTGTTCCTGCCGATCGGTTAGGTCGATATCTGGGCTACACGGGTTTGGTGTTTGCCGTCACGAGTGTGCTCGGGCCCGTCTTCGGCGGTTTGTTCGCCGACGGCCCAAGTTGGCGATGGGCGTTCTACATCAACCTTCCCAGTGGTGTGATCTGCTTTCTTGCGCTCGCCAAAGTCCCGAGCATTGCGCAGCACTCCCGACATCGCATCGACGGGTTTGGCGCACTGCTCCTTGCCACGATCGCAACCTGCGTCACGCTCGTCGCGAACTGGGGTGGTCGCGCTTCTTCGTGGACATCGTTTCGCATCATCGCGATGATGTTTGGCGCGATTGCGGCACTCGCCACCTTCGTGTGGTGGGAACGACGTGCGACCGAACCGATACTGCCGGGGCGCATTTTCGCCCGCCGCGAAGTCAGTCTTGCGATTCTTGCGAATCTGATCGCCGGCGTCGCGTTCTTTGGCGGGATCGTCTATTTGCCGGTGTTCTTTCAGTCGGTTGGAGGAACTGGAGCGACTCGGTCGGGATTGCTGCTCATCCCGTTTGCCTTCGCGACTGCCATGGGCACGACCGCAGTCGGCCAGGTCGTCCAACGCACCCACCGCGGCGTGCGAACGTTTCCCATCGTCGGAACGATTGCGATGGCGACAGGATTCGCTTTGCTCGCAACGGTGTCGTCTGCGACCGGCGTCGCGACCGTCATGGGTTTCGGAGCGCTCGTGGGCGTTGGCATCGGCTTTGTCATGCAAGTGATGCTCTATGCAGTGCAACGCACTGCGCCTGCTGCCGACCTCGGGACCGCGACTGCGATCACGGTATTGGCGCGGATCGCGGGATCCGTCGTGGGAGTCGCTGTCGCGGGGAACGTTCTCAACCAGCGGCTGGCGCGGGAGCTCGTGCGCCGCGGTGCGCATCTGACGTCGAAATTGCAGGGCGACGCAGCGTCGATTCACGCGTTGACTGAACCAACGCGCACTCGGGTGGTCGCGGCTTTTGCATCATCGCTCGGCACAACCTTCGCGGTGCTCGTGCCCGTGATGTTGATCGGGGTGGCGATCGTCGTTGCCCTTCCCCGCGATCTCGATGCTCGAGTGCGACCTGAGCCAGCGTGACGAGAGCCAGAGTGACCAGGGCGCGTGGGCGCGCTACGCGTTGACCCAAACCGGCAGCCGTTTCACATCGATGCAGTTCGAGCGCCCGGTGCCGTAGTAATCGTCGTGGCCAGGATCGAGGTGTTGGACAGCCGCTCGGCGCGGGCTTGACGCGTTCAACGGTTCGTACATGATGTCGCTCGGATTGTCGGTGACGTGGCCGTTGCGCCCCGCGTGTGGAGCGCACCCTTCAACTGCACCTAAGACATGCAGCATTTCGTGCGCGGCGATGAGCGCAGCGTTGCTCGAAAATTCATTCGAGGTCTGCGAACATGCCGTAGGAAACACTGCGGCAATTCTCCCTGCAGATTGGCCGCAAATCGGTTCAGAAGGTTGAATTTGTGTGAACACAATTGCGGCCTCATCAGGCGCCAAGACGAAGCCGCTTTGGAACAATGCTTGTTGGAGATCCAGCGCCAAGTTTGGTTGGTTCAACAGCGACGACGTGGCAACCGATAGAACGATTCGTTCGACTTTCACCGACTTCGAGGAGCCAGCGGCAAGACGCAACACTTTGCCGGCGGTCTCGTTTGAGAACCACAGTTGCATCGCGCCGATCTTTGCTCGGATCTCTTTGGCTCGCGATGGTTCTTGGGCTTTATCGGAGGGAACAGCTTCGACGATCCGGATCTTGTTGACATCGGTGATCGTCGGAATGACTGGCGAAGGCTTCGCGCTCGGCCGCAGCTGCCAGCCAGCCACGGCGATCACGACCACGACAAACACGATCGGAATTGCGAACTGGCGCGACACGGTTTTCGTTTTGCGAATTCGCTTGCGACGCCGGTTGCGACGACCATCGCGTCGAAACGCCCGCTGTAACAACTGGGCGTCGAACGGGTCTTTGTCATCGGCAACAGAATCGTTGTCATCGCCAACAGAGTCAGGCACTGGCAGCCAGTCAAATCGGTATATGTGCGAGAACCCCGCTCAGATGATCGCTGGTTGGGGATTGTTGGTCGGAGTGTTGGTCGGGGAGGGGGGAATTGAACCCCCGACCGCCGGCTCCCAAAGCCGGAGCGCTACCGCTGCGCCACTCCCCGGTGTGCGGAATCTACTCGGAAGCCGCAGCAAGCCTCGCAGCGCTTCAGCCGACAAACGGCGTCAGCGTCAACAGGGCCGCAACGACAAGCATGGCGGCAAAGGCGATCGCCGCAGTGCGTGGGTTGTACTGCGCGTCGGTGCTCCCACGCGAGGAAGCGCCGCCGTCGAGTCCGAGCACCTTGCGGGTATGCGCAACTTCTTTGTCGCGCAGCTTGTCTCGCTTTTTGCGTTCTTGGTCGGAGCGCCTGGCGGCCGCCGAGCGTTCGGCGGCTGTCGGTTCGTGATATTTCGCTCCCACGATGAAGAGCTCATCGAGTGGGCGACGGTCGGGGTCGTCTGATCGGGGATCGCGCGCGTCGGGCACACCGAAGATCGTACCGTTTCGACCGATAGGGTCGGCCAAGGTCAAGCGAAGCAGCGAGGTGCGGAACTGTGCGAGTTGTCATGTGTCAAGAATTGGGGCCACCCGAAGCGCTCGTGGTGCAGGATGTTCCGACTCCAGAACCGGGCGCAGGTCAACTCAGGATCGCGATGAAGGCAGCTGGCGTGAACTACGTCGACGGGCTGATCGCGGCAGGCCGCTATCAAATCAAAATTCAGGCGCCGTTCGTGCCAGGCTCAGAGATCGCCGGAGTTGTGGATGCGATCGGTGAAGGCGTCGATGGGGTTGCTGTTGGCGATCGTGTCTTTGCAACCGTCGGGACCGGCGTATTCAGCGAGTACGTGATTGCGCGCCCGTCTCAAGTCGTGCAGATCCCGGCGTCGCTCGACTTCGCACGAGCTGCATCGTTTCATCAGTCGTATTGCACTGCGTGGTTCGCGCTCGTGCGTCGCACCGTTGTCCGACCGGGAGAGACCGTGTTGGTGACCGGCGCGGGCGGAGGTGTCGGCCTTGCCGCGATTGACGTTTCGAAGTTGCTCGGTGCCCGCGTCATCGCGGTGGCTTCGTCGCCAGAAAAGCGTGCGTTGGCGATCCAAATGGGGGCTGTTGCAGCGATCGACCCCGCCAATGAAGATGTCAAGACTCGTGCCAGAGAGATCGCTGGGGGTGGAGGTGTCGACGTCGTCTACGACGCAGTCGGTGGCGACATCGCCGAACAATGTTTGCGTGCGTTGCGGTTCGACGGGCGGTTCTGTGTGATCGGTTTCACCGCAGGAATTCCGCGTGTTCCACTCAATTTGGTGCTGCTCAACAATCGTACGGTCGTTGGTGTGGAATGGGGTGGGTGGGCCATGCGCAATCAGGACGACAATGCCGTGTTGGTACGCGAGGTCCTCGACCGAATCGAGTCCGGCGCGTTGCATCCCATCGCGCCGAACGAACGGCCCTTGTCGGCGGCAGGATCAACGGTGGCGGATCTGTTGGAGCGCCGAGCAGTGGGCAAGATTGTGCTCGTGCCCTGACACGCGCAGCCTCAGTTGGCGAAACGACGGCTGCGACGTCCCGTCACCCCGGCCGGAGCGGAACACGGGGTGGCCGGTAGACTGTTCGCCTTATGCAAGCAACCGTTGAACCCCTCGAAGATAACCGTGTCAAGCTCACCGTCGCGGTGCCAGCTGGCGAATTTGAAACTGCGATCGACGCAGCGTTCAAAAAGATTGCCCAAGATGTGCGGCTTCCTGGTTTTCGACCGGGCAAAGCGCCGCGCCGCAT
>JBBRPC010000213.1:0-6778 GCA_038228615.1 Acidimicrobiia bacterium | reverse complement strand
TGGCGCGCAACCTGATCGAGTCGATCGAATTACTGACCAACGGGATCGTGTTGTTTGCCGATCGGTGCATTGACGGTATCAATCCGGACATTGAACGATGCCGGATGCTTGCAGAGGCATCGCCTGCGATTGCGACCGGCCTGTCGCCATGGCTTGGGTACGACGAAGTTGCCGCGATTGTCGCAGTCGCTACCAACGAGCGACGGTCGATTGCCGAGGTTGCGAAAGAACGGACATCGCTCGACCCGTCAACAATCGATCGTGTGCTCGACGTCGTCACGCTCGCTGCCGGCCCGCACCCACATCTCTAGGCGCACATCTTGAGACGCGTGTTTGTAGCGCGTGCATGCTGGGCGAAGGAGCTTGCGCTCGACGCGCCTCCTGCTAATTTCAGTCGAGATGGCGGAAAATCAGTACTTATTCGATCCGCAACGCCTTGAAGCGGTGCGACTGACGGGCCTGCTTGATTCAGAACCGGACGAGGCGTTCGATCGTTTGGCGCGCGTTGCCCAGCGTTCGTTGGCGACACCGTATGCATTCGTACATATCGTCGATGAAACCCGTTCGTACTTCAAGAGTTGTATTGGCCTTGACCGTTCGCAGGTGCCGGTACGCGGCCTTCCGATAGACCATTCGTTTTGTCAATACGTCATCGCTACGAATGACGCCGTCGTGGCCGGTGATGTTTTGTCGAACCCGCTGACGCGCGCAAATCCTTCGATCGAGACGCAAGGTGTGCGGGCTTGGGCTGGCTTCCCGCTCCGTTCTCCAAACGGTCAGATCGTCGGAACATTCTGTGTCGTTGACACCCAGGTACGAAGCTGGACTGATGCAGAGATCGAAATCCTCGAGACGTTGGCTTTCGCAGCTTCCGGTGAAATCGCGCTGCGCGACGCGCTCCATGACGCGGTGACGCTTGCGGTGGAGCTGCAATTGCACATTGAAAACTCAGCAATCGCAACGGCAGAACATGACGCGGATCTGCGTTCGGTGTTCTCTTCGATCGATGAAGGCTTCGTTGTCTGCGAGATGATTGTCGACGATAACGGTGGCGCGGTCGACTATCGAATCCTCAACGTCAACCCTCTCTTTGAGACAATGACTGGTTTGGTATCGCCCATTGGTAAACGGATGCAGGAACTTCTGCCTGACATCGAAGCCACATGGCTCGAGCAATTCGCCAAAGTTGCGCTCGACGGCGAAAGGTTGCGTTTCGAGCTGGGTTCACAAGGCCGGTGGTATGAAGTATTTGCGACGCCACTGGGCATGACGAGGCGATTCGCGGTGGTTTTCAAAGACCGCACGAAACGCCGGGCATCCGAACTTGCGTCACAGTTAGCGCGCAGCCGAGCCGAACTTGTCGCGAAGTTGCTCACAGACCTGGAGTCACAACTCACCACGAAGGCCCAGCTGCAATGCCTGGTCGAGACGCTTGTGCCCACGATGGCTGACCACGCGACGATCGACGGCACTGACGGCGACGAACGACTGCTCGTGGAGAGCGCCAACCTCGGTCCGGAAATCAACGACGGGTGGCATTCGCGGATCGTTACCCCACTTGACCTCGGGATTGGGGCAAAAGCAACGTTGCGCTTGAGTAACTGGGATGCGGATCGGGATCCATTCACCCCTGACGATCAGAACTTTCTTCGGGATGTCGCCCAGCGCGCGAGCGTCGTATTGGCTGCGGGCCGCTTGCGGTACTTCGAACATCACGCCGCCTTGCGACTGCAGGAGGCGCTGCTTCCCGACACGATTACGTGGCATCCTGAGGTTGTCATTGAAGCGCGGTATCAAGCAGCGAGTGCATTGCTGGAAGTCGGCGGTGATTGGTACGACACGTTTGCCTGGCCGAATGGCTGTGTCGGTCTCATGGTTGGAGATGTTGTCGGTCACACGCTCGAATCTGCAGCTGCGATGGGGAGAATTCGTGCTGCAACCGCGGCGCTCGCTGGTCGGGTCGAGGCTGAGCCATCGTTACTGCTTGGTGCCCTCGATCATTTTGCGCGCGGCCGGGATGGGGCGAGCTTCGCGACTGCGGTATGCGTCATCGTTGATCCAGCCGACGGCAAATTGAGTTACAGCTCAGCTGGTCATCCGCCCGTGATCGTGGTCGGTGCTGATGGTCGCATCACCCGTCTCGATGGCGCGCAATCTCTTGCGATTTGTGCACTCGAGGCCGAGACTCGACCGCAAGCGACAATGGTGCTCGAACCCGATGCGCTGGTGATCATGTACTCCGATGGCCTGATAGAGCGCCGCGGAGAATCTATCGACGCGGGGCTCGAGCGCCTCGAGCAACTCGCAATCGCAGCACGGCATCGGCCAATCAACGAGGTCGCCGATCATCTGTTGGCGGGGATGGGTGAACATTCACCTGCGCATGACGACATCGTTGTTGCTTGTTTCCGCTACACGCCGGTCCTCGCCGAAATTTTGTTTGAGATACCTGCGCACGGTGGCAATCTTGCCCCGATGCGAGCGGAGTTGCGGGGCTGGCTGCAACGTCAACGCGTCGCGTTGGGCCCCGCGGACGATCTGCTCCTCGGCGTCGGTGAGGCGTGCAGTAATGCGATCGAACACGCAGGCCGAGAGGATGGCATTGGCACGGTGTCCGTCAAGATCACGAACCATTCAAGCCATGTCGTCGCGAATGTGGCTGATGAAGGACCTTGGCGAACGCCCAACAATCGTGGTCAGCTGCGTGGTCGAGGGACCTCGATCATGCAGCACGTCAGTTTGCATTTCACGCGAAGCACTGACCGACACGGGACGAAGATCACGATGGCCGTTTCACACCCGATCGATGCTGCAGCTGATTGAGCGAGGAGTACTGCGGGTTCGCATCACGGCGTTCGCGGTGCAGCCATCGATCGGGTAGCGCCGCGGGTTAGTAACAATAGGTAGTCAGTCGTTGTGTCGCGGTCTATTGCCTCGTTTTACGGCGGGAACTGTTGATGGGTCGAGAGACCCAGGACTTATGTCCCCGGAAATGACGAGCGCGGCGAGATCACCCAAGCGCAAGTTGTGCGAGCGTGCGTGGTTTCGAAGCTTGTCGAAAGACATGGCCATATCAGCCCCGGAGTGTTCGGCCACCATGCCCTTCGCTTGTTCGATCACGATCCGACTGTTCAGCGCCTCGGTGAGTTGCCCATTAACTATGTGCGCCTCCTCAACCGCGCGATTCTGAAGGATGCCGATCGTTGCGACATCCGCGAATGCTTGTGCGGCGACGAGATCACGCTCGCTCAGATCGCTGACGTCGCAACGGAACAGGTTGAGAGCACCGATGGTCCGGCCACGAAGCCGCATAGGGAGCGCGGACACCGACAGGAAACCGGCGGCGATCGCGCGAGGCCCAAATGTCGGCCACGGGTGATCGATCGCGGTCAGGTGCGTGTTGACCGAAGGTGCACCGCTGTGAAAACACTCGAAACAGGGGCCTTCGGACGACTGGAGCTCCAAGAGTTCCAGGGTGTGCATGGCTTCGCTCGATGACGCGACGACGCGAAGCTCTCCCGACGGGTCAGCGAGTAGAAGACCAGCGGCGTTGACATCGAGTGCCTCAACGCAGCGGTTGGTGAGACGGGTGAGCAAATCAACCACGTCGAACTGATCGACGAGCACGTCGGTGAGTTCGACGAACGTCGCAATTAACAGTGATTCACGATTCATCTTTATACCTCGCTTGACGAAACCACGACGGGATCGCCCGGTCCATCGAATCGGAGCGTCCGTCCGATGACAGCGCGGGCGACGGCTCGCAGTGACAGATTGTTGCCGAAGGCGTGCGCTTGCATTCTGATCAGTGCCTGGGCGACGTCGGTCGTGAGCTGCGTGGCCACCATTCCGGATGCCTGGTGGACGCCGAGTTCGAAGTCGGACCCCGCCTCGAACTCCTGGGCGAGCTGCCCAGGCGTGGCGTGGGCCTGCATCATGATCACCGAGTGGGCGACCGTGTCGGCGAGAATCAGGCAGTCGCGGTGTTGCGCTGTTGTCATGCCACCGCTTTGGTCGCTGTACAGGTTGAGCGCTCCGAGTTTGACCGGCCCGATGCTGATCGGAAAGCCAAAGATCGCGCGCACGCCAGCGTCAAGCGCCGCCTCGCTGAAGGCAACCCACCGTCCGTCGCTCGGATGCGCGAGGTCTGGTTCCAGCACCGGCCGCTGATCGCGGAACGCGTCGAGGCAGGGGCCTTCGCTCAGCGAGAACTGGAGTTCTTCGATGAGCGCGCTCACCTTGTTGGTGGTGCACAACGAACCGCGTTGAATGGCGCCAGACATCATCATGATTCCCGCACCGCTCATTTTTGACACGTCGGCGCAAACGTCGCAGAGCCGTTGCGAATCGAGGTCACCCGCTCCGCTCGTGAATCGTCCTTGGATTTCGATCACACGCGCGTCGGTCACGACGGGGACTCCCTGAAAATTGCGACACAAGTCGCGCCACCGAGGTCCGGGGTGATGCTCGCCGGAGAACCTACACCCAAGGCGGACGGAAATGCGACGCCTGTCTGGCGAGGGCCCTCGGGCGGACTGTGAAACTCACGATATGCCGTCCGATGTCCAGTTCACGATGAAGTTGACATGCAACTTGTGACGTTCAGCCCTGTTGGCGGGGGACGGTGGTGTTCATGCTGGATCCGTGGCGCGACCTCTTGGTTCTGCGCATGAAAGCAACGGGAGCCTGGCAATGACAATCACAGTGGAACCGCCGAAAGCGACAAGCTCAGTGAGTTCAAATGGTGCAGGGAGCGTAACGGCGCCACCCGACAATCGTGAGGCACCACTGGGGCTGACATCGTCGACAGCCTTGGTTGTCGGGAGCATCATTGGCACCGGAGTATTCACGATGCCCGCGGTGATGGCTGGCGCGGGAACGAGTTCCATCATCACACTCGGTGTAATCGCGATCGGCGCGGTGTTGCTCGGCGTGTTGTTCGGGCAACTCACTCGGCGAGTACCAAATGTCGACGGCGGCCTCTACGCGTATTCCCGGCACGAGTTCGGAGATTTTGCGGGTTACTTGACGGCGTGGTGTTATTGGATTACTTGCTGGGCAGGCAACGCTGCGATTGTCGCGTCGTGGGTCCTCTACGTGGAGTCACTGTTCGGCATCACGAACCCGTCGGGGTGGACCAACTTCGCGATTGCCCTCTCGGGTCTGTGGATCCCCGCGATTGTCAACCTTGCTGGCGTCCGACAGATGGCATGGTTTCAGAATTTCACGGTCGTTTTGAAGTTCTTGCCGTTGCTGCTCATCGGAATTTTCGGTTGGTTTTTCGTCTCCTCGGGGAACTTCGGTCCGTTTAACGCGTCGGGCGGAAGCCTGTACGACGGTGTTGGCATCGCCGCTGGTGTCGCGTTGTTCTCATTCATTGGTGTGGAGTGTGCATCGATTGCTGCAGGCCGCGTCAAAGATCCACGCCGCAACGTCGGCCGAGCTTCGGTGTTGGGAACCGCGGCGAGCGGACTGCTCTATCTCGCTGTTACCGGCGTGGTCATGGGGCTCGTTCCGCACGCCAAGTTGGTCGATGATGGTGCCCCGTTTGTCGCCGCATTCAAAGCGATGTTCAACGGATCTGGTTGGGTAGGCAAGGCCGTCGCGCTGGTCGCGGTTATCTCGGGTATTGGCGCGTTGAATGGTTGGACGATGGTGACTGCTGAGATGCCGTTCGCCGCTGCACGCGACGGACTGTTCCCACAGGCGTTCGCAAAGATCGATCGCAAAGGAACACCCTGGTTCGGCGTGGTGGTCTCGACGATCGTCGCGTCGGGCCTCATGGGTTGGAGCTATAGCGGCAAAACCGGCCTCAAAGTGTTTACGTATCTTGTCTACCTCTCGGTGGTCACGGTCGCTATTCCGTACTTCTTTTCGGCGTGCGCACAACTGAGTTACCTCGTTTCGCGACGCCGCAAGGTCGAAGGATGGCGCCTCACACGCGACCTGTCGATCTCGACGACAAGTCTGTTGTTCTCGTTGTGGGTCACCTTTGCGTCGGGCTACCAAGCTGTGTACCAGGCAATGCTCCTCGTGTTGATTGGTATTCCGCTGTACTCGTTCTTGAAAGCGCATCGTGAACGGATCGGCCAGGCGGTCGAGCCGGTCGATCAAGTCGACCCGGTCGACCCGGTCGAATATCCGGTGTTGCGGTCGGCAGGTTCGCATTGACACCATCTCGGTGTTGATCTCGACGGAACCGACCAGTCTCGACGCCCAATGTGGCGGTGTTGCAGAATTTCTTTGCGACGACTGCGCTCAGTCTCGGTGATGTGGCAGCCGTGCGGATTGCCTCGACCGCAACCTTCTGGTTTGTTGAGATCGGCAAGCTACGCGGGACACAGGCGTGCGGGTGGTGTTCACGCGTCTCGCTGAATCGGGCAGGTCATGCAGCGCGGACCGCCGCGGCCTCGTCCGAGTTCGCTCCCGGCAATCGAGATCACTTCAATATCGTTGCGCCGTAACATGGTGTTCGTCACGACGTTGCGGTCGTAGCCGACGACAACTCCAGGTGCGACCGCAAGGAAGTTTGTACCGTCATCCCATTGTTCGCGCTCCGCAGCACGGATGTCTTCGTCCGCCCGCAATACGCGTACCTTGTCGATCTCAAGCGCCGCGGCAATCGCCGACCAAACGCCATCGTTTTCAGCCACTGTGAATGCGCCGGTGGACCGCGGTACGAGTGTCCAGGAGCGAAGGTGATCATCCAAGTACGGGTACGCGACAAAGGCGTCGCGGTCGATCATGGTCATCACCGTATCGAGGTGCATGAATGCAT
>JBBRPC010000212.1:0-6806 GCA_038228615.1 Acidimicrobiia bacterium | reverse complement strand
AGCGAGGCCAGCTGGGCCGAGCAACAACGGCCAATATTCGATCGGCAGGTTCGGCCGTAGCGCTACCGACACCAGCAGCGACCCACCGTTCGGCGCCTGCCACGTGCGTCCAAGCCGACCGCGTCCGGCAGTTTGGCCCTCGGCGACGACGACGAGACCGGCTGGGGCGCCAGCTCGCATCTCGTCGAGCAAATAACGGTTCGTTGAGTCGATCGCATCGAACCAGCGAATCGTGTGGAACCGCGTCGCGACGGGTCCTGGAAGCTCAGTGACGGAGAGGCTCGGCATGACTCGTAGGATACGAAACCGTGTCGAAACCCATAACCAAGGTCCTGGTAGCCAACCGTGGCGAGATCGCAGTCCGCGTCATGCGAACTTGTCGCGAGCTCGGCATCGCAACGGTCGCGGTGTACTCCGAACTCGATCGCAACGCGCTCCACGTTCGCTTCGCCGACGAGGCGTACGCACTCGGAGGACAAACAGCCGCCGAGAGCTACCTCAATACCGATGCAATCCTCCACGCGATCGCCCAATCCGGTGCCGACGGCGTACATCCCGGTTATGGATTCTTTTCCGAGAACGCTGAGTTCGCTCGAGCAGTGACCGACGCGGGCGTCGCGTGGATTGGGCCACCGCCCGAATCGATCGAGGTCATGGGCGACAAAATTTCGTCGCGCATCGCCGCCGCAGAGGCTGGCGTCGAGTCGGTTCCAGGCACGACCGAAATGATTCAATCCGTCAGCGACATCCATGCCTTCGGGTCGGAGTTCGGATATCCAATTGCCATCAAAGCCGCGTACGGCGGAGGTGGCAGAGGCATGAAGGTGGTTCCGTCAGCTGCCGAAGCCGAAGCATGCCTGGAATCCGCCCAGCGCGAGGCGCAGGCCTATTTCGGCCGTGCCGAGTGTTACATGGAGCGATACCTCACTCGTCCCCGACACATCGAGCTGCAAGTGTTTTGCGATTCGCATGGCCACGGGATCTATATCGGGGATCGCGACTGCTCAACACAACGCCGACATCAGAAACTGATCGAGGAAGCACCCGCGCCGTCGCTCCCCGACTCGACCCGTGCGGCCATGGGCGCCGCTGCAGTCAAGGTTGCACTGGCCTGTGGTTACGTCGGCGCAGGCACTGTCGAGATGCTCTACCAAGACGACGACTTCTTCTTCTTGGAAATGAATACGCGCCTGCAGGTCGAACATTGCGTCACCGAGGAAGTCTCCGGTCTCGATCTTGTCGCATGGCAGATACGGATCGCTGAGGGTGAACCACTGCCGATGAGCCAGACCGACGTCGTCACCGACGGGCATGCCATCGAGGTTCGAATCAATGCCGAAGATTGCTCGAAAGGCTTCCGACCCTCACCCGGCACGATCACAAAGCTGCGAGTCCCATCGGGACCGGGCGTTCGCTGGGACGGCGGCTACGAAGAAGGCGACACGATTTCGCAGTACTACGACAATCTCGTCGGCAAGCTGGTCGTGTGGGCGCCCGACCGCGATCGCGCAATCAAGCGTCTGTTACGGGCCCTGCGAGAATTTGAAATTGTCGGCATCAGCACGACGATCCCGGCACACACGGTGCTGCTCAGCACCGACGCGTTCGCGACGGTGCACCACTCGACAAAGTGGGTCGAAGATGAGGTCGACAACGCGCTCTTCGTCAACCCCGAGGCAACGAACGATGGCGATTCCTCCGGGGCCGACGGTGAAGTTCTCATCGAACGGTCGATGCCAGTAGAAGTCAACGGCAAACGATTCACCGTGAAGGTCTGGATACCGGACTCCGTTGCCACGCAAGCTCCAGGCGGTAACGCCAAAGCCCGGCCGCGCAGCGCGGGAAAAACCGGTGGTGCAGGAGGATCCGGTTCTGGGACAGTCCCTGCACCGATGCAGGGCACCATTCTCAAGGTCCTGGTTGCACCAGGCGAGACAGTCGAGGTGGGCCAAAATCTCGTCGTGTTGGAAGCCATGAAGATGGAAAACAACATCGCCGCGGAAAAGGCAGGAACTGTCACAGAAGTTCGTGCGATCGTCGGACAATCTGTCGGCGCCGGTGACACCCTCGTCGTCATCGAGTAGTCCGCCTCACCGAAATTTCACACCGGAGAAATTCACCAGCATCGGCGAGGCGTTTGCCGCGAGAATGCCTACATGACGACGCCAATCTTTCACATCGACGCATTTACAGCTGAGTTGTTTGGCGGCAATTCGGCGGCGGTGGTCGTGCTCGACGCGAGCGATTCGCGAGTGGCTGACGCCGAATGGATGCAACGCTTCGCAGGCGAAATAAACCTGTCGGAAACGGCGTTTGTGAGCGACCTCGGCACAGGAACGTGGAGTCTTCGCTGGTTTACACCTACCGTTGAGGTGCAGCTTTGTGGTCACGCCACGCTCGCAACAGCCCACGTGTTATGGAGCGGCGGCTATCTTGCGTCCGACCTGATCGCTCGGTTCTCGACCCGGAGCGGCGAACTTACGGCACGGCGCCACGACACCGGAAGGATCGAGCTCGGACTGCCGTCGCTCGCTGCCGTTGCGGCACCATGCCACGACGACGTGCTGAGGGCGCTGGGCATCACGACGACCGTCTTCGAGGGGCATCACCCGTTGGGCTATCACCTCATCGTGTTGGAAACAGAAGATGCAGTGCGGACGCTCGCGCCCGACTTCGCGCCGCTGCGTCATCGCGATGAGAGCTACGCGGTCACGGCACCGAGTGACGACCCTGAATTCGATTTCGTCTCGCGCTACTTCGCACCAGGGCACGGCATTGATGAGGACCCCGTCACCGGGAGTGCACACTGCGTATTTGGGCCATACTGGGCACAACGGCTCGACAAACAAGTCGTTATTGGTCACCAGATCAGTGTCCGCGGCGGCGTCGTCGAATGTGAACCACTGGGTGATCGCGTCTTGCTCCGCGGCAACGCGGTCACCGTCTTCGCAGGTGCCCTGAGTTTCTAGCGCCGTCGCTGCTACGCCGACGCTGAGTGGCGAGCGCGATGCCAAGCGAGTTGCGCAACAAGTCCGTCGCGCAACGGGACGCGCGGTTTCCAGTCAAGCAACGCAAACGCCCGTTCCGTTGCACCACCGTTGCGAAACGAATCGCCGGCCTGTGTGTCGTGCGCGTCGACTGCAATCTCGGTGCCAGCGAGTTCACCCACGAGTGCGATCAGCGCATTGAGCGTGATTTCCGACCCTCCGGCAAGATTCATGTACGCGCCCGGCGCGACTTCATGGTCGAGCGCGGCGAGATTCCCCGCGGCGATGTCGGTCACGTACGTGAACTCTCGCACTTGAGTACCGTCGCCGTAGCGCGGGAAACTTGCGCCGGTGATCGCGGCTTCACACAAACGGTGGATCGACATATCCGGACGTTGGCGCGGTCCAAACACGGTGAAGTACCGCAACGAAACCGTGCGCAACCCGTAGTTCGATGCGTAGAGCGAGCAAAGATGTTCGCCAGCAAGTTTGGTCACACCGTATGGCGAATGTGGTGCTGGCACGTCGGTTTCAACAGTGGGATATCGCGGCTGGTTGCCATAGACCGACGAACTCGATGCATACACAACTTTGCCAACCTGCGCGGAGCGCGCCGCCTCCAAAAGACGTTGCGTCGCCAAGACATTGTGTTCGACGTAGGTCGCAAAACCATCCCAACTCAGCCTCACTCCAGGTTGCGCTGCCTGGTGTACAACGGCATCGGCGCCGTGGAACAACGGGGCGAGGTCGTGCGAGCGCAGGTCGGCATCATGGAATACGAACTTGCCACTGCGTTCGCGCAATGCGTCAAGGTTCGCCATCTTCTGCGAATGGTCGTAGTACGGCGCGAAACAGTCGACTCCTACAACGTCGTCGCCACGGGCGAGCAACGCTTCACATATATGGCTGCCTACGAAGCCAGCAGCACCAGTCACAACGACGCGCATGTTGTTGAATCCCTGCTTAGTACGCGGCTTCGGCGAGCGATTCTGCAAGCGCCGGATGAACGAGGAGCGAGTCGACAATATCGGTCACCGTCAGTCGATTCGCAACCGCGACCGCGATGACGCTGATGAGTTCGGCTGCCCCACGACCAACGATCGACCCTCCGAGCACGACCCCGGTTGCCGGATCGCTCAATACTTTTACAAAACCCCGCGGATCGCCCATGATCAATGCCTTGGCGTTCGACGAGTACGGCACCTTTGTCACCCGTAGCTTGCGGCCAACCGCAAATGCTTCAGCCTCGGCAACGCCGACATCAGCAATTTCTGGATCGGTAAAGATCGCCGACGCCGCTTTGTCGTAGTCGAGATGTCGGTGTGCCACCGCCGTCAGGCCCATGACATGTTCGGCGATCTTGCGACCCTGCATCGATGCCACACTCGACAGAGGAAGACGCCCCGAGATGTCGCCTGCGCTATAGATATGTGGGACGTTTGTCTGGCAGTGCCGGTTGCCGAGCAAATACCCATTCGGGTCGAGGTCGATCCCCGCGAGTTCACAGTGCAGCTGTTCGGTGTTGGGAATCGAACCAATCGCGAGGACTACATGCGACCCGTTGATTCGGCGACCGTCGTCACATTCGACATGTACGCCCACGCCATGTTCTCCATCATCGGTGCGAGTCACAGCATTGGCACGCGCACCTTTCAATAGCTTGACGCCGCGTCGCAAAAATTCGTCTTCGAGCACCGCCGCGACTTCAGGGTCCTTCGACGGCAACACTTGTTGGCGAGACACGACAAGGGTGACCTGCGCACCGAGCGCACTGAACATGTGTGTGAATTCGACCCCCGTGACACCAGAACCGATCACGATCAGATGATCAGGCATTTCCGGTGGCGGGTAGGCCTGGCGCGTCGTGAGCACGCGTTCACCATCGATACTGACCCAATCAGGAATCCGGGGTCGGCAACCCGTCGCGATGAGAATCGCGTCGGCTTCAATTTCTTCTTCTCTGCCATCGTCTGCGTGAGTAACGCCGACGGTATATGCGCTCACAAGACGACCGGTGCCGTGAATCATCCGTACGTTCTGACTCTCCAACAACGATCGCACGGATTCACCCAACCGCGATTCAATCGACAACAACCGTTCTCGCAACGCATCGAGGTCGAGACGGCCCTCGGCTTCGAGGCCCATCACGCGTGCCCGCGCAATCTCGGCAAGTTCGCCACCGGTCGCGATCATCGCCTTGCTCGGAATGCAATCCCACAGGTGGGCAGAACCGCCGACCACATCGCGTTCGATCATCGTCACCTCAGCGCCGAGCGACGCTGCGACAGTGGCAGCGGTATTGCCCGCGGGACCACCGCCGAGAATGACAAAACGAATGGGCATCAAACGTGAGCCTACGGCCCGACCGCGCGATGCTGGTGACATGTACATCAAAGTGGCTGCGCAGATCAATCAACCTGTCGCCACGGTGTGGGAGTACGTCGCGTCGATCGATCGACATGTGGAGTGGATGGCAGACGCCGAGTCAATTGAATTCACCACGCCGCACACTTCAGGCGTTGGTGCCGCATTTGTTTGCGTCACCAAGGTTGGCCCTTTCCGTCTCCGCGACATCATGACAGTGACCGAGTGGTCGACGGCACGGGTCATCGGGATCCAACACGTTGGCCTGGTAACCGGGCATGGTCATTTTTTACTCAACGACGCGGCCCAGGGCATGACCGAGTTCACCTGGGAAGAATGGCTGACGTTTCCATGGTGGATGGGAGGACCGGTCGGGGCATTCGCGGCCAAGCCCGTATTGCGCTGGATTTGGAAGCGCAACCTGCAGCGATGCAAAGCCCGGTGCGAGGTCGTCGCGTGAGCGGAGCGATCCCTGTAACGTCGCCAGCCATGACAACGCAGTTCGGTGTGTCCTCGGCGCCAGTGCAAACGCTTGGTGCTCCATTTCAAATCGACGTCGCCAGGTGGGCTGGCGAACTTGGCTACTCGTCGTATTGGATCGCAGAGGCAAACGCCACAGAAGGTTTCGCGGTGTTAGGGGCAGCATCCATTGCGGCTCCATCGCTCGGATTGGGGACTGGGGTGCTCGCCTTACAGTTGCGAACGCCCCCGTTGGCAGCGATGGCGGTCGCGACGCTGCAGAGCCTCGCGCCCGACCGAGACATCTTTTTCGGTATCGGTATCTCGTCGCCGGTCGTGGCAGGCCAATGGCACGGTGCGACATATAGCGATCGCCCCGTGGCCCACATGCGCGAATACGTAGCACTTGTCCGCGAATGCCTCTCGGGCGAAACAGTCAGTTTCAGTGGCGATTTCTATTCCGTGAAACGGTTCAGATTGGGCGTACGTCTCGGCGGACGCCGGCCGAAGATCATCATCGGCGCGCTCAACCCAACGATGCTCGCGGTCGCAGGTGAAATCGCCGACGGCGTGTTGTTGAACTACCTGCCAGCATCCCACGTTCCATGGTCGATCGAACAGGTTCGGCGCGGGGGTGACGCGACGATTTATGCGTACATCCATTGCGCGGTGACCGATCGCGATCGCTACGCGGAGGCAGGTCGCAAGGACTTGTTCGGGTACGCAGTCGTCGATGCATACGCCAATAACTTTTCTCGCGCCGGCTTCGGCGACGACATCACCGCGCTTCGGGCCGCACACGCGGCTCGCGACCGTGACGCGTCGGTGGCCGCGATTGGCGACGCGATGCTCGACTCAATCCAGATCATGGGCGACGCCGCGCACGTGCAACAAGCCGTGCAAACGTACGTCGACAACGGTGTCGAGGTACCGATTGTGTTCCCCTGCCCGTGGGGCGAAGATCGCGCTGCGACGGTGCGCGCGACCTTGGCGGCT
>JBBRPC010000211.1:0-6872 GCA_038228615.1 Acidimicrobiia bacterium | reverse complement strand
GTCGTTGGTCAGCAAGAGCGGCGGCGTGTCGATAATGACAATGTCGGCGATTTCACGGGCCGCGATAATTGCGGCGCGGCCAGCAACTGCGGCCTCTGCCGGCGTGGAGTCGGGGCTCGAACTGCCGATGAACTGGACGCCAGGGATCGACGTGTTCTGCAGCACCGTGTCGAGATCGATGATGGGTGCTGCGAGGCTGCCGCGGTTCTCAAGGTACGGCTCCGCCGTCGCGCCGAGGAAGCGATGCAACCGCTGACGACGGAAGTCGAGGTCGACCACGATGACCTTCTTGCCAATCTCCGCGTACGCAGCAGCGAGGTTGGCGCTTGAAGTCGACTTACCTTCGTTTGGTCCTGGCGACGCCACGAGCAAGGTCCGAGGTTCGTTTTGGCCCTGTTCGGATTCGTTGGCAATCCACATGAGGCCGATCGAGGTCCGCAGCCCGCGGTATGCATCCGCGACGCCAGAGAGCGGCGAAAGTTGCGTCAACACTTCGAAGCGACGGCGGCGGGTGGTCGTGACGTGGGGGATTTCGGCGATGACGGGAAGTCGTGCTGCCGCCTCCGTCGCTGGGATCCCGTAGACGGCGCTATCGAAGCGGCTAATGACGAACGAAGCGAGTGCACCGAGCAGAAGGCCGAGGAGGAAGCCGCCAGCAATGCGTGTCTTTGCAGACTTGGGGATCTTCGAGGTACTTACCACCGCTGCGGCATGCACGTATGCGGTTGGCAAGCCCTTCGGGTCGGTCTGGTTGGCGCGGAGGTCGACCCGTTTTTTGCCCTCGTGCAGTTTGCGAAGGAGGTCACCGTGATTCTGACGGAACAGCGTTTTGTTGGTCGAGAGTTGCGTGTTCGCTTCCCGTATGCAAGCGACATCGCCCTGTGTGCAACGAATGCGCTGGTCCGACCACCGGGTGATTTGTTTCGAGTAGTCGGTCTCTTTGCTTTGCAGGTCCTTGAGCGTTTGGTCGTAGAGCCGGTCCTCGCCGCTTTGGAGTGTCACGATCAGCGTCGTGGCCAACGAGTTGGCGATGGCAGCTGCAACGTCGCGTTTCGACGACGTGACGACGAGCGACAGCAGCCCGATGTTGGCGTTGGGCGCAACTGCGATTTTGACCTGGACGTCGCCGACAAGCATTGCCGCGGTCTGTTTTCCCCCTCGGGATGTGGTCTCGCCGTCAGGTGCAGGAACAACGATGGCACCGTTATCGGCCGCAACCTGGCGGGGCACAGGACCGTGCGTTGCCTCATAGGTCCAGCGATCCCACTGGCCGGCCTTGGGATTGGCGCTGATTGTCACCAACGACTGGAGCGCTTCGTATTTACGCTCGGCTTTGCGGTTCACCGGCCCTGGTGTAGTGATCCAGGCGACGGCCATCGTCGCAGCGGTAATGATGGCGATCACTCGCCACCGTCTCCGCATAGCGACGAGAAACTCAGAAAAGTTCATGTTGCCTACGCCTACACCGCAATCCGCCCGCGCCCAGGATGAGCTGTGCGCGAATCATATTTGCCCTATTACCCTTATGCCAATGGCGCCAGGGCTCCCCTTGAGCCGTTTTGGGGAGCTGTTCCGGCGCTAGCTGGGAGTCATTACAGCACAACGTCGGGTCGCACGTCCATGGGTGTCGGCCGATAATGCGCCAGGCTTCACAGGATTTGGAGAAAGTTTTGCCAGTCCGAGTTAACGACCAGTAGTCGGGCCCGCAGCTCGACCAGTTGTTCGGCCTGCAGTTCGACCAGTTGTTCGGCCAGTAATTAGGCACATGTCGGAGCATCGATGATTCGCTGGTACGCGCTCGCTAACAGCTGCGCGACGGGGCCTGGGGCCCGACGTGCGGCGATCGCAGCGGCGTTGCGCGCCCTGGCGTTCCACACTGAGGGATCGCTCAGCGCCTGGGAAATCGCGATGGCGAGGCCGCCAGCATCGCTTGGGCTGACCACCCAGCCTGAACCATCTTCGCGAACAGCGTCACCCAGCGCTCCGACGTCGCTCACCACGACGGGACGATGATGCGCGTAGGCGTCGTGTAGCACCGCGCTCTGGCTCGAAAAGGAGGTGTAGGGCAGGACGATGAGATCGGCCTCACGAAAAAGCTCCTGTTTGCGAGACGCGCTGATGTAGCCAAGTTCTGCCACGATGCGTGGATTGCGGGCTGCTGCGGTTCGAACCTGTTCTTCAACATCGCCGAAGCCTCGACCCGCGATCACCAGGCGCACTGGAAGATCGCCGAGCTGATCGAATGCCTCCAGCAGGATCTCGATTCCCTTGTTGCGACGCAGGGTCCCGAAGCACAGCAGTGTCGCCTCGACATTGGGTGAAGACTTCGGTTCCGGGATCACTTCTGCGACGGCCCACGGGATCAGATGGATACGTGCCGGATCGAAGCCGAACTCGGCGGTCAGCCGCGTGCCGACCGATGAGTGATGCACGATCACGTGGTGCGCTGTTCGATATTGCAACCGGAGCAATGCTCGCTCGATCTGTTTCGGAACGCGGCCCTGATGCGGGATCACATCGTGGACGGTGACGACAGTCGGAACGCTGCGATTGAGACGCCGCAGCGCGAACCCGTCGGTGAAATAGTTGAGGTAGACGATGTGCGCGATATCGAACGAGCCAGATCCTGAACCGTGACGCGACCCTGATTCCACGACCCGTTGCCGCGTGAACGCGCGCCGCGGATACGTCGTAGCACGCGACATCATCCAGGCCAGGGTGCCCTCATCGCGGGCCACAAGGTCGGGGATGTCGTCTCGTATCGTGTAGTTCAGAGCGGCCGTCGGCGTTGTTTCGATGCGACCGGGCAGTGTGTGCAACAAGAGATCGTGGCCAAGGCCTGCGAACGAGGTCGCCAGCCCGAGTTCCTCCGGCCGTACGAATGGCCAATACCAATAGGCGCGCATGCCTCAGTGCCGCTGGGACTTCGGGGCGAGATTGTGTGCAGGAACGCCAACAGCGGTGTACCCAGCCGGCACGTCGTGCACCACGACGGCGTTGGCGCCCACTCGGGCGTCGTCGTGCACGGTGAGTTCGCCGAGCACCTTGGCCCCGGCGTGAATGCTTACTCGATCGCCGAGCGTTGGTCTGGCACCTGGACGATCAAATCCGACCGTGACCTGTTGGTTGATCCAGCAGTCTCGACCAACCTTGCGCGCCGCGACGATTGTCGCAAAACCGTGTTGGATGAACAGACCCCCTCCGATATCGCCGCACGCGAGATGCAAGGTGCGTTCTCCTGGGTAGATCACCGCGAACAGCGCTGCCAACGCCGCGCTGAGAGCCCCGGCTCGGCGCAATCGGTAGCAGTACAGCGTTCGGAACTCACTGTAGGCAGCCAGCAATGACAGCGTGTTGCGCCAGTTACCGTCGGCGTCTTCGCTAGCGCTTGTGCCGGTTCCAGTGATGTTCACCCAGCGCACGACATCGGCACGAAGTCGGTCGCGCGAGGCAGAAGCAAACGGAAGCGCGAGCAACATCGGGGCGTACCACACCTCGAGGACGCGACGGGCGAAGCGTTTGATCGTGCCCAAGCTGTCGGGCTCGGGTGCCGGATTGTGGTCGGTCATGCCAGGCTCAAAACTGGAAGTAGATAAAAGGAGTTGGCGCGCCGCCGCTGAAAATGATGATGGCGACGATGGCGACGCCCGCCGCGGCTCCTTGGAACCACGCGGGCCACAGCAAGAGCGGTTTCCAGATTCGACGTTGCCTGTCGACGATATCCATTGCGAACAACAGCACCAAGAACACGGTCATGAGCACGAGGTTGGGCCACCACGCACCTGGTCGTGGTCCCAACACCCCGCCCTTGAGATTGCTGAAGAAGTGCAGCGCATCGCTAAGCGATGCAGCGCGAAAGAACACCCAAAAGATCGTGATCAATGTGAAGTTGGCGAAGATTTTCGGGATGTCGCTTCTCGCAGGAAGTGCCGACGTCCTGCCAGCCGACTCGTGTCGTGGCGCCGCGCTGCCGCCTCTGGCGCGATGCAATGCAAGCGCCGTGCCATTCAAACCGCCCCACACAACGAAGTGCCACGACGCGCCATGCCATAGACCGCCAAGCAACATCGTGATCATCAGGTTGCGATAGGTCTCCCACTTACTGCCGCGGTTTCCACCCAGCGGTATGTAGAGGTAGTCGCTGAGCCAGCTGGAAAGCGAGATGTGCCACGTGCGCCAAAACTCGGTGATATTTCGTGAGAGATACGGCTGTTCAAAGTTGCGACGTAGCTCGATGCCGAGGAGCCGGGCAATCCCTCGGGCGATGTCGGTGTATCCGGCGAAGTCGCCGTAGATCTGAATCGAAAATCCGACGGCTGCAACGAGGAGTGGAAGCGCGCCGCGGCCTTGTGGCCTGCCGAACACATCGTTCACAAACGGGACCATGCCGTCGGCGAGCACCACTTTTTTGAAGAGGCCGGTGAGGATCAGCACGCACGCCGAATAGGCCTCCTCTTTGGTTGGCAGGGTTCGTGCTTTGCGGAACTGCGGCAACATGTGCGCGGCACGCGTGATCGGACCTGCAACCAGCTGCGGGAAGAACGCGATATAGATCCCGTAGGTGATCAGATTGCGTTCCGGCTCGCACCGACGTCGATAGACGTCGACGGCGTAGCTGATTTCGTGGAATACGTAGAAGCTGATGCCGATGGGAAGCGTGAACCGAAGCAGCGGATCCGAAATCGTGATATGGACTCGGCCGAGTGCACTGATCGCGGTACGGATGAAGAACTCGAAATATTTAAAGAATCCCAACACCGTGAGGTTGACCGCGACCGAGAAAATCATCCACCCGCGGCGGCGTCGTTCGTTGTCGCCTGCGTTGTGGATCTGTTGCACCGCGAAAAAGTCGATGACGGTGGTTCCGGCGAGCAGAAAGAGGAAGCGCCAGTCCCAAAACGCGTAAAACGCATACGAAACCACAAGCAACAGCAGGTTTTGCGGGGTTCGGTGCCGGCCCAACGCCCAATACAAAGGGAACACGAGCGCAAAGAAGCATGCGAACTGTACAGAATTAAAGGTCACGACGGGAACACCGACTGCCACCAAGGCAGCGCCTTGAGCCTCGCCGTCAGTCGAGGTGTGAACACGTCGCGGGCGGGTTGAGGCCACAGGTGTTCGTAGTCGCGGAACGAAGAGTCGGGCATCGACCGCACGAGGTCGTCGATCACAGGTGCACCAAGTGATCGTGCCGCGGCGGTCACCTGCCGCTGCCAGGCTGTGAAGGCAGCTGGGCCTTGCGGATGGAGGGGTAGGTAGTCGGTCGGGACCGGCATGATCACGATGACGACCTTGATACCTTCATGCTGCAAGGTTGTGATCGTGTTCGTAAACGCCGCGAACTCCTTGGTGCCCACGCGAAAGTTATGAAGCTGCTTGTCGCGAACGGTTTTCAGGTGGTTCGCTTTCATCTTCACCAATTGCGCCGGCGTCTTGTCGGGATATTCGAGCTTCCATGTTGCTAGGGCGCGAAGTTTCTTGTGTTGGTAGTACTTCAGCGCGTGCCCGGTGAGCGCTGCCTTCAACTGGAACGGGTCTCTGAGCGCGTCTCTGTGTGCGGAAAGCGCGAGGTGTTCCATCCCGCGATCGAGGGCGCCAAAGACGCCGTTCTCGCTGGCACGCGAGTTGCTGTACTGATCGATTGGATGATCAGGGCGTCCGCTGTTGAAATCGAGGGTTGAGATGCCCCACACCACCACTTTTGGATGGATCCTTGGCACGACCTCTTCCAGCATCCAACGTTGCACGACGGGTGTTTGCGCCCCCGGCAGCGCGACGTTGTGCACGGTCGTGTCGGCCCAGCCGAGGAGTTTTTCGACCCGAGCGGCGTCGACATCGCGCCGCACCATCGAGGTTCCGACGAACGTGACCCGACTGGTGATGCCGTTCGCCTCAAGAATGTTCATGTCGTCGACGATGCCTTGCGACTGTCCTGAGAAGTATCGCAGCGGTTCGGGGAGTCGAGGCGACGCGACCCGCACCGCAGCCTCGGTTCCTCCGACGACGATGATCAATGCCAAAACAAACGCCACGGCAGGGTGGTGACCCCGACCCGTGCGGCCTTGGCGGCGTGGCGTCGGCTGATCGGGCGTCGGTTGATCGGGCACTGGCTCGCTCGTCGCGGTGTCGGTCACAGAGCGGGTGAGAGTAGTCGGCGCTGGCGTGACATTCCAGGCCACGGCCATCTCATCGCGAGTCGTTACAATCGTCACGAATGAGCTCACGGTCTGCCATGTTGTCGATCGTGATCCCCGCGTACAACGTCGAGCGGTTCGTGCGAGCCGCGGTCGACTCCGCGCTCGCCCAGTCCTACGCGCCGACGGAAGTGGTCGTGATCGACGACGGCTCGACCGACTCCACATCTGCAATTCTCGATGGTTACGGCGACGACATTGTCTTGATTCGCCAGCTCAATCGTGGCCTCGCGGGCGCACGCAACTCCGGTGTTGCTCGTGCGCAGGGCGAATTTCTCGGGTGGCTGGATGCCGACGATCTCTGGGAATCGACACGTGCGGAACGCTGCGTCGAGTATTTGCAGCGGCACCGTGAGGTGGGCGTGGTGACGACCGATGCCCGCATCATCGACGACGACACGCTCACCGCCCGGACGTACTACCGCGATGTGCTCCGATCGTCGTTTCCAGATGTCACCCACCAACTGGCGACGATCCTTGACCACAATTTCATGTTCGTGGGTGCTGTGGTGCGGTCGTCGCTGCTACGTCGCTGCGGAGGGTTCGACGAGACGTTGCGCCGTTCCGAAGACTATGAATTGTGGTGCCGACTCTTGTTGGATGGCGTGCAGTTCGCGTTGATCGATGAGCCGCTCGCTCAGTATCGAGTGCGCTCCGACAGTCTGAGCGCCGACCGTG
>JBBRPC010000210.1:0-6881 GCA_038228615.1 Acidimicrobiia bacterium | reverse complement strand
GGGCCCAAAACATTCGATGGGACTCCCCGGCTTGTGCGTTTCGGGCGTGTTCACTCCGAGAAGGCGCACCTTGTCAGACTTTCCGTCGGGATAGCGCACCACGATCGTGTCGCCATCCACAACACGAGATACGACGGCGTCGTAGCTGGCAGCGGCAGGTGCGCCGGGAGCTGAAGTGCAACCACCGAGGATCCACACTGACCAAACAGCGACACTGAGCACCACAATGCGCAGGATGGAATGCGGCCCGGAGGGTTCATTGACGCGGTCCGGCTGCACGGAGATCAGCGTATCGACACCGTGCGACAGTCGGCACAAGGACAACGGTTAAGGTCGCGTCCGATGTTGCGCGCGATCCGTAGAATTTTCGTCTTGCTCATCGTTGCCGCAATCGCTGGCGGTGTGTTGCTGGCAGTCACGACGCGCCCGAAACTCGACGACACCGACAGGGACGTCCGCACGACATGGTCGGCCTTGCGAGCTCCACTTGCGACTCGTTACGACGATCTCGGGCAACTCAACGCGGCCATGGCGGCCGCAGGACGACGGGTCGAAGTCGCGAGCGAGATCGACGACGCATTGAAGTCTTGGAATCGCAATGGCTCCGATGTCAACACCCAAATCTCCGCGGCGAACGAATTGGAAGGGCTCGGAACGCGCATCGTGGCGATCGCCGCAGCATCGCCGCGTTTTTCGGCGAGCAAAGCAGTCGTCGACGCAGTGAACCACTACCAGCAGTCGGCACCTTCGCGGACCCTCATCGACCGTTTCAACACCAATGTCGATCGGTCGAACGCGCTGCGTGATGGTGTGTTGCGACGGGTCGTGGCGAACGTGTTGCAACACCAGGATCACCCACACTTCGCTGCGTAGCATCCCCGAACTGCGGGTATCGCAGCTATACGGTCTGTGCGTCCCATGACTCAAGGCATTGGAGGCCTCCTGTGGCGCGAGTTCGTGCATACCATCGAGTTTCCCATCGCGTTCGTCGAGCATGCATTGGCGTGACCGCATTTGCGGCCGTGTTGGGCATCGCGGCAGTCGTGCCTCAGGCGCGCGCTGCGACGCATCCTGCGAGCGCCGAGGCCGTGCTGTTGCTCGACGGCACGCAAACCGCCCCGAACGACGGCTTCAATATGCAAATCGACGACAACGGATTTGGTACCGCTGGAGGCACGCTCAGCGAAACCCACATGTTCTGCGTCAATTCTACGATCCATTACCGCTGTGGCATTGGAACAAATGATCTGATTCGCGTGCAGGGCACACCTGGCGCAGCCGGTCTCAGCGATACGCAAGCCAACGAATTGGCGTGGCTCCTGACGCATCGCAACGGCTACACCAACGAAGAAACGCAGTCGGCGATTTGGTGTATTACCGATCCCGGCAACCAACCAGCCATAGGGAATAGCGACGCGCTCTGTCAGGCAGCGCATACCAGCGCGGTGCCCGCGGTCGCGACGCTCGTACTCGACACCCTCGGAGCGAGCACCGTCTCCGAAGGAACGAGCGCGCATTTCGCATTGTCAACGAACGCGCCATCTGTGCATCTCGCAGTGTCCGACGGTGGCGCACTGCCTGTTCTGTGCGGAAGCGCTGCTGGCAACGCGTCGGCGTCGATCATCGGCGGCGATCTCGTCCAGAATGCACCGGCGACCCAACGAGACTTTGAACTCTGTGTGACTCGATCGAACATCGTCGGCGGCCAGACAGCGGCGACGCTCAGCGCGACGCTCGACGCGACCCATGCAAATATTCAGCCATGGGTCCATCCCATTGCACCAACGCAATGTCAGGGCCTTATCGACGTTGACCTCACAAGCTCGCGCGTCAGTGTCAGCGCCGACGCAACATGGCTGAGTACGACGGGTTGGCTCACGGTGACCAAGTCGACGTTCGGCGACATTCCGACCGGTGCGACCTTCACCGTCGAGCTTCGACAGGACACCAACGTGGTGGGTACCCACACCTTCCCCGATACCGACGGCGATCCATGGTCGCACACATTCACGGGGCTGGTTCCAGGCACGTACAGCATCACCGAAACGGCAACAGGTGGCGCAGCTCACGTGGTCGTCACGCCGTCGGGACCGATCACAATCGATCAAGCCCAGGGACAAACCGTCGCTCTTCAAAATCAGTTCGTCGGCCAACTTCGGCTCACGAAACAAACCGATATCCCAGTCGATCGAACGTTCCCGTTTGATGTGAATTGCAGCTACAACGGCGAGTCGGTCGGCGACTGGAACAATCCAATCGACCTCGCCGCCGGAGCGTCGTATACAACTCCCGACTTGCCAGCTGGCAGCACCTGCATTGTCAAAGAGGTCGACACAGGCAACGCGATTTCTACGCTGATTGCTCGCGACGATCTCTCTGTACAGAGTCAAAGTGTCGGTACCCAGGCGAATGGCATCGTGATCCGAAATGGTGAAGTCACGGCTGTTGTCTTTACCAATACGTTTTCGCAAGGTAGTACCGAGCCATCCACCACGATTGGCGCATCTTCTAGCTCACTTGGTTCCTCGTCCAGCGCACCGGGCTCGGTGAACGGTCAGGGCAACACCACGTCGCCAGTTTCGAATCACGACAACGGACTCGCAACTACCGGCTCCGAAAGTCGACCGATTGTTGGTTTCGCCGGGCTGCTCCTGCTGGCCGGCGCAGCATTGGTCTTCGGCACGCGCCGTCATCGCCGTCTGCGCGTCTAACTCCCGCCGAGGAGCGACGCAGGAGCGAAACCGGTGCGGAGCTACACGCCAGGGCCGGGCAACGCAGGCCCCAGACACACGCGGTAGCGAACGCAGCCGAGGAGCGACGCAGGAGCGAAACGGTGCGGAGCTACTCGCAAGGGCCGGGCAACGCAGGCCCCATATACGAGTGTCGTAGCCCTGTGTCATGTTGGACTTGTTCGTTTGTCGAGGAGGTTCATATGAGTTCTGCAATGGTGTTCGCGGCGTTGTGCGGCGGTGCTTGTCTCGGTGCGTGGGCGGCGCTGCGTTGGTCTCGTCTTGGCGCAGTTCCGAGCGACCCGAGCGCGCCAGCTGAGGAAATTCGTCTGGCGGTCGACGAACTTCTCGCGCAAAATCAACGCATGTTGTCGCAGGAGCGGGCCCAATCCTCACAGGAACTTCAACGCACTGCGCAGGAAATACTCGCGCATACCAAAACGGTGTTGGAGGGCGAACGTACGGTGGGCACCGCGGAGCTCGATTCGCGCCGCGCCCTCATCGATCAACAGGTGGGAGCGATTGCGTTACGGCTTGGCGAGTTCGAACGCACGGTGCACGATCTCGACGGTCGCAATGCTCAGCATCTCGGGAATCTGGCTTCGAGCGTTGCGACGTTGTCGCAAACAACTGAGCAGCTGCGCGACACCTTGGCCAACAGCAAAGCCCGCGGCCAGTGGGGTGAGCGAATGGCAGAAGACGTGTTGCGTCTCGCAGGTTTCGTGGAGGGCATCAACTACCACAAGCAACGCGCGATCGCGGGCGGGACGATCCCCGATTTTACGTTCTTGATGCCTGGAGATGTCTCGCTGCACATGGACGTGAAGTTTCCGCTCGATAACTATTCGCGTTTTCTCGATGCTGGCAACGACATCGATCGTGAACGTTTCCGGAGGGCGTTCCTCGCCGACGTTCGTTCGCGCGTGAAGGAACTGACCGTCCGCGGGTACTTGACTGATCACGAGGGCACGGTCGATTGCCTCCTGATGTTCGTTCCGAACGAACAGGTGCTCGGATTCGTGCAGGAACACGATGACGCGCTGCTCGACGACGCGCTCCGTCAACGCATCGTGATCTGTTCGCCGTTGACGTTGTTCGCGGTGTTGCGAGTGGTTCGCCACTCCATCGACAACTTTCGCCTGGAACGCACGGCGAACGAGATCCTTGGGCTGCTTGGCGAATTCGAACAGCAATGGGACAAGTTCGGCGAAAAGCTCGAGAAGCTGAGCCGTTCGTTCGGTACGGTCCACAAGGATCTCGATGAACTCAACACGACGCGATCGCGAGCGTTACAACGACCGCTCGATCGCATCGCGTCGTTGCGAAATAGCGATGCTTCGGCGACAAACGCCGAGAGCATCAGTTTGGTGCTCGGAGCGTAGGATTCACAGCGATGACGCACCACCCAACTTTGGCCGTGTTGGGCGGTGGACAACTCGGGCGAATGCTTGGCTTGGCAGCTATTCCGCTCGGCATCCGTTGTCGTTTCCTCGACCCGTCTGCCACGGCTGGGGCGTCGGCTGTCGGAGAACTCATTGTTGGAGCGCTCGACGACCTCGATGCAGTCGCGCGGTTGATTGAGGGTGCCGACGCGTTGACATACGAGTGGGAAGGCGTGCCGTGCGACTCCTTGCTCCCGGCGTTACGCGCGCATATCAACGTCAATCCTGGATCGTCTGCGTTGGCGTCGAGCCAGGACCGCGGAGTCGAAAAGGCGATGTTCGCGAGGCTCGGCATTCCCATCGCTCCTTTTTGTTTGGTGGGATCGAGAAGCGATTTGGTCGATGCAGTCGAGCAGGTGGGCTTGCCGGCGATCCTGAAGACGTGTCAGGGCGGCTACGACGGCAAGGGTCAGGTGCGGCTGCATGCGGCCAGCGATATCGACGCGGCGTGGTCCAGCCTTGGCGGTGTACCGCTCGTGCTCGAAGCCGTCGTCACATTCGAGCGCGAACTTTCAGTGTTGGGGTGTCGCGGCCGTGATGGTGCGACTGTGATGTGGCCGATCTCCGAGAACGAACATCGAGATGGGATCTTGCGAGCCTCGCGGGCGCCGGCACCCAAGCTCACCGATTCGGTGCGCGATCAGGCCGAGTCGATCGCGGCGCGCGTCATGGACGAACTCGATTACGTCGGAGTGATTTGTATCGAGCTGTTCCAGGTTGGCGATGAGCTCATCGCCAACCAATTCGCACCACGTGTCCACAATTCGGGCCAATGGACAAAAGAGGGTTCGACAACGAGCCAGTTCGAGAACCACGTGCGCGCAGTCATGGGTTTGCCGCTGGGCCGTACTGAAGCTCGCGGGCAGTGTGTGATGTTCAACGCGATTGGATCACTCCCGAGTGCGTCGAGGGTGCTAGCGATACCGGGCGCGCACTTACACGACTACGCCAAGGCGCCGCGCGGTGGCCGCAAAGTTGGGCACATTACGTTGACCGACCCGAGCGCCGAAATTGTCGCGCACGTCGCTGAACTCACTCGTTAGGCGATTGCGCCAGCGGCGCGCAGCGTTGCGATCGTCGTCTGAGGAATTCCCCACTCTGCGAGTGCCTCATCGGTGTGCTGTCCCGGCCATGGCGCTCCTCGCTCGATCGTCCCTGGCGTGCGCGAAAAACGTGGGGCTGGTGCTGGTTGCGCCACACCGTCACGCTCAATGAACGTCGAGCGAGCTTGCATGTGCTCATCTTCGAGTGCTTCGCTCATCGTCAACACGGGCGCGTAGCAGGCATCGGTACCTTTGAGGAGCGCATCCCATTCGTCACGCGTTTTGGATTTGAACAGCGCCGTAAATTCATCCCGCCATTGGTTGTAGCCGCTCTGGTCGGACTGTGCGGGCAATCCTTTCGAACCCAAACCTGTTGCTTCCATCAACGCCGCGTAGAACTGCGGTTCTAACGAGCCGATCGAAATGAACTTGCCGTCCGAGGTTTCGTATGTGTCGTAGTAGGGAGCTCCGGTGTCGAGCAGGTTCGTCCCTGGTGATTCGTTCCAAAATCCGACGGCCCTGAATCCCCACATCATGCTCATCAGTGTTGCGGCGCCATCGACCATCGCAACATCGACGACCTGACCTTTACCGCTTGTTTTGGCTTCGAGCACGCCGCTCACAATTCCGAGCGCCATGAACAT
Source organism: Acidimicrobiia bacterium (assembly GCA_038228615.1). Taxonomy (GTDB): domain Bacteria; phylum Actinomycetota; class Acidimicrobiia; order IMCC26256; family PALSA-610; genus F1-120-MAGs023. The sequence goes on along the minus strand of JBBRPC010000210.1, from coordinate 1,023 downwards.
GCCCCCGCCACCAAAATCACCGACCAGGTTGATCGGCGGGGTGGGTTTGCCCTCGGCACGACCGAAGTGTGCGAGGGCTCCTGCGAGCGCGATGTAATTGATGTCGTGGCCCGCAGCCTGTGCCATCGGCCCCTCTTGACCCCAGCCGGTCATGCGCCCGTATACCAACTTTGGGTTCCTGGCCAGGCAAACCTCGGGCCCAAGGCCGAGCCGTTCTGTGACACCCGGACGGAAGCCTTCGATCAGGGCATCTGCGTATTCGATCAACTGTAAGACGGCTTCGACCCCATCGGGATGTTTGAGATCGACGCCGATCGAACGACGGCCCCGATACATCGGTTCGATGTTGTGACGATCAAAGTTGGCGGGGTTGACCTGCCCGGCACGATCGACCCGGATGATGTCGGCGCCGAGGTCGGAGAGCAACATTCCCGAAAACGGTGCCGGTCCGATTCCGGCCAATTCGACGATTTTGATGCCTGACAACGGACCGGCCACAACGGACTCCAACTTCGGGGACTACAGCGGGCCGCACAGTAGGCGCTGCCGGTTTCCACTGTCAGTTTGAGAATGCAAGGTGCGCGACTTCATTTGTTCACATTTTGGGAACTCTTGCGACGTTCGAGACGTTGATACTGGACAAGACGAAGGAGTTCAGCCATGTCGGCGACCGAAACGGCATTCTCATCCCACAACAAAGCGTCGGACACGGCGGCACAGCCGAGCGCTGGCGCCACGTCAACGGTTGGGGCACCGGTTGGGGCGCCGCTTGCGCGTTTGCGGAGCTTCGTTGGGTGCGATGTCACGATCATGACGTTGGCCGACCGGTACCAGGGCCGCCTGACGGCCGTGCACCCCAAGGCCGTGTGGCTGGAACTGCGTGACGATTGTCTGATTGCGGTGACGGAGCCGGTGTTGTCGGTCGCGCTTCGCCTCAGCATCGACGCCCGCCGCTAGTAGTTGAGCGCGAGTCCGCCGCGCGGATACTCGAACGCCACCAGGCGGCCGCTTGCCGAACAGGTT
>JBBRPC010000209.1:0-6957 GCA_038228615.1 Acidimicrobiia bacterium | reverse complement strand
GGGATACGTCGAACGTCGTCGCACTGAAGGAAAAACCGACCGAGAAATCCGCCGTTGCCTTAAGCGCTACATCGCCCGAGAATTCTTCAACCTCCTCGAAAAACCACTCGAACAATCACTTGACGACCTATAGGAGCATCCCAGAACCCCACCCAAAGTGCGTTTGCCCTGGTCGTTGACTCACCCGCGCTTGTAAATGGGCACATAGGAGTGTGCGCCCAAAAAATTGTGGTTCCGATTTGGGATCTCGATGGGCTCACAACAGCCGAGGGACGCGTTTGCTGCTGGCAACAGCGGGCGGGTCGCTCGTCACCACAAGGGTCGAGGGAGCGTCCACGCGAGCTTCCGATCGATCTTTCCCATTCAACCTCATCGGTGGCCGTAAGCGCTTCGCCTCATTCCACCGTCGCACGTCGCGTATCGACTGAACCTGGAGACCAAATGACTGTCCTGAATGAACGTCCGCTCGTTTACACCGTGATGCAAGCCGCCACGCTGCTCGGCATTTCCCGCACGCTCGCCTACGAGCTCGTTGCTCGTGGCGAACTTGTACACGTCCGGCTCGGGAGCCGCATCGTGATCCCTCGTAACGCTATCGAGCGGCTGCTGGACGTCGACGCGCCTCGCCCGGTGACCCAATGAACGCCACGACGCGGAATATCGATCCTGGCGGTTCTCAGCGCGTTGCTTGGCGATGTCGCGAGCGAGGTTTGTCGTTGTCGCGTTCAATTCCGAAACGATCGCAAGTTCGGAACGTGGAGACACTGTCGAAGGGACGCGTTGACGCGTTCTTGCGTGTGTCGTTGAGCTCGAAGTCGATTGCGAAGATGCGAGTACGAAATACGAATCGCGTTGCAGCAAGTGGCGAACGCGAAAGAGCTGAATCGGCGTGTTTCGCGATCGGTGGCTCGGGTGAGTGGGGTAGTCGGTGCGGTTGGGTGAGGGGTTGTGATTTTCTGAGCACGAATTGGCATCAGCGATGCACCTATCGTGGCGGACCCCACCCACGCGTCCGGCCTGTCCGTTGCGTCCGGGACCACGAATGTTGAGTATTGGGCGGCTTTCGCTCGCCCGCGCCGATTATTACCTCGATTCTGTTGGCCGTGGAGCAGACGATTATTACAACGAAGCGGGCGAAGCACCGGGGCGTTGGGTCGGGACCGCGTCCGAAATGCTCAGACTCTCGGGCGAAGTCGAAGGCGATGATTTTCGTGCGATCTTGGAAGGACAGGACCCGGAAACCCAGACGCCTTTGCTCGCGTCGCATAACCGGAAAGTGTCTGGTTTTGATCTGACGTTCCGGGCACCGAAATCTGTATCGATCGTGTTTGGGATCGCCGACCCCGCCTTACAAGCTGAGGTGATCGCCGCTCATGAGCATGCAGTCGGTGTTGCGCTTGGCTGGCTCGAGGCCGAAGCAGTCTTCACGCGCCGCGGCAGGAATGGTTGGCGGATCATGGCGGGGCAAGGGTTCGTTGGTGCGGCGTTCCGGCATCGTTCCTCGCGTGCGGGTGACCCGCATCTGCATACGCATGTTGTCGTCGCGAACGCGACCGTTGATTGGGATAGCCGCTGGTCGACACTCGATTCGAAATGCCTCTACCGTTCCGCGAAAACCGCCGGATATATCTACGAACTCGAACTTCGCCATGCACTCACCGCAAGGCTCGGTGTCGCGTGGGACCCGACCATCAACGGCATCGCCGATTTGACCGCCATCCCCGTACCGTTGCGTGACGAGTTCTCAACTCGGGCTCGCGAGATCCGCGAGTTCATGGCTGGTCGTGGGCAGTCGTCACCGGCCGCGGCCGAACATGCTGCGCTCGCGACCCGCCAAGCAAAGGATCACAAAGTCGATGGCCGTGCATTGCGCGCGGATTGGTTGGATCGTGCCGCGGCGCTCGGCTATCCCCGGTTTGAGCTCATCGCCGCGCTCAACCGTGACTACCCCGAACGTGCGCCGGTCTACCCGACCGAAGTGTTCACATACCTCGCGAGCAGCGACGGGTTGACGAAACACGATTCAACATTCGACCGCCACGATCTGATACGTGGCCTCTGCGAATTCGTATCGGCCGCGGTCGACCTCGACCGTGTCGAGAGCGTCGCCAACGATTTCCTCGCACAGCACCACATCATCCCAGTCGGACAGGCCACACGTCATGAACACCCGCGGTATACGACCCGAGAACTCCTCGACATCGAACACGACGCAGTCGCATACGCGGCGAAGACACTGCGGCCAGTCGATACGCGCCTCGTGCAGACGGGACGGAGCGCGATCCGACGGACACCAGCATTGAGTGATGAACAAGCCGACATGATCCGCGCACTCGCCAGTTCGGAGCATGCGATCGAGATCGTTGTTGCTGCGGCAGGGACCGGTAAGACATTCACGCTCAACGCGATGAGCGAAGCATGGTCGACCGCGGGATACCAACCGGTCGGTTGCTCACTCTCGGCCCGCGCGGCACGCGAGCTCCAAGACAGTGCAGAGATCCCATCGACGAGCGTCGCCCGGTTCATACACAACCTCCAAACGAACAAGGCCAAGCTCACTCGTCGGAGCGTGATCGTGGTCGATGAGGCAGCGATGGTAGGGACCAGGACGCTCGCACAAATCTTCGCGCACGCCAAGCACGCCGAAGCGCGTGTCGTATTGGTCGGCGATCCGCGGCAGCTCATCGAGATCGAAGCCGGTGGACTCTTCGCTGCGATTGCGCGTGAACGCATGCCGATCGGTTTGACCGTGAACCGTCGCCAACGCGAACCGTGGGAACGCGTCGCTCTCGATGAGCTGCGCGATGGGAACATCCACAAGGCGATCGGTGCGTACCTGCAACATGGTCGGATCCATCACGGCACCGGCACGTACGAACTCATGATCACGGACTGGTGGCACAGCTTCAACAATGGCGATACCGCGCTCATGCTCGCGAGTACGCGTGAAAGTGTCCGGTGGCTCAACCAGACCGCCCGTAGTTGGATGCGAAACGGCATGGTGCTCGACGGTCCCGAACTCCGAACACCAAATGGCGCTCTTCAGGCGGGTGATCGTGTCATGCTGCAAAAGACCAATGACAAGCTCGGACTCGCGAACGGAACGCTCGCAACCGTCACAAGCGTTGACGTCGTACTGGGGACGATCGAGATCGACGATCAGCGCGGCCAGAAGCAGCATCTGCCCGCCGAGTATCTCGACGCCGGGCACGTCGGGTACGGGTATGCAGCGACGATCCACAAAACGCAAGGCACGACTATCGACCAAGCATTCGTATGGGTCACACCCGAACTCCAACGCGAAAGCGCGTACAGCGCACTCTCACGCGGACGCCAACAAAACCATCTCTACCTCGACCACGATCACGGAATCGACCTCCACGCCGCAAGCAATACGGTTCCGGGCGCTGCGGAATCGGAGCAACACCTGCCCACGCCAGAAGCACAAGCACCCATCGCCGCACTCACCCAACAACTCGAACCCCAACACGAAAAACAACTCGGACGCGATTTCGGCCTCGGCATGTAAGAGTTACACAGCCCGTGCACAGCCGTCGCTGTCTGGCAGCATCGTTGCGGGTTCGGCAATCAACGCGACATCGCTCTACAAGCCGCACCACGCCGTCGTCTTCGAGCACGGGCGACCACGCGAATCCGAGGCCTGAAGCTGCCAAGGCGCTGCTTCACCGTCGGTAGGTCCCTGATGCCGGCGCAGCTGCCACGAGAGCGAACTGATCGTGAGATACATGCGATGGCTGCCATAACGCGAGACGCCGCGCCCATTTGTCCTGCCGGATGACTGGGTCTATGACCTGCCATTGAAATATGGCATCATCGTGATACATTTTCCCCTAACCGGCGTTGGCGTTCGACAGCGCCGTGGAGGAGGGTCGTATGGGGACGTTGCGCAAGGCATTCTTCAGCACCGTTCTAGCTGGCGCTTGCGGGGCGGCGTTCGTCGGATCGGCAGCGGTGTCTCGACAAACGCCAGCCTTGGGTTTGGCGCAAGTTGAGTTGCTGGGGTGTTCTCATATCGATGATACGGCGTATCTAAGCGGGGCCATCAACACAGAGGAGGGCTACTCGGATCGACAGGCGTGGCTCGCGAGTCCGATAGCGCAAGAGTCTTTATCGCAGCTGAACGACTTCCTGGGTTCGTTCAAGACCGGGATCGTGGGAACTACCATCGATCATGAGAATCAACGATTGCTCGTTGTTTTGGACCCTTCGAAGAGTTTCGAGGCAGCAGTCGCCGCTGAGGTCGCGAAATTGTCACCGAGTTTCAAAGTCGATGTTGTTGCGGGATGTCATTCGCGCTCGGAGCTTGAAGCTGCAATGTCGTGGCTTCGCCAGGCTCGCGTTGAGGGGTCCGTTTCGTCATCGGTTATCTCATATATCGACGCAGCGAGTTCACAGGTAGCTGCGCTTGTTTCCAACCCAGAGGACGAAAAAGTGATTAGTGGCGCCCTCGGCGCCCTCGTTCGGGTTACGCTGGCGCAAGGACAAATGGATGACTTCAGCAGATCCAGCGATGCCAGCCCGCACTACGGCGATGCGGCGATTTCCGGGAACGGGTCGCTTTGTTCAACGAACTTTGTTTTTAAAACCGTATACAACACCAGGATAGTTGCGACCGCCGGGCACTGTGGCAGCGCCAGTTGGTACTCCGGCAGTCACCTCGTGGGTACAACCATTGGAACGCCTTCTCTTTCTCCCGACGTGCAGGCTTTGTTCGATGCGGGACAGACGTATACGAATAAGATTTATACGGATCCGGGGTCGCCGACGTCTCGCAACGTGATCACCAAGAGTGATGCCGGGAATGGTGAATTCGTGTGTGTGGGAGGAGCAGTCACGCTCGCCCAGTGCGGCAACGAAGTTTGGGCGGTCAATGCGGACTTCAACGGCTTCCACAACTTGGCCTTGTCGCGGATTGCATCGTCAACGGCCTTGCCTTGTGACCACGGCGATTCTGGCGGCGTTGTGTATCAACGGTCGAACACCGGTACAAATAACGCGATCGCGGTTGGACTGGAACTCACTGGCAATGTGGATCCCGTAACCGGGATTCCGACGCCGGCGTATGGATTCTGGATTTGCGGCTTCATGCAGGTCTCACAAACCGAGGCGTTGCTCGGAGTCTCGGTGTTGACGACGCCCTAGGAAGGAGCACCATGAGCGATGCCCGTGTTTGGGTTGGGTGGATCCGCTACTCCGTGGTCTGCTCGATGCTTGTTCTCGCGTCTTGCGGTGTCGAGGAAAGCCGAGCGGTCACGCCCGCCGGTCCTGGCGTGTCTGAGACTGACGTGTCTTCCGTTCAGTCAAATGAACACTCGTCGCAGAATGCTGAAATCACGATATCGACCAGTCCGGTCGGCGGTGGTCGGTCGCTATACGCCTTGGGTCGCTTTCGGTTGCGGTTTGACCAGGACCGAAAGTGCGTCTACCTCGAAGACACACACGGCTCGCGAGTGAAACCTGTTTGGCTCCATGGCGCCCGCCTCCAATTGAACCCATTGCGCGTTCTCAACGCTCGCGGAGGGCTCATCGCCAGTGTCAACGAGCCTTTTTCCATCGGCGGGGGCTACACCGGTGAGCCTGTGTCGAGCGAACCAACGGCGTGTGGTGCTATGAAAACATGGACTCAGTAGGTACTTTCCTGAGCCGCCTTTGGAATCCGGCGCGCCTATTCGCAACATTTTGACCACCGAATCACTGGCAGGCCGTGCTTGTATCTCGAGCGCCGGGTAGCCGACGCTTGGATGGACCGGCCCGAAGTACAGACCGATTCAAACTAGATTCGCGTTCACGTCGCAAAAGTGCGCGGTATTCCAAGGCCCTTTACGGCCGAACACCGGGTGAAGCAAATCTGTTGCGGCAGCGTAAAGGACCAGTCCAGACGTAGTATGCAGCACGCGACGAACACGGTCCTGTCTGTTCAACATTGCAGAGCAAGCACGACTGCCGCCGATGTCTCTGTCGTGGCGTGGGCAAGCAGAGCGGCTTCGGTGCCGCGTGATCACATTTTGCTCGCGGACGGCCGACCACGATACGGATTCAACGGACCAAACGGGAACGCAATGCGGACGTCGACACCCTGCTGACCTGCGAGACCGCGCGTACTGGGACGCGACAGCACTGCGGACCCAGGGGGCTCGATTCCAGGACGTTGCGATGGGCAACGCAGTCGCCCTATTCGAATCACACCGTTTTTGGATGTGGGAACGTGGCGACCTCGACGCCCATATGGGCAGGTGAGCTGTTGCGTGACTAGCGGCAGGAGTATCCTTCTTGTCAACATTTTGTCAACCGAATCGTCGGCACCCCGCGAAATTGACGGCAGCGACCGGAATGCTCATCTGACCTGACCGGCGTACACGGACGAAAAACTACTGTAAATACAGGGCTTATCGCCTTCGCATCGTAGAAGTCGTCGGTTCGAGTCCGGTCACCTCCACCAAAGTGTTCTCTTTCACACACCCGTCAGAACGGATCTGGACGGGATTTTTTAGTTCTTGATGAAGGCGTGTGATCAGATCGTCGGCCAGAAGATCGGCGGGCACTGTTGCATTAAGGGTTGCTGTCCTGACTCGCGTGCGGCGCGGGGTAGATTTAGGCAAATTGCTCGGCCCGAAACCGTAGCTATTGTCCGAGTCGCGCACCAGACCAGGCTGGCCGCGAGGCGCGCGGCCTGTCCGTTTTGCGCTAACGCAACAGTGCCGAAAATATGGTGAGGTCGCTGTCCGCACTTCCGATCGCTCTGCAACTGCTCGAGTGAGCTCGAAGACCTGTCCCATGACGGTTGTCGTCCTGCGACTTCAACCGATCACCTTGCGAAAACGCGGCTAGGTCTGATGTCGCGAGGCGAACAAGCATCTAGCGATCGATGAAGATCGTCCGAATTGACATGGGGGTCTGTGCACCATGAGAGTTCCGGTTGAAGATGGTCGTCACGTT
>JBBRPC010000208.1:0-6985 GCA_038228615.1 Acidimicrobiia bacterium | reverse complement strand
CACAGCACGGGCGAAGCCCCGGCGTTCGGTACCGCCCGACTTTGAACGCCGGGGCTTCCAACTTTGCCTCCCAATCTCATCGGTGTCGGCACCAAGTTCCGGAAATAGGGTGCCGACATGAGTACCGAAGAAACCATTTCGCACCACACAGTGCCGACGATCACAGTTGCTTCGAATGGGCCGCTCGTTGTCAGTGGCGATCTGGCGCTCTACCGGCGGCACGCTGTCGAGAGTGACGATGGCGAGCCGCTGACATGGCAAACCACTGAGCGGCTTGCGACTACCGACGGCTACCGACTGTGTCGTTGCGGTTTGTCGGGACGCAAGCCGTTCTGCGACGGCACCCACGTGAAACGAGGTTTCGTCGCCGAAGATATCGCAAGCGGTACGTACGATGAACGTTCCAACGAACTCGGCGGTGTGAACATCACCGTGCGCGACGATCGGTCGATCTGCGTGCACGCCGGGTTCTGCGGCACACGCCTGACAAACGTGTGGAAGGCAGTCGAGGAGACTGCCGACGCGACGGTACGAGCGCAGGTCATCGCGATGGTCGAGCGTTGCCCGAGCGGCGCGTTGACGTACAGCATCGATGGAATCGCGACCGAGCCGTTGCTCGCCGACGCGATCGCCGTGACCGACGATGGTCCGCTGTGGGTGACGGGTGATGTCGCAGTGGTGTCGTCCGATGGTGCAACGCTTGAAACGCGTAATCGAGTCACATTGTGTCGATGTGGTGTGTCAGCAAACAAACCGTTGTGCGACGGCAGCCACAAAACCGCAGGCTTCGCGGACCACTGAAACGGTCACGTCGATCACCTCGATCACACTGAACAGGAGTGGCGTGGCAGTAACGGGGATGGCGAATCTTGCAGTCAAGGTGGCTGATCTTGATGCTGCCTGTGCGTTCTATGAAGTCGCGGGTGCCGAGGTGAGGGATCGGATGCACTGGAACGGTGGTGAGCGCGCCGATGTGATGCTCGGGCCCGTCATGATCACCTTGTTCACGCGCGCGATCTACGAAGACAGTGTCACCCTTCCGCCAGAAGGGTTTCTCCATCCTGCGTTGTTCACCGACGACCTCGATGCCGAACTTGTTGGCCACACTGTGCTGTGGGGGCCGGCGATCGTCGAAGGCGCCTTCGGAAAACGCCGCATTGCTTTTGTCGACGCGCCCGGCGGAATACGCCTCGAATTCATGGAACAACTCGAGCCGCCGCCAGGTCGTGACATGGGGTGACGCGACTCGTGGGACAAGGGTGGGACGACTGCGTGCGATGTTGTAGTCGACGGTTCGGCGGACGGATTGTCCTCGGAGGTTGACGACAATGAGCGACGCAGGTTCGATACGGATGGTTTCGGTCCGGGGCGGGAGGGTTCGTCCTGGGGTTGTGTTGGGGTTGGTTGGGGTGATGGTGTTGTCGCTTGTCGCCGGCAGTTTGGGTGCGGTGGCTGCAAGCGGTGCTGCTGGCGGTTTGCCGCCTGCGTCGGCGTATCCGTTGGCACCGGCAGCGGCGCCACCGGCGTGCCCGATGGTCAATACCGGATATCTCTGGCCACAGGTGTCGGCCGCGGCATCCGTTCCCGACCCAACGTTGGCGTGTTACCTCGCGACGCCATACGCGTCGACAGCGCCCACCATGCTCGGCCCTGGCGGCCAGACGGTAATGCCAGGACAGACGATGACATATTCGATCGCGCCAGGCACAGGTTTCTCCCAAGCTGCGTGGCTCCTGTGGTGGAACAATCTCTATGACCCGCAACCGTTGATGCGCAGTGCCGATGGACTTCCCGCGAACGACATTTCTGGATATGACCAGTTCTTCGCGATCCCGCCGGCACTCGACGACTCTGGTTGTCGCAACCCTGGGAGTACCGACTACGACCAAGGTCGCTACGTCGCAAGCTGCGCCGTAAAAATGTCGAAGGGTCCGTATTACGGAACGCCTGCCGGTCAGCATTTGCCATGGACCATCTTCACCGCATCGATCTTTGGCGCGTTTGGAGTAACACAACACTCGCCTCGAGTGACCAACTCAGGTCATGCGCCGCTGTGGTCGGATTACCGGTCGTTTGTGGAGTTGCCCGTGTTTTTGCAGCCGAGTCCCTATGCGGGATTTTCGGCAGTGGTGTCTGGTGGATCGGTGCAGTTGACGGATGCGACGAAGTCTGATTTGCAGATCGTGTCGACGAGTTGGGACTTTGGAGATGGGCACGTGGTCTCGCAGACGAATCCGTCGCACACGTATACGTCGACGGGTACGTACACCGTGACGGAGCGGGTCACGACGATCGATGGTCAGTCGGATACGTCGTCGCAGTCGATTGATGTAGTTGCGTCGCCCGTTGCGAGTATCGATCTCGGTGTGAGTATCGCTCCGCTGAACCCGGCGCTAGGTCAAACGGTGACGGCGACCTACACGGTGTCGAATACGGGTGGTCTTGACGTCAACAATATTGTGGTGGCATCGAGCGCGGCCCCGGCAGCAGTGATCACAACGATGAGTTCGGTGACACCAGCATCGGGTGTTGCAGTCGTTGGTGGGGGTGCCGCATTTACGCAACGATTCAAGTATCTCGGTGGGTCTCTGGCAACAATTTCAGCGTCGGCGTCCGGGACGGCGAATGCGAATACGGTGTCGTCGCCTGTACGTAAGCGTGTGTTTGGTGTGAGTGGCCAGTTGAGTGTGTCGTGGGCGGTCGCGACGCCGAGTGTGGTGTTGCAACCCGACGCGGCCGGTGAACCGATTCCCCAGCTTGTTGCTGCGTCTGTAACGGTGAAGAACACGGGCACGGGCCCAGTCAAGAATGTGCAGCTGCCGTTGCCTGTCTTGACAACTACGGCGTCGCCTGTGCCGATGATGTACGACGCTGCGTCTCCGGTCCCGAATCCGAACATCGGCACGCTCGCCGCGGGTGCGTCAGCCACGTTGGCGTACACATTGCAGGCGCAATATCAGGGTCTTGTCACCGCGACTGCAACTGCTTCCGGACTTGTTGGCTCGGCGACTGTCACGGCGGTGAAAGCACAGGTGTTGAACGTGACGGAGAACAATCCCGTGACGACGACATGGGCGATGGATAAGCGCTACGACAATCCGGGTGACGAAGCCACAACAGCGGCTGAAGTCAATCCTGGCGATTGGGGTTTCTCCGCAACGTACAAACTCAACGGTGCGTGCCCGACGAATACGACCGCCGTGTGGAGTGTCGCTGGGGTCACGGTCGCGACTGCACCTGTCAAAAAATGCAAGATGAAGTTCCGTCGCGCAGACGTCGATCCATTCAAACTTCAAGTCGTGGTCAAGCGTGGCACGAGCCAGGTCGGCCGCAAAGTCGATCCGTTGACACCACGTGACATTCTCGTCGCTTCGATTGGTGATTCGTTGTCGTCGGGTGAGGGCGTCCAAGAAGCCTCGGGTTGGCGGAACGCGAACTGTGATCGTTCGTCGCTCGCGGGTTCGGCACGCGCCGCACGTCAACTCGAAGACGCCGACCCGCATTCCTCAGTCACGTTTGTCCATCTGGCATGTTCCGGCGCTACCGGAGCAGCCGGGCTGCTGGGTCCATATTCCGGTATGCGCAGCGGTTGGGAACCTCCCCAAATTGCGTATCTGAAAACGCTCACCCAACAACGCGGGATCGACGCCGTGCTGATGACGATCGGGATCAACGACTCCGGATTCGGCAAAATCGCGACGCATTGCCTCAGTGTCACCGACTGCATCAACCAGCCAATCAACACCGACTTCGCTGGCCAGACAGTCCCGCAACTCTTAGCGGATCGATTCTCGAAACTTCCCCAGGTCTACACCGACGTCGCCGCAGAGCTTGACCTGATCGGCGTGCAACGCTCGCGGGTGTACCTCATGGAATACCCCGATCCGCTTCACAACGATCAAGGCGGTCCGGCCGACTACAACGGCAGCCCGCTCCCAGTGCATCTCGAAGCCCAAGAGTCTGCATGGCTCTATCCACATTTCGTCGTGCAACTCAACAAAATTGGCGCCGCATCCGCCGCCGCCAACGGCTGGACCCGCGTCAGCGGGGCGCAAGGTACCTTCCGGCTCCATGGCCTCGACGACACCACCGCCGACCGCTGGTTCAACACCGTCGGCGAATCGATCTTCAACCCAGGCGACGCCAACGGATCACTTCACCCCAACGTCACCGGCCACACCATCTTCGGGAAAATCATCTATTCGAGCTTGAAGAACACCCTCACTACGCCGCCGGCGCCGGCGCCCACCGGCCCGTGACAACAACCGCACCTATTGCGGATGCGGTCGATAGATTCGAACAATGCCCCACCGCGTTACTGCAACGGTCGCTGCGTATCTGGCACGCCTCGAGTTGGATGCTGAACTCGTTTCAGTCGACGCACTTGTTCGACTTCACCGGGCGCACGTGGCACGGGTGCCGTACGAAACGCTGTGGATACATCTCGATGAGGGGTGGGGGATCGGAGTCGAAGAGTCGATGCAACGCATCGCAACCACGCGGCGCGGTGGTTACTGCTTTCATCTCAATGGTGCATTCAGCGAGTTGTTGGGGGCGCTTGGTTACAACGTTGCGTGTCACGTGGGTGGAGTCCATGGGCCCGATGGCGCGACACAGCACGACTTGACGAATCACCTTGTGTTGACGGTGCGGGATCTTGTATCTGACGACAATCCGGGTGGAACTTGGTACGTGGATGTAGGACTTGGCGATGCGCTGTATGAGCCGCTGCCCCTCATCGTCGGCGAGTATCGGCAAGGCCCGTTTCAACTGGCGCTCGAGGAGACCGACGGCGTCGTTGGCGATTGGCATCTCACCCACGACGAGCGCGGCAGCTTTTCGGGAATGACGTGGTGCGCGGCGCGAACGGAGATGGGCGCGTTCGTGGAGCGCAACGAGTGGCTGTCAACCTCGACCGAATCCGGCTTCGTGAAGTGGCTCGTATTGCAACGACGCGACGCCACCGGAGTCGACATCCTTCGCGGTCTTGCGCTCTCGCGAGTTGGCTCGGGAACGATGGAGCGCTACATCGACAGCAAGCAGAACTTGGCGGAGGTGCTGTGCGACACCTTCGGCTTTGACGAGGCCACAACTTCAAGTGACGCGTTCGACGCGCTCTGGCAACGAGCAGATATCGCGCACAAGATTTGGCAAGACCGCACCGATACGTGACGTCTCATCGCCGCGCCTCATATGGGCAGTGACGACAGCCGGAGTCACAGCAGTTGCCGCGTCGCAACAGAAAGGCTGCAGTGAACACGAACAGCCCGGTGTGCGGATCGAGATATCCGTCGCTCTTTGACTCGACCGCCAAATCGTGCGCGACGCGGCTTGCATCCAGATTCGGATCCTCGGCCGGCACATCACTGTGCGACCCGTTGTGATCGGGCGTAGTGAACTCGTTGCCCATCAGCTGACGCCAGCGACGAACAGCCGCTCAGGCCGCAGCACTAGTCGAGCAACTCAGCCATTTGGAACACAAGCCAAGGATACTGACTCGACACGCGCTGCCATTGCTGGCGTCGATCGCTCGACGTGCTTTTGATCACGCGGCGCGGGATTGGTGCTCCGGTGGGATGAGTCTGCGCTTGTTGGTGATGAGGTCGCGGTTGTCGAGTTTCCAGCCGCTGGTTTTGAGTTTGTGGTGTTTGTAACAGAGCCAGCCCAGATTCCACCACGCTTGCCTTCTGCGCCTACTGCGTCCGGCGCTCCGAGATGCCTGCGAATCCATTTCGTTCGCCCCTCACTCCTGGACTTCTCCGTCCTCCGGCGAATGGAGCGAGCGTCCCGAAGGGCTGCGCAGCGGAGCAAGCAGAGTCGAGTGACCGATATGCATGCGCGACGGTTCGGATGTCTTTGCCCTTGCCGATGATCGAGGTCACGAACGCTTCGCCGAGGATCCCGCGGACCCATTGCGCATCGACCGGTCCGACGCCGGGTATTTCACACCGTTCGCCTTCGAGGGCTTCGCCTCGCGTGAGTACTTGATGGTCGATCACGACGTGGACATTGCGACGAACGCGTGACGTGTCCTTCGACTCGGTCGATTGCGGCTGCTTGCTAACAGTTGCGCGTGGTTCGGCGTTGGCATGTTTGAGGATGAGTTGCGTAAACGCGTCGGCTGCATAGCGATCGTGGTCTTCACGATCATCAATGATGCGCTTGGTGCGGAAGATCGCCTGGGTGTAGTGATCAACGACGGCTTTGACTTGCCCGCCGATTTCCGGTGTGAGCGCGAACGAACCGCGGAACATCCCATTGTTCTTATCTGTCCAAGTGTGGAACGTTCGCGCCCGGTGTTGACGCTTCCGGCGCGCGGCAGCATCTTCCACGGCATTGCGGGCTGCGAGACACGCATCTTGTAACTGCACCATTCCGCTAGCTGCCGTTTCGATCAGTTTGTGCTCTGCAGCAGGGTTCTTCGCCGCCGCGCTGGCGATGAGTTCGGCTTGATGTGCAGAAAGCCGTCCGGCGCGCATCGCTGCATCTGTCGCCGGGCGTTTCTCGAGGTGCTTCGCAAGCTCGATCGAGCGTTGCGCCTCGGTGTTGCTGACCCCGAGCGCTTTGCCGACTGCAGCTGCGGCGTCTTTCGCGCCGGAATCACGGTACGCGTAGGTATCGTCGACGCGCTTCGCAGCTTTTGCTAACAGTCCATCGGTGAGCCGCCGAATCGCGCCTAACTCTGCGACCATCTGCGTTGCCTGCGGGCCACTCAAACAGCCCGGCTCGAACGAGCTAGCGGCGGACTCCAACGAGGCCCGAACAGATACAAGAGAAGCGAACATCTGTTCGTAACGGTATCAGACCCCTGCGACACTGCCAGGCCCTACGCCAATGAAACATGAATAGAATCAGTTACTACCTGAAGTTCAATGCGTCACCAGGCGTTTGACATGTGTGAACAAATCGCTATGGTGGCCTAGATGCGGGCGACGGCTATTCGAGTTCTGGTTGTTGCGACCCTGGTGAGTTCGAGCGCCGTGGT
>JBBRPC010000207.1:0-7022 GCA_038228615.1 Acidimicrobiia bacterium | reverse complement strand
TTCGCGCCAAGCGTTCGGCCTCTCGCACCATCCTTTCTGCAAATTGTCGAATGACAACAGGGTCGGGTTCATCGGCGATGGTTTCGGCGAGCAGCCCAAGCGCGCCCACGGGAGTCCGCAGTTCATGGCTCACGTTCGCGACAAAGTCTCTACGCATCTCATCGACGCGGCGCGCATCGGAGGCATCTCGTATCCACACGACCGCACCCGTCGGGAGTTGACCGACGAGCAACGGTTCGCTGCGCAGGAGAAATGTCTGGCGTGGCGGGCCAAACAATTCCAACTCTTTGGCGCTCGACAGGCCACGAATCCCTTCGGCGGCGAGTTCTGCGATACCAGATTCGACAATGGAGTCAGCGTGTCGGGCTCCCGAAAATCGATAGCCAGCATCATTTCTGAATACCTCACCGGAGGCACTGAATACGACTACTCCGTCGTCCAGCGCATTGAAGCTTTGCTCGAATTGTTGTTGCACCATGGCTATCGATCGATTGCGACCAGCCTCAAGTTCGGTACTGACTCGCAGCGCACGGAGCGCCTGAGCCCGACGGGATGCGACAACCCAGGCCCACGTCGCAACCACACTCAGAGCCACAAACGCAATCCCTGGGACTAGCACGATCGCATCAGCCCATCCATCAGCAACTCAGCCGAATCGACCAGTGATATAGCCCTCAGTGCGAGGATCGTTGGGATTGGTAAACATCGTCCGAGTCTCGTCGAACTCCACCAAACGGCCAACCCGACGGCCAACTGAGTCGACCTCAGCCGTCAAAAACGCCGTCCGGTCAGACACGCGGGCGGCCTGTTGCATGTTGTGCGTCACGATCAAGATCGTGTATTCGTTCTTCAATTCCACCATCAGATCTTCGATCCGTGCGGTCGCGATGGGGTCGAGGGCGGAACACGGCTCGTCCATCAAGATGACATCCGGTTCGACCGCGAGCGCTCGGGCAATACAGAGACGCTGCTGTTGACCGCCGGAGAGCGCGTACGCACTCTTGTTGAGCTTGTCTTTGACTTCGTCCCACAGCGCGGCCTGGGTCAACGCCCGTTCGACAACCTCTTGTAAACCTTTGCGGCGACCGTTCACACGAGGACCGAATGCAATGTTGTCGAAAATCGACTTCGGAAACGGATTCGGCCGTTGAAACACCATGCCGATGCGACGACGCACTTCTACTGGATCGACCTCTCGGCCGTAAAGATCTTCGCCGTGATATCGAATCGTGCCAGATACCGAGGCTCCTGGAACGAGGTCGTTCATTCGATTGAAACACCGCAACACGGTGCTCTTGCCGCATCCAGATGGCCCAATCATCGCCGTGATTTCATGCTCACGAATGTCGAGATTGACGTGCTCCACAGCGACCGAGTCGCCGTATGCGACCTGCAGTTCTCGGGCCTCGAACACCACGCTCCGGTCGCGCGCAGCCTCATCGGTCGCCGCCAGATCAGGCGCGCTGATGCTGGGTACGGGACCCGAATCTGGAGTTCTTGGTCGTTGCATCATGGTTGGCAAGGGTTCACCAGCAGGTTGATTCACTTGACTCACATCAGGCTCCGGAATCGGGATGTCATATCCAGCTTCGCACATCGAAACCAACAACCCCGAGCGTTCCGGTGAAATGCACCGTAGGGACTCGTCCTAAATATTCGGTGGTCATAGGGTGTCCGTGAGGTGAACGGCATCTGAATGGTCGCATTCCAAGGCCTACCAGCGCCAAACTGGAGGCTCGTCGGGTCGAGACTTCAACATCACATAGGCAGGAGACGGCATGACTGAACGCAAGAGCTTCGACGACCAGCTTGACGAGGCGAAAGCCGACGTCATCAAGCTCGCGGCGCGGGTTGGCGAACAAATCGGGCGAGCCACCCAATCGATTCTTGACGGCGACCTTGGCGCCGTCGACGCCGTGTACTCAGAGCACGCAGTCATCGGCCAGCTCAATCGCGAAATCGAGCAGCGGGCCTACAGCATTTTTGCTCTCCAACAGCCGATCGCCATTGACTTGAGGGTGCTACTTGCCGTCCTGCGTATTCTCCACGAACTCGAGCTCACGGCCGGACTCATGCGCAACGTGGCGCGTGCCACCCGACGCCTCTATCCACGAGAACTCACGCCCCGCATCCGCGGCATCCTTGAGCGCATGGGAAACCAAGCAAGCACCCAGATTCACATTGCGATCGATGCATTCGCCGACAACGATGCTTCGGCCGCCTCGGCATTGCCCGACATGGACGACGTGATGGACGATCTGCAAAAGGATCTCTTCCGAGCCATTTTTGCAGAGGGTGCACCGAACGAAAGTTCGTTGCAACAAGCGGTGCAAACCACGTTCGTCGGGCGCGACTACGAACGCGCTGCCGATCACGCCGTCACGATTGCGCGATGGGTTCGTTTCATCGCCACCGGCATGCTCCCCGGCCACGACGACGAGGCGTAGCACGACCAACGAGTCGCCCTCGTCTGCGACGAGCAAGGCATCATGTGGGTAACGAGCACGTGAACGTTCGCAAGTTGTTTGGCTGTTGTTCACCTTGAATCGGCCCTTTGTCCACAGACGTTTCGTAGGTTGATACCGACCAAGGAACAGCGAAGGAACCCTTGAAAGGGGACACCGTGATCAACCGGATTCACGCCAGTCAGATCGCCAAAACGGCCGCAGGGGCGCTCGTTATCGCACTCGGCCTCTCGGCCTGCGGCAGCGACGGCGGCACAACGACCGCGACGACCACAGCAAACGGCTCCACGTCGGCGACCACCGGCACCAAGCTCGCCGCCGCCACGTTGAACGCTTCTGGAAGCTCGTTCCAGATGACACTTGAGCAAAGCGCGCTCGCAGCCTTCACCCAGGCGAACCCGAGCATCACGATCAACTACGCAGGGGGCGGATCGGCGAAAGGCAAACAGGACCTCGCCGACAAGGTCGTCGACTTCGCAGGAACCGATAGTGCCGTCAAGCCAGAGGACCTCGGCAAATTCAAGGGCGCAACCTTGCTGTACTTCCCGATCGCGGCCGCACCGATCGCAGTGACCTACAAGCTCGGTGGCGTTGCCAAACTCCAACTGAGCGCCGAAACAGTTGCCGGAATATTCCAAGGCGACATTGCGAAGTGGGACGACGCAAAGATCAAGGCCGACAACCCCGGCGTGACCATGCCATCGACCAACATCACGATCGTCCACCGCTCGGATGGGTCAGGGACGACGAGCAACTTCACAAAGTTCCTCGTCGCCGCAGCCACGAACTGGAAACTCGACAAGGGCGACACGATCACCTGGCCGAAGAACTCTGTCGGGGCTGAGAAGAACACCGGCGTGGCGTCTGCCGTTACCCAAACCGATGGTGCAATTGGCTACGTCGACTTCGCCGACGCGAAGAAGGCAAACCTCGCGATGGCATCGATTAAGAACGCTGCGGGAGAATGGTCGCTACCAAGCCTCGAGGGCGCGGCCGCTGCACTGGCAAACGTCAAAGTCGCCGACGACCTCACGTTCACCGCTGCAAACGCAGCTGGCCCAGGCGTCTACCCGATCACCGCTCCGACATGGGTGCTCGTATATGCCAAGCAGCCAGACAAGGCCAAAGGCGAAGCGGTGAAGGCGTACCTCAACTTCCTCCTCACCGACGGCCAGACCCTGGCGCCAACTGTGAATTACGCTGCACTCCCGACGGATCTTGCGGCGAAGGCCAAAGATCAACTCTCGAAGTTGCAGATCGGCTAACGAGGACCCATGCAGAATCTTCCGGCGACGCATCGTCTTACCGGAAATCGCAGACCGAACCGAGGCGACCGAGCATTTCGCTCGGTCGCTCTCGCGTGCGGCCTGGCCGTGCTCATCATCCTCGGTCTCATCGCGTTTACGAGCACAAACAAAGCGTGGCCAGCGTTTTCCAAAGAGGGTCTCGGCTTTGTCTTCAGCGATAACTGGGCTCCCAACGAGAAACACTTTGGAGCACTGGCGTTGGTATTCGGCACGATCCTGAGCGCCGCGATTGCGCTGTTGCTCGCTGTGCCTGTGAGCGTCGGCATCGCATTGTTTGTCACCGAAATCGCACCGCCGCGCGTCGCTCGAATTGTGACGTCGGTGGTCGATCTCCTCGCTGCCGTGCCATCTGTGGTGTACGGCTTATGGGCAATGCTCGCGCTCGCGCCGAATATCGTCGGCCTGTATACGCGCATCGGTTCGGCAACGAAATCCATCCCCATCCTCAGCGCGATCTTCGGCGGTCAGGCGCAGGGATACAGCCTCACAACGGCCAGCATTGTGCTGGCGATCATGATCACGCCGATTATCACCTCGCTTGCTCGTGAGGCGCTCGCCACGGTGCCGCCGAGCGATAAGGCAGGAGCACTTGCGTTGGGAGCCACGCAATGGGAGGCGATCCGCGTCGCGGTGTTTCCCAAAGCGAGGGGCGGGTTGGTGGCCGCGGTGCTGCTCGGACTCGGGCGCGCGATGGGCGAAACCATTGCCGTGGCGATGGTGATCGGATCAAGTCCGCAAATCACCAGTCACATTTTCAGCCCATCCGCAACGCTCGCGGGAACTGTGGCGAGCCAATTCGGCGAAGCATCAGGGACCCACCGCGCGGCACTCATCGGCTTGGGCGTCGTCCTGTTCGGGATCACGATTGTGGTGAATAGCGCGGCACGAATGCTCGTCGCCCGCGCAGATAGGGCGTTGGCAGCATGACGCCGCTCGCCCAAAGCCGTGTTGGTCGAAGCCGCAAGGCTCGGAACTTCGCCGCCGTCGCGTGGATGGTCGGCGCGGTGCTCGTCGCGTTCATTCCACTGCTGTTCATCATTGTGCACGTGGTGCAAAAAGGTCTCGGCGTGGTCCTGCGCAGCTTTCCGCATTTCTTGAACGACGCGCTCCCGCTCATCACGACCAACGCGGGTGGGGGTATCCGCCCGGCCATCATGGGCACTCTGCTCATGACGGGTGCCGCGGCGGCCATGGCGATTCCACTTGGAGTCATGGGTTCGATATACCTCAATGAATACGGGCGCGATGGACGATTCGCGAGGATATTGCGATTTTTCGCGGAGGTCATGAGCGGTGTGCCATCCATCGTGATGGGCTTGTTCATCTACACGATCTACACGCTGCAAAAGGGTTGGACGGGATTCGGCGGTTCGCTCGCCTTGGCCTGCTTGATGTTGCCGATCGTGATCCGATCGAGTGAGGAAATGCTGCGACTCGTGCCAAACGAATTGCGCCAAGCCAGCCTTGCTCTGGGATGCCCGCAGTGGCGGACCATCTTGTCGGTGGTCATGCCAGCCGCGGCACCTGGCATCATCAGTGGGTCGATGCTGGCGATCGCGCGAGCGGCAGGCGAGACTGCACCGCTGTTGTTTACGATTGGGATCGTTTCCCGCACGAACTTCGATCTGTTCCACGGGCCGAACACGGCGCTGTCGCAGCAGATCTACACCAACGCATTCGCCGGACCATTTCCCGGGCCACAGGAACGAGCATGGGGTTCTGCGCTCACCCTGATTGCGATCGTGATGTTGTGCTCAGTCGTCGCTCGGGTCGTTGCGGCACGGTTTACAAAAGTGCAGCAAAGCTAAACGCGGCGCGCGCGGTGCCGTCGGGCGGAGTTCAGCTCAGTCCTCGTCGTAACCGAGATCCCATTCGATCTCAAGGCGTTCCCGCTCGGCGTCGCGCGCGACGCGTTCGCGGTTCCGGCGAAACTGTGGGTCGTGCGGCGGAAGCAACTGCAGCCGAGCGCTCACACGAGTGCGGAACTCATCGATCACCGAATTGTCGCCGAATACGCGCTGCACCTCCCAGTGGGGAGCTACCGCGCCCAAGTACACAATCCGGACGTGCCCTTGGAGCGGCAGATCTTGTATCGCTTCAGGTTCCATTGCCATAACGTGAGGCTACCGTCAGCTCCACGACAACATCACTACGCGAGCCCGCACTGGCAGATCTGGCGCCTATCGGTTGGGGTTCTCGCCGAGGCGAACCGTCGTCGAGGTGTGCGTACCGTTCTTGTTCACAAACTCAATTGCAACCGATGTCCCGGCAGGCCGTCGCCGGATCAGCCGACGAAGTTGATCGCGACCTTGCACGACAACGCCGTCGAGTTTGATCACAACATCACCTACTGCGAGGCCTATTTCGTGAGCTGGACTGCCCGATGCGACGCTGTTGACATAGGCGCCGCCGACGGCCTTCAGACCGTGCGATTGTGCAAACGACGGTGTCACGTCGTCGGTGATCACGCCGAGATATGCATCCACAGGAGTACGACCTGCGACGAGTGCATCGATAATCGGCTTCGCCGAAGAGATCGAAATCGCGAATCCCACATTGTTCGATTCCTGGGGTGATGCAATCGCGGTGTTGATGCCGATCACTTCGCCTCGAGCACTCACGAGTGGGCCGCCCGAATTTCCCGGATTGATCGCGGCGTCGGTTTGGAGTGCGCCGACGAGAATCTTGCCGTTGGGTTCGTCGACTTCGCGATCAACCGCGGAAATAATGCCTTGCGTGACCGACGGTCCGAGCCCGAGCGCGTTCCCGAGCGCAACCACCGGATCTCCAGCACTGAGAAGATCCGAATCGCCGAGGGTTGCCGTCGGCAGACCTGAACGATGCACCGTGATTACAGCGAGGTCATGCGTCACGTCGGTGCCCTTGACGTTCGCGTCGACAACGTCGCCGCTCGACAGCGTGACCTTGATCGACTGCGCACCGTTCACAACGTGCGCGTTCGTCACGATGACTCCGTTTGCGCCGACGATGACGCCGGTGCCACCTGCTGTGCCTGACAGCGTTTCAACTTTGATCAACACCACCGCGGGCTCAACGCGATCGACGATCGCGTGCACATCCATGCCTCCGCTCTTGGTCGGCGGAATCGGAGCGATGGCCGTGTTGTGATTCGTGCTGCTGAACGACACGTTTGTCGTCGCGTTGTCGGAGCTCTTCGACGAATTATCTCGGAATGCGACGAACAGGCCACCCGTCACCAACGCCCCGACCAGCGCGCCCGAAATTGCAC
>JBBRPC010000206.1:0-7026 GCA_038228615.1 Acidimicrobiia bacterium | reverse complement strand
CAGCAGCAGCGGATCCTCGAAGCCTGGGACTCCGGTCGCGTTGGGGCCAACGAGACGACCACCATCAGTACGTTGATTTGGGGTCGACTCGACGGCAACGCTGATGCAACACTCGCACTTTCGTTCGCGGAGGCTTGCTCGCTCGGCGCGACGCTGGTCAGTTCGCTGACGGAACGGTTGCTTGCAAACGGGGCGATCGTGCGATCGCGTCTAGTGCGTGCACTCGCGCGCGCTGAAGATATCGAAATCCTCGCCCAACGATGTCGCGACAAGATTGCCGATGCGCCAAATCTTGCCGTTCCAGATCCCCGTCAGCTCGGCGATGTCCCGGTTGGGTTAGGGGAGCAAAGCGCGTTCGTGGTTCGCCTCGACGCGTTAGAGCGCGCGCTCGACGAGGCTGCACTTCGTTTTTCGGCGCCCTTGCGAGAGCGCGAAGAACTGCGCGCGGTGATGGGTGCCTATCTCGACATGGCAGGCCAACGCGGTGTGGCCGAAAATGAAGGGGTCGTTGCAGCAGAGCGACGTGCCCGGGGGGTGCTCTGGAGCGCGCCATGCGATCTCTGCGCGGCGCGCGAGCTCGTCGCGGCACTCCAGGTTGAGGTTCGGTCCGTTTCGGTCAATGAACGAGGAGCGCACTGACGATGCATTGTGAACAGCCAGGTTGCGCAGGAACGCTGCAAGATGGGTATTGCGACGTCTGCGGGGCTCCGTCGACGGCACAAGCTCAGATCCGGTTGGGCGAACCTCACGCGTCCAGCGCATCGGTAGCCAACGACCCTATGAGCAGTCAGAGCACCCAGACGCGTCGCACCGCAGTCACCGCAGCGTCGTACCGGCTCGCGAGCGCGGCGATCGGGTCGGCGCGCACTGGAGCGACGAGCCCGACTCGGCGTTTGCATTCCGATGCTGCCCGTCTGCACGCACCTCGCCTCGGCGCTGGGCTGACGACCGTTCCATCGACGCCGATCACAGATCCGCGCTCAGCCGTGATGGTTTCGCCCGTCGTCGAAGAATCGAAGCGGAATTGTCCTTCGTGTGGTGCCGAGGTCGGTCGTAGTCGGGGCGATAAACCTGGTCGTACCGAGGGCTTCTGTCCACAGTGCCGGACTCCGTTTTCGTTCGCGCCGAAACTCCAGGCCGGCGTTCTCGTCGGAGGTCAATACGAGGTTGTTGGATGTGTCGCACATGGTGGTCTCGGTTGGATCTATCTCGCCAGAGACAAGAATGTGTCTGATCGCTACGTGGTGCTCAAAGGGCTGCTGAATTCCGGCGACGAAGATGCCTTTCAAGCAGCGATCGCCGAGCGGCAATTCCTCGCAGAGGTGGAACAACCGCTCATCGTTGAGATTTACAACTTCGTGTCGCATGAAGGCGCCGGTTACACGGTCATGGAGTACGTCGGAGGCAAGAGCCTGAAAACCTTGCTCAAAGACCGTATGCGCACAAATAACGGTCAATACGACGCGTTCCCTGTTGATCAAGCCATTGCGTACATCATCGAAATTCTCCCAGCCTTTGGATACCTCCACACAACCGGGTTGCTCTATTGCGACTTCAAACCCGACAATGTGATTCAACAAGGGGATGGGCTGAAGTTGATCGATCTCGGCGGCGTGCGAAGAATCGACGATTCGAAAAGCGCGATATATGGAACCGTCGGATTTCAAGCACCAGAGATTGCAGAACTCGGACCGAGTATCGCGAGCGACATTTTTACCATCGGGCGCACACTGTGCGTGCTCGCCATGGAGTTTCGGGGCTATCAAAACGCGTTCGCGACGCGACTTCCTTCGCCCGACGATACGGCGCTGTTTCAGCAACATGATTCGCTGTACCGAGTGCTGCTGAAGGCGTGTGCTCCTTCGCCGGATGATCGTTTTCAATCTGCGGATGAAATGCGACAGCAACTTTTAGGCGTATTGCGCGAAATCACCATGCTGAAGGGTTCGGGCGAAGGGTCTGGCGATCATCGCGGTGCCGTCTCACATTCGAGCGCTTCGGTACTGTTCGAGGTTCCGATTGTGGCTGGGGCAACCCTGACCTGGGATCAACTACCAGCATTGCGGGTCGACCAACAGGACGCGATGTCCAGCTGGCTTGGCGGCGTTTCTGTTGCCGATCCGAAGGAGCGACTCAACCTGTTGCAGCACGCTCCCTCGAACACGATCGAGATTCAGCTCGCCCAATGCAGGGCAGCGATCGAATCGGGCGCGGGGCCGCTGGCCGTGGCGCAAATCGACGCGATGCTGCAAGCCGACCCGTGGGAATGGCGTGCCGTGTGGCTCTCCGGGCTGTACTCCCTATCGCACAACGATTTTGCGGCAGCGATAGGAAGTTTCAACGCTGTGTATGGCGAGGTTCCTGGCGAGCTTGCGCCAAAGCTTGCCTTGGCGTTGGCATGTGAACTTGCGGGTCAAACTGATGCTGCGATCGGGCTCTACGACGTGTGTGCTCGGTGCGACGCGAACTACGCGGCGCCGGCAGCCTTCGGCCTCGCCCGCGTGCACTACTCGGCCGGTCACGCCGACGCCGCGCTCGCCGCCCTGGAACTCGTTCCTCCGGTAAGTCGATCGTTTGTCGACGCGCGCAAATTTCGAGCTTCGATATTGCTGGAGGGCGATTCTTTGGAAGGCTGCGCGCAAGCCATGGATGCCATTGCAAATGTTTCGCTCAATCCGCGTGATCATGGCGAGCTGGTGGTCCACGTCTACGAGCGGGCGCTGCGTCGAGTTTTGAGCGGCGATGTTTCCCCGAACATACTGATCGGCGGAATCGCAGCGGGCGAAGTTCCTCTGCGACGCGCGCTCGAATCGGCGTATCGGGAACTCGCGTCCTCGACCGAAGATCGGAGCGCGAGAGTTTCGTTGGTCGACGCAGCAAATCGCGTCCGACCGAGGTCGTTGGTCTGATGTCGGAAGTTGTGCTGTCGACCCTGACGTGTTCGTCCTGCGGGAACGCGGTCGTGGCGGGAGATTCGTTTTGTGAGACGTGTGGCGCCGAAATCAGTCCGTCGGCGACGGCCGCCGTTGCCGCGACGGCACCTTCCGGCGAGCGGTCGATGGCCGAAACCCAACCCACTCCGGTTGTTCGACTCTGTAGGGAATGCGGAGCCCTTATTGCTGCTGATGGATATTGCGGCGAATGTGGGGCCAAAGGCCGAACGGCTCGCGATCACTGGGAGGAACAACCGGTTCCGTGGGCCGCCGCAGTGTGCGATCGCGGGCTCGTCCATGCGCGTAACGAGGACGCGCTCGGCTTGGTGGCGCTCCCCGAAGTCGGGTCGTTCGCTGCGCTCATCGTGTGTGACGGAGTGAGTACGTCGAGCAATAGCGATGTGGCATCACTTGGCGCGGCGCACGCTGCCCGCGATGTGCTCGGAACGATTACCGCCGACCCGTTCGCCCCTGTATCGGCGCGCATCATGAGGATCTCGGCGGCAATTGAGGCCGCGGGAGCAGCCGCGCAAATGGCGGCAAGCGCGACTCCGATCACTGAAGGTGGCGCGCAGTCTTCGCCGCCGGCATGTACGTTCGTGACTGCAGTTGTCGAGCGCAAATTGATCGTCGCGGGTTGGGTAGGCGACAGTCGCGCCTATTGGATTCCAAGTACCGGCCCGGCTGAACTTCTCACGACCGACCACTCGGCGGCCGCCGAAATGATCGAGGCGGGAGTGAGCCGTTCTGTCGCCGAGTCGAGTGCCCAGGCGCACGCAATTACACGTTGGCTCGGCTCCGACTCGCCGAATCCTGTGCCCCAGTGTGCGACGACCACGGTGAACTGCGCTGGATGGCTCTTGGTATGTTCCGATGGACTCTGGAACTATTGCTCAACTGCCACCGACATGGCAGCCCTTGTCGCGACGTATACCGCGTCTGCGAACGATCCGTTGCCGATTGCCGCGGCGCTTGTGCAATGGGCGATCGGTCAGGGTGGGCATGACAATATTGCAGTCGTGTTGGCGTATATACCGGCATCATGAGACGAAGGACAGGTTGACGAGTGGCTGATTTCAATGCGGAAGTGTTCCAAAATGAGTTTTTGCCTGAGGGCGGCACCGAAGTACATGCAATCGTTGCTGTTCAGTGCACGAATGCTGGCGCTGCTGGGCAAGCCAACGGAGATGCTGCCGAAATAATTGTGATCGACGCGTCGGGTTCGATGGAGCACCCCAACGCCAAAATCCGTGCCGCCCGCTCGGCTGCGAAGGTCGCGCTCGATGAGATCCTCGATGGCACTTGGTTCGCGGTGATTGCCGGCTCGAATTCCCCTGCGATGGTCTATCCCATCGATGGCCAAACCGTGCCGATGGCGCGCATGGATTCGTCGACCCGTGACGAAGCCAAGCACGCGATCGATCGAGTGCGCGGTAGTGGTGGAACCGCCATTGGCTCATGGTTGATGGCCGCAACCACGGTGTTTCAATCCGTCCCGTCGGTGCAACGGCATGCAATTCTGCTCACCGACGGCAAGAACGAAAGCGAAGACCCGAGAATCCTGCACCAGGCAATCAAGCTGTCGAAAGGCGTGTTCCAATGCGACTGTCGCGGCGTGGGCGCCGACTGGGTAGTACAAGAATTGCGTGGCATCGCAACGGAACTACTTGGGACCGTTGACCTGATCGCCAATCCGCAACATATGGAAGCCGACTTTGAACAGATGATGAAAACCGCGATGTCGCGCGGGGTGGCTGATCTGAAACTACGTGTCTGGGCACCACAAGGCGCCGAGGTCCTGTTCGTTCGACAAGTCGCGCCGAGCATTGAAGACCTGACCGATCGGGGCACTTCGATCTCGCCGCGCATACAGGAGTTTCCGACAGGTTCGTGGGGTGACGAATCGCGGGAATACCACGTCGCGATACGAGTTGGGGCCAAGCCTGTTGGCGCTGAACAGCTCGCCGCGCGTTTGCAATTCGTGGTCAACGATGAAATCGTGACGCAAGGTCTCGTCAAGGCATTGTGGTCGAACGATGAGGCGCTGACGACGCGGATCAATCCCGCCGTCGCGCACTACACGGGTCAAACCGAGCTCGCGTCGGAGATCCAAGACGGGCTTGCTGCCAAGGCGGCGGGCGACGACGTCACAGCTACCCTGAAGCTCGGACGGGCGGCAAAACTTGCCGCGGCGACGGGCAACGACGAAGCGACGAAACGGTTGGCAAAGGTTGTCGACATCGAAGATGCCGAAACTGGCACGGTTCGTTTGAAACGAAACGTGGAAAAGCTCGATGAGATGGCGCTCGATACGGCGTCGACGAAGACAACTCGAGTTCGGTAGGGAACACGATGGCGACATGCGCGCAAGGACATAATTCCGTGGCAACCGATTACTGCGACGTGTGCGGCGAACCTATCGGCGCGTCTGCTGGCGCTGTGGCCGCAGATCCACCTGCGGGCAACGCTGCCTCGCCAACTCCTCCTCCACCAGCCCCGGCGTCGGGTACTGCGACCACTTCGGAGAGCCCGGTTCCGCTCGGCCCGGAAGTGGTGTGCCCAAACTGCCACAGCGACAATCCCGGTGGTTCACTCTTTTGTGAAGACTGCGGGTACGACTTCACGACGCGCCAAGTCCCTACCCCGCCAACCAATCAGCTTTCGCTCGACCCAAGTGGCAGTGACCCGATAGCAGCGGCAACGAGCGCGGCTCCGGTCGGCGGGGCCGAGGCTGCGCATGCAGCCGGTTGGGTCGCGGAGGTTTGGGTCGACCCCGATTGGTATGCCGTGCATGGCGTCGACCTCGGAGATCCGTGTCCACCTGCGAGTACTCCGAATATCGCCCGACTGCCAGCTGGCATCACCCTGATCGGAAGAACCTCGAAGAGTCGCGGAGTGACGCCCGGTATCGACTGCGGTACCGATAGTGCGGTCTCGCATCGGCACGCGCAACTTACGAATGATCGCGACCGCTGGTTCATTGAGGATTTGGATTCGACGAATGGCACGTATGTGTCGGTCGTCGGGGCACCTCTTCCGGATACGGCGCTCGTGGCGCGTTCGCGACGAGAACTTCTCGCCAATGAACGGATTCAACTTGGCGCGTGGACTCGTATCGTGGTGCGCACCGCACTCCCAGGCGAATGACCGGAGCTCGCGCCTAGTTGGTTCGACGGTGGACCGTCGTTGGGTCGATGTCGCTGCGCACACTCACGAACACCGGGTGACGGAGGGTCGCGTTGTCGGTCCATTCGGTGAATTTCACATCGACGACAATGATTGGCGCGATGAAGCGGGTGTCAGGTTCAACCGCACCATCGAACGGTGAGACATCCACGGCGATGCGCTCGAACGCGCGTTGCAAATGATCGAGATCGGCGTTCGTCAGACCGCTGCCGACGTTGCCTGCATATCGCAATTGTCCTGGCTCGTCGTAGACGCCAATAGCGAGCGAACCCACACGCTGCGTTCGATTGCCGGAACCCATGCGCCAACCTCCCACTACGAACGATTCAGTGAGTGTTCGTTTCACCTTGACCCACGATGGGCTCCGACGTCCGGGTTCGTAACGACTCTCGATCCGTTTCGCGACGGCGCCTTCCAAACCGAACTGTTCAACAATCTGCCATGTCGCCGCGCCGTCTCCCTCCGAATGCGGCGATAACTGCCACGGAATCCCCGGATCGGGTCCGAAGGTCTCGTCGGCAATGCGGCGGAGCGTTTCGCGGCGCTCGAGGTATGACTGTTCGAGGAGAGAAGTGCCGTTGTGGTGCAGCAGATCGAACGCGACGAACGTCGCAGGTACGGTGGCAACGAGTTCCTCAACGCGGTTGGGGTTTCGTTGGTGCATCCGCGATTGCAATCGTTGGAAACTCGGTCGAGAGGTCGTCGGGTCGATCGCGACGATCTCCCCGTCGAGTAAGAATTCGTGCCCCCGAACCTTGTGCGTCACAGTGAGGTCGGGATAGGTCGCCGTGATGTCTCCACCCGTACGGTTGGCGAGGTGCACCACTCCGTCGTGGACATGTGCCATGGCGCGTACACCGTCCCACTTCAACTCCCAGGCCCACCCTGGTCCAGAAGGGTGCTGCGT
>JBBRPC010000205.1:0-7101 GCA_038228615.1 Acidimicrobiia bacterium | reverse complement strand
TGATGGGGCGCAGGCGAGTGCCAGCGCCCCCTGAGAGAATGAGACCCTTCATGAGGTATCGGAGTCTAGGGTCTTTCGAATGACTTCTTTGCCTGGGGAGTGGCCACACAGCGACAACTGTGATCTTTGCGAGGCGGCGAGGATCACCGAGTGGTTCCACGAAGATGAGGTGTGCTGGATAGCAGAATGCGAGATCTGCGCTACCCCGATGGTGGTGTGGCGCCACCATGGAGTGACACCACCCGTCGAGCACATGGACCACATGCACAGTGCCCTGAGCGCTGTTGTCGCAAAGTTTTTCGAGTTCGAGCACTATGTCGATGATCACATGCGCAATATCCCCGACCACTACCACGCCCACGCACGACCGAAGGGCGCGTTTTTCGGTCACGGTTTACACCGAAAGGAACCAACATGAATCAACAACCTGAAGTCGAAGCATTGATGGCACGAGTCGGTGAACTCACGCGTCGAATCGATGAGCTCGAGGCGTCAGCTCCCGCGAAAGCCCCAACCGG
Organism: Acidimicrobiia bacterium; assembly: GCA_038228615.1. Classification (GTDB taxonomy): domain Bacteria; phylum Actinomycetota; class Acidimicrobiia; order IMCC26256; family PALSA-610; genus F1-120-MAGs023. The sequence continues at coordinate 6,583 of JBBRPC010000205.1, read as the reverse complement.
TGAACTGAGCCGGCGAGGTGTGCTTCGGTACGCTGTCGCTGGCGCCGGAGCGGCGGTTGCCGGAACGGTGCTCGCCTCGGCAGGTCGCGCCGACGCGCTCGACGGTGACCCATTCATTGTTGGGAATTCCGTTCCAAATGAGGCAGCGTCTGTCACGACGCTGTCGAGCACTGGTCCGAATAACACCCTGACGATCACCAATAAGAACGCTGCGGGGAGTGCCCTCGTCGTCAACAACAACAATGCTTCGAGTGGCTCGCCTGTATTGCAGGCATCGTCGGCTGGCAACGGTGGCGTCGCAAGTTTTACGACTGCGAACGCCGGCGGTATCGCCGACTTCACCTCCACCAGCGCCTCCGACGCGACGAGCGCCGTGAGCGTGCAGGCAGCAGGCACGGGCACCGCATTGGATGTCCAATCGTCTGGCGCCGGAACCGGATTGTTGGTGCATTCCACAGGTTCCGGCACGACTGTTGATCTTCAAAGCGCGCAGGCAATGGTGCTCAACGTTGCATCGAATCTGGTCGCAGGGACAACCAACGCTGCCAGCGTCGTCCAAAAGGGAAGCGGTTCAGCGATCGTTGCCTTCAGCTTCAAGGCAGGTGCGACGAACCCGACTGTGCTCGCGCAACATCTTGGCGCCGGACCAGCCATTCAGGCGCTTGCGTCGCTGTCGAGCTCAACTGCGCCAGCGGTCAAGGCCACGACAGCCGGCCTCGGGCCTGCGATCGATGCTGGCTCGACCTCTGGTGGCGCGACTGCGCCAACCATTCGTGTTGTGCAAGGCGGATCGGGTGCAGCGCTCGACGCGGGAACTGTCGGCAGTGGTGTCGGCGTGTACGGCCACACCACGGGCGCTGGGTTCGCCGTCTACGGTCAAGCAGATGGTGCAGGGCGCGCCGTCGTTGGTTACATTTCCCAAACGTCCAGCGCGGCGTCCTGCATCTACGCCAACACGACCGGAAGCGGGATTGGCATCGAAGCGAAGTCTTCGAACGGGCGAGGAGCGCAATTTACTGGCAAGCTCGCCCAACTGCGTCTCGTCCCGAGCAGCGCGGCGAACCACCCAACGACTGGAATGGCGGCCGGTGATTTCTTCGCCGACAGCACTGGCCGGCTGTGGTACTACAGAGGTTCCAAAGGGTGGATTCAGATCGTTTAGCAAACGGTTCCTTCGCCGGTGACGATGATCGAACCTCCGATGCGTTCGTGGGGAACCATGCACGGCGACGAATTCGCGCGGCTCTTGATCGTCTCGCCGCACCTCGACGACGCGGTATTGAGCTGCGGTGAGTTGTTGTACTCCTATCCGGGTGCCCTCGTCGTGACGGTATTTGCTGGGAATCCGGCGCAGTATCCGGTTCCACAGCGAGAATGGGATCGACAGTGCGGCTTTCACCTGGGTGACGACGTCATGCAGGCTCGTCGCGACGAGGATCGCGCGGCGCTCGCGATCCTCAACGCCACGCCACACCATTTGTCATTTGTCGAATACACCTATAACGAAGCCGATCGGCCGGTGCGGCCATCGGTGATCGCGCCGACGCTTGCCAGCGTCATCACAGAGTTTGCACCGACAGCAGTGCTTGCTCCGTTCGGACTTGCCAATCCTGATCATGATGTGGTGCACCGTGCAGCGATGCTCGTGCATGCCTCGCTCGGCGGATCAACGCAGTCAGCGAAATGGTTTGCGTACGAAGACTTTGGTTACAAACACATCCCTGGCATGTTGGCATGGCGAGTCACACAACTGTTTGGTGCGATGCTGTGGCCCACCCCAATTTGTCCGAAGCTGGATCTTCCAGGGAGTCGCAAGCGCGAGGCAGTCGAGTGCTACCCCTCACAACTCCTGGCACTCCAAGAGGATTGGAACATCATGCCAAAGCTCGACGCGCCAGCGCCTGAGCAATATTGGCGGCTCGACGCGCCGCCGCACGGCTGGGAGCTGCTCGCAGCGAACGCTACGGATGCGACTCGATGAACCCGATTTGCGGATAGGTCTTACCGAGAATCTGTCGGTCGTCAGCGTTCAGCCACTGATGTAACAGCGTCGCGTAGATTCTGCGATAATCGAGTTGCGGCTCCAGATTCCCATAGTCGACGAGCTTTGCGTCGGCGAGCGGGGGCATTTGTCCGTACAAGCCGCCCTTGACGCGTGGCCCAACGACGAAGTGCGATGCTGCCGTGCCGTGATCGGTTCCGCCGCCGTCATTCTCGTTCGGGCGCCGTCCAAACTCGCTGAAGGTCATCGCGACAACGTTGTCGGCCCACGTCGGCGACAACGTTGTGAACAACATCTCGATGCCTGCATCGAGTGAGGTCATGAGATCGGCGTGGTTGACGAGTTCGTTTGTGTGGGTGTCGAAGCCGTCGAGTGTGACGTTGAGGACCCGAATTCCGAGGTTGCGATTGACGAGACGTCCGACGAGCTGCATTTGCCGTGCGAACCAGTCGTCCGGTACTTGGGACTGGTCGGGGTACGCCGGCGCGATTCGACCGGCGAGTCGCAATACCCCAGCGTTCGCTTTTGCGATCGTGTCGCCCCAGGGCCCGAGCCCGGTCCTTCCCGACTGGGCGATCGAAGCAATGTCGTCGTAGAGGCGAGCGTCGTCTTGGCCGCTGCGGTCGACGCCGAAGCGTCCGCCAACAGACATGGGCAGCGATGAACCGCGGGCTTGTTGGCCAACGAGGTGCAGCGGTACGCCATTCGTGTTCAGGGTCACGGCATAGAGCGCTTCAGTCGCCGCATTCGGTAGGCCGTCGAGATATCGCCCGATCCAGCCAGTCGGATACGACACGTTCGCGCCACCCCAGCCCTGCATCCAGTTTGCCATCGACGAAAAGTGACTGAAATCCGATGGGTTATAGCCAACGCCTTGGATGATCGCAACGTCTCCAGCGTCGTAACGGTGCTTGAGTTTGGTGAGTCCTGGGTGCAATCCGACGGTGCTGTTGATATTGAGCGTCTGATTGGTATGCAAACCGATCGTCGGTCGCAGCGCGTGGTAGTTGCTATCGCTGTGTGGCACGACCATGTTGAGCGAGTCGTTCCCGCCACTCAGCATGATCATCACCAAAACCGCGTCGGTGCTTTTGAGTGGTGGCGCTGCGAACGCCTCAAGGTGTGAGAGTAATGGTGACATCGCCAATGCAGCGCCTCCGCCGGCAGCGGCCGACACTTGGAGGAACCGGCGTCGCGAGAACTCGGCGCGCGTCTCGGCGACGGAGAACGCGTCGCGAATTGCAACTGTCTCGGGATCGATGATCATCGGCATCTGGGCTCCAATGCTCAGGCGAGGTTGAATTCTGGTGACAACATCACGACCGTGACGAGATTGACCCACGTACGTTCATCCCAGTTGCCGTTGTGATATTGCCGCGTCACTGCTGCAACCAACTGTCGCCGGGTGTTCGTCGACGGGGTCAAGATCCCGAACTTTGCGAGGGCCCAATCCACAGCGTCGACGAATCGAGTTGACGACGCCCCGTTGAGGATCGTGTTCAGCGTGTCGCGTATAGACGTATCGATGTTGGGCAAGCTGTTCCAATTGAAAATGGCGTTGACGATGTTGCCGACGAAATCGGCCCGTTGCCACATGGCAGACGAGTTCACCCAGTACTGATTATTTTTCCAACCAGCAACGTTCGGAGGTTCGAACAGTGTTTGGCCCATGTCGTCCATGTACCACTGCGGGTTGATGATCGAGGCGCTCAATCCGGTGTACTTGATGATCGCGGCGACCCATTCAACAGGACTCCGCACGAGTCCCTGTTTCGCGGTTGTCGAATAGAACTGGGTGTGATTGAACAGGGCTCGCAGTACGGGTTTCAACTCGAGGTCATTGTCATACAAGACCTGCGCAAGCTCGTCGACGATTGTTTGGTCTGGGTTTGGATACGCGAAGAACGTCCAGAGTTTCTTCGCAATGAACTTTGCGGAGATCATCTTTGTCGTGCTGTTCTCCTGCAGCAGGAAGTCGATAATGTCGGGTCCGCTCCAGTCGCGGCTTTGACCCATGAATGTCTTGACTGAGTGGTCGTGGCGGTCGTCGTAGTACACGAACACGCTGGCATCGTTGTCATCGACGTTGTAGCCGGTCCATGCTTTTGCAGCGGCGATGATGTCGGCTTGGGTGTACTGATCGACCCCGAGCGTGAAGAGTTCCATGAGTTCACGTGCGAAGTTCTCATTCGCTGCACCTTCAACGTTGTAGGCATTGTCGAGGTAGTGCAACATCGCAGGTTGGAGAGCCATCGTGTGGATGAGCGTGCGGTAGTTGCCCATCCCGGCATCGCGGAACAACTTGTTCTGCGCGTACATGAGCTCCATGTCGTCGACCTTGGAGTTGGAACTACACAGCGTTCCGTGCCAAAAGAACGCGAGTCGTTCTTGCAACGGTTTCGGAGCCGTTGCCATCCGATCGAGCCACCACTGCTGGAGCCGGTATTCCCACTCGTAGTTTTGGACGTTCGGGTCAGTGAAAAAATCGGGAGGGTTCGCGTCGTCTGGCACTACAACGTCGTCGATGAGCTGGTCGACGATCTCTGCGATTGTGAGGCCGTTCAGCGTTTGCAGCTTCGAAGCCGATGCGCCGAAGCCAGCTCGCCGCATTAAATGAGCGACGTCGTCCGTTGTTGCCATGTGCTCCCCCTTGTTCCTCGCGGTACATATCGGCATATACCGCACAAGGACTTGAAAGGGAGTTCGACGTTACGGGAGGCCAGCTCCCGGAATGGCGACATCGAGCGCCTCGATGCGGCCTGTCATCGTCGTGACGGTGACATCCGGGTGCGAGGTGTCGGCAGTACATACGAAGAGCGTCCGACGATCGGCGCCACCCAACATGCACGCATACGCGGGTCGGCCCGTGTCGACAACGTCGAGTATTTCGCCACCCTCCGCAACGCGTAGCACCCGACCCGAAAGCGGACATGCGCTCCAAATCGCACCGTCGGCATCAAGGCAAATGCCGTCCGGTACGGCGCCGACGAGCTTCGCCCATACACGTCGATTCGAAAGCGTGCCGTCGGTGGCGATGTCGAACGCGCTGAGGCGCCCATTCCATGATTCACCGACAACCAACGTTGCCCCATCGGGAGTGATGACCATGCCGTTCGGGAATCCAAGTTCCGTTGCCACTTCGCGCGCCGTGCCATCGGCCTCGATCATGATGAGGTTCGTCTTGCACGGGTCGGCGCCGCCATCAAGATCGAACCCGAAGTTGCCAACGTACGCACGGCCCTTGTGATCGACGACCATATCGTTGCAGTGCCACGATGCAAGTGAACCGAGATCTGCGAATGTTGTGTGTGCACCCGATGCTTCGATGCGCTCGACACGCCGGTCTTTCATCGAAACGACCAACATTCGACCCTGTGGATCCCAACCGATCCCACTCGGTTGGCCTGGAATCGTGCAGATCTCTTCCAATGAGCCATCGTCGTTGAGGGCCAGTACTCGACCCATGTGCATATCCGAAAAGAACAGTCGGTTGTCGTGCCAACGCGGGCCTTCTCCGAACGCAATGCCATCCACAACCGTCGTCAGTGCAGCCATCGGACAACTCTACGTTTCTGATGGACTGATCTCGTCGAGCTCCCTGCGGTTTGTTTCTGGCAAGAATGGAACGATCGCGATTGCAGCAACGAACGTTCCGGCAGCACACAGCGCGATCGACCGGCCAATATTGCCAAGCGGATCGCTCAGCGCTCCGGCAAGTTGCAACCCGACGACCGAGCCGATCACACTGATGAGCGTCACGAGACCGTTGGATGTGCCGCGTGTCTCGGTGGGGAACAACTCGATACTTTGCGTCCCAATTGCGAGCGCGCCGATTGCAAGCGCGGCGTCACCGAGGCCAGACGCGATCCACAACACTGGCCCGGCGCTTAAGAAAAAAACAGCACGGACGAGCGCGCCGAGCGCGAGCGTCACCATCGCCACGGGTCGCCGTCCGTACCGTTCCAGAAGTCTGCCGGTCGCCGCGATCGCGACGAAGCCAGGTGCAGTCGTCGTGGAAAAGCGAAATAACAATATGAAACTGTTTGAATAATGATGGACGTCGGTGAGGTACGTGTTGGTGAACTGCGCCGATGGGGCTGACAACACGTTGGTAAAGAAACCAATCCCGGCCATGAGCAAGAAGCGACGTCGATAGTTCGGACCGAACACCTCACTCAGACGTCCGCGCCCGATGACCGTCTTGGTCACCTGCTCGTAGCGGAGCGACTCGTCGAGGTTCGTAGCAATGCGCCGGATGAGCAACGCGGTCGCGGCGCTGACAATGAGCAACGCCCTCCACGTCCAAGTACTGAAATCTGCGAGTGGAAGCAGGATGACCGTCAACGAAAACCCCACACCGCCCGCAAGCGCAAGCATCGTCGTTGCAAACGCGCGCGCACGTTCTGGCGCCTCTTCCAGCGCGCCGACTGCGCCCACGATTGCCGCCGCAGTGGCAAAGCCGCGCGCGATTGTTTGCAAGACCGTGAAGCTGTAAGGGTCTGGCATGAAGGCGCTGAACAAGTTGGTGACGGCCATGCCGAGCAGCGAATAGAGAATGACTCGCCGGCGACCCACCCGATC
>JBBRPC010000204.1:0-7174 GCA_038228615.1 Acidimicrobiia bacterium | reverse complement strand
GGCGACGAGTTTCGGCATCTGGTCGTAGCCGCGGACTCGACGGAATTTACGTTCCGCGTTGAGGATCCCAGCTGCACACCACCGTTTGATCATCGTGGCGTCTTGCCAACGTTTCACATTCCTGGTCGTGTCTCTGGCGACGGAGATCGCGGACTCGATGATGTTCGTTGTCGTGAGCGTCTTGGCGAGATCACCACCGATCCCAAGGCGGCGGACGGTGAACATCTGATCGAGGCCCTCCAACATCGAGGTGGCTGCGTCGGGATGCGCGAGCTCGATCTGTTTCGCGAGTGTCACGACTGCACGCCTACCCGCGGTCACGTCTTGGTTCGCGAACGCAGCCGCAAGTTTCACGTCAACCCATTTCTGTTGATCTTTTGGGAGATGCCCAGCGACATTGCGGCGTTTATGCAAAGTACAGCGTTGCACGACCGCAAGGTCCCCGAACACGTCCGCGACCGCGGCAGCGAGTGCTTTCGCGCCGTCCATCAAAATCAACAAGCCCTGATCTGCAGTGAGACCGCGGGCGACGAGATCCGCAAGTAACGCTTTAACGATCGTCTTGTTTTCAGTATCACCAATCCAGAGCCCGACGGGGATCTTCGTCCCATCCGCGGTGACCGCGAGCGCGATAACGCAACAACGATCGGCATAATGCACACCATCGAGCAACAGGACACAGATATCGAGTGCCGCAAGATCGCGGCCCATCAACTCCGCGAGTTGAGCTTCGGTCGCCTGTTTGAACCGGCGCGACACTGCAGACTTCGACGTTGACGACGCAGCCGCGTCGAGTGCTTCGCCGACAGGTTCATTCACCGTCGCGTGACGGCGGGTCGCGACCCCCACGAGCATCCGTTCCATCGTGATCCGCGTCAACAAATCCGTATCGTTGAACGTCGAATAGGTGTCGAGCTCGATCTCGTCACCATCCAACGTGCGGCCACGCGGTCGTTCAACAGGAACGCGCCGGCCACCCAACACGACCGTCCCGGGAGCCGTCCCATGCCAATTCGCGGTCCTGTCACTCACTTTGGCGTGCTTCGCAGCACCGACCCTTGATGCCATCTCGGCGTCCATCATCGTGGCCATCACCGCCAGACCAGCCGCGGCCGACACGGCCATCAAGCCCTCATGCGCAATCCCCGCGATCGTGGCGAGCGAGATCGTGACCTCGTCGGGCAACCCGAAATCATTTCGTGGATCATCAGGCTCAGCGTCGCGTACAGCAGCTATTTTCTTGGATGTCATGGTGGTGGTCCCCTTCAGGTGAAGTTGATTGTCTTGGCGGACGCTCGACACCCTGCCAGAAGGCAGGCATCAAGCGGGGGACCGCCACCTCACTTCAACAAACTTGGGGACATGCTCAGACGGGCTGCGTACACGGCAGCCTCGGTGCGGCGGCTCATGCCCATTTTCGACAATAGGTTGGAAACGTAGTTTTTCACTGTCTTTTCGGCGAGGAACATCGCTTCAGCGATCTGGCGGTTCGTTAATCCGTCGGCTAGCAGTGCAAGGATCCGCCGTTCTTGATCGGTAATTCCCCGCAACCGTTCGTCTTCTTCGGGACCGTTGCGCAGACGTTGGAGCACGCGCGCTGTGATCGTAGGGTCGAGCAACGATTGGCCGGCACCGACGCGTCGTACTGCATCGACGAGGTTGGAACCGCTCACGAGCTTCAGCACGTAGCCCGACGCGCCAGCCATAATCGCCTCAAACAACGCTTCGTCATCCGAGTACGAAGTGAGCATGATGCACGCAAGATCGGGGCGAGCGGATCGCACATCGCGGCACACCTCGACGCCCGAACCATCGGGCAACCGAACGTCGAGCACTGCGACGTCGGGGTTCGTAGCCGGGATTCGGCGCCGCGCCTCATCGGCCGTGCTGGCTTCACCAACGACCTCGAAGTCGTCCTCTGCTTCGAGGAGTTCGCGCACGCCTCGGCGCACGATCTCGTGGTCGTCCAGCAGGAATACGCGTATCGTCATGGCGCAATCATGCCCCGTCGTGCCTCGGTGTGCCCGGTCGCAGCGCGTGAAGGTGACCTTGGCCTCTGGTCGCGGTACCGAATCCGCGCCAGGATGAAGTCGTACCCGCCGTTGTGATGGGTCCGAATCGAAAGGCCTGCCATGAGCGCAGCATCAACCATTCCGTCCTCACACGCGAACACCAACCGCGACGACGAGCTCACACGAAGCCTTGATCGTCTGATGATGGAGGCTCGCCAGATTCGTGACGCAGCATCCGTCAACGACGATGAGGCCTCCGTCGTCGAACAGCATTATCGCAGCGACGTCGCAGTGACGTTGGCGATGATGGAATATGACCTCACGCTTTCCATCGCCGCACTGAAAGCCGAAAATGCAGGCGGTGCCGAAGAACTCCATCTCTCGGTCGCGGCGCTTGCCGACGCCGCGCGTGGATGGGCCGACGAGATGGCCGTGCAAACGCATCTCGCGACGATGGACGTCCGCTACCGCTCGGATGCGGTCGGGCAACGGCTCGAGCGCGCGGCAGCTGAAGCGCGCCGTGCCGCTGGTCGTGTCAGCGAATCGTTGCAAGGAGATATCGATGAGGTTCGCCGCATTGCGCTCGAAGGGATTCGATCGGTGCGCGCCACCTTGAGTGACGCGCTGAACGCGGCGCAAGGCGCATGAGCTCGTCGTCGATATTGGAGCTCTCGCTGGAACGTTGCCTCCAGCTACTCGGTTCTCATTCGGTGGGTCGTATCGCTGTCGTCGTCGATCGATTTCCGATCGTGTTTCCCGTGAACTATCGGTTGGTAACGGATCCGGAGCCATACTTGGCTATCCGTACCCGACCAGGCGGGTCCGTCGATCGGTCGGCATCGCACGTCGCATTCGAGATCGATGGCATCGATGCAGCAGCGCATACTGGATGGTCTGTGCTCGTGCGCGGGGGAGTACGTGAGCTCGCTGACGACGACGCGGAAGTGCGTTCACTGATTGATCCCCACCCGTGGCTCTTGGACGAACGTGACCGGTGGCTCGCGGTGCAGCCACTCACAATTACTGGTCGGATGTTGCTCGGCGACGCGGCGGAATGGTCGTTTCAAGCGGCTGCGTATCTTTGATGACACACAGCGTCGGTCGTTCGGAAACTGCGGAACCGCCGGTTGAGGCTCCCGGTATCTTCGAGACCCATACCGCGTTCGTGGTGATGCTGGGCGAGCACGCGTACAAGGTGAAAAAGCCAGTGACCTATGACTTCGTTGACTTTTCAACGATCGAGGCAAGGCGGCTTGGTTGTCAACGTGAACTCGATCTCAACCGGCGGCTCGCGCCTGATGTGTATCTGGATGTCGTTGCCGTGACGGGTTCGGATGGTGCGGTGGATGAGCACATGGTCGTGATGCGGCGGATGCCGGGCGATCGTCGGCTGAGCACGTTGGTCGAACGCCACGCGTCCGTAGAGATTGCGCTCCAAGATGTTGTTCGACAGATCGTCGCGTTACACGAGCGGAGTCCGTGTGATCCCGCGATGGCATACGTTGGCAGTGCTGCGTTTTTGAGTGAACGTTGGGACGCGTGCTGCGCTGCATTACTGCGTGACGCGGGCACACTTGGGGCTGGCATCCTCGAGGCTGGCGTGCTCGATGAAGTGAACGCGATCGCCGCACTCGTTCGGCGTTACCTCGAAGGGCGAGGTCCGATGTTTGAGCAGCGGCTCCGGGATGGTCGGATTCGTGATGGCCATGGGGATCTGCAAGCCGACGACATATTTGTGCTCGCTGATGGCGTGCGGATCCTCGACTGCCTCGATTTTCAGGTGGAGCTGCGATGGGGTGATGTCCTCAACGATGTCGCGTTTCTCGCGATGGACATGGAGCGCCTCGGCCGACCTGATTTGACGCGGCTTGTCCTCGATGCCCATCGCTCGTTGTCGGGCGACAACGCTCCAAAATCATTGGCGTACTTCTACATCGCGTACCGGGCAATGGTGCGCGCCATGGTCAATGCGATTCGAGCGCGACAGGGCGATCACTCCAGCATCAACCGGTGCCGCACATTGCTTTCGATCGCTCGTCGACACTTGGATGCAGGCGCAATCAAGCTCGTGTTGCTCGGAGGGCTTCCGGGAACTGGCAAGTCGACCATTGCCCGTGACGTGGTCGCCCAAGATGACTTCGCGTGGATCCGCACCGACGACGTGCGCCATGACATGGTCGGCGCCACGGACCGCACGGACCGCACGGACCGCACGGACCGCACCGACGCCTCGACGGACGAAGTCGGCGGCGACAGCCGTTACTCGGAGGTGGCCCGAGCCGCGACGTACGACGAAGTGTTGCGGCGCGCCGAAGTTGAGTTGGGACGGGGACGAACAGTCGTGCTCGACGCGTCATGGAACGATGCATCGTTACGCGCCGCAGCCCGGGCCGTCGCTGGGAACGCCGGTGCTTTGGTTGTGGAGTTACGGTGCGTCGCAGACGCCGCGATCGCAGCACGACGCATCACTGAGCGTTCGCTTCGGGGCGATGATCCATCGGACGCCACTGTCACGGTGGCGACAGACATGGCCGAACGGTTCGAACCGTGGCCGGAAGCGATGTGCCTCGACACTACGGGAGCGCTCGAGGCTGTAGTGGCAGCTGCGCTGACCGCAATACGTGCACCCGGCAGTTGACGATGATCACGTCGAGAGCGTCGCGACCATCACGGCCTTGATGGTGTGCAGTCGGTTCTCGGCTTGGTCGAAGACAATCGAACGCGCCGACTCGAACACTTCGTCAGTGACCTCAAGGGCGGTGAGGCCGGTCATCTCGAACATGGTTTCACCGAGCGCAGTCGCGTGGTCGTGGATCGCCGGAAGGCAGTGCATGAACTTGACGTCGGGATTGCCCGTCAATGCTACGACGCCTGCGTTGACCTGAAAGGGGATCAGCTCAGCGATACGCGGCCCCCAGGTCGAAGCCGGTTCGCCCATTGAGACCCAAACATCGGTATACAAAAAATCGACTCCGTTGACGGCCTCCGCGACGTCGGCGGTGACACGCACCCGCGCGCCACTGCTAGCTGCGATCGTCTGCACTCGGGCTTGGAGTTCCGCATCAGGCCAAAGATCAATGGGTGCCGCGATACGTACGTCCATGCCGAGGATTGCGCCGGTCACGAGCAACGATCGTGCAGTGTTGTTATGGGCGTCTCCGAGATAGCAGTAGGAGGTTTCATGCAACGGCTTGTTCGAGTGCTCGCGCATCGTCAGCATGTCCGCCAGCATCTGTGTCGGATGCCATTGTGTGGTCAGGCCGTTCCACACCGGCACGCCGGCGTATTCGCTCAACGTCTCGACACGATCTTGGTCGAATCCTCGATATTCGATGGCGTCGTACATGCGACCGAGAACCCGAGCCGTGTCTTTGACTGTTTCCTTGCGGCCGAGTTGCGATGAATCGGGTCCGAGGTAGGTGACGTGCGCGCCTTGGTCGTAGGCAGCGACCTCGAATGCACACCGAGTACGGGTCGAGGTCTTCTCGAAGATCAGCGCGATGTTGCGGCCCACGAGGCGCTGAGGTTCGCTGTGAACTCGTTTGGAGGTTTTGAGTTCGGCGGCGAGATCGATGAGATAGAGCAGTTCGGCCGCCGTGAAATCGAGTTCCTTCAGGAAGCTTCGTCCGTGCAGGTTCATCGCATCACGGTACGGCAGATGCCGATCAGATTGTTAGGGCCGAAAGCCCCGCCCTGCCACCTTGCGCCGTGTGGCTGGGTGTGACACCGCCAGTGACGAAGTGACGTTTAGCACCACTTCATGGGCCAGGCACCCACGGCTTGCGGCGCCGAGCATTGCTGTGCCCGGGGCCTGATGGTGCTCGCCGTCGACCGTGTCCACACGGCGATGAGGGCGCGGCGCCGGGTTCATGTGTGAGGTACTACAGGGTGATTTCGTAGTGGTACACGCCATGGTCGCGACTCCGAAACGTAGGTAAGCCCGACTGTCGGAATACTGCGATCATTGCGTGGTTTTCGCACAGCGTGTCCGCGATGAGCCGCAGGATTCCCTCGGATCGGGCATGGCTTGCGAGGCTCATCAGCAACGCGGTTCCGATGCCCTGCCCTTGACGCGCGTCCGTCACCACGAAGGCAACTTCGGCGTCCGCAGAATCGGGGATCCGATCGAGACGCCCGACGCCAAGGAGCACGGTGTCGGCCATCACAACGTAGGCCTGTCGATCATGATGATCGACGTCCGTCAACCACGTCACCTCCGTCGATGAAAGATGAGGGTGGGGGTTGAAAAATCGCATGCGCCTCGAATCGGCCGAGAGCCTCGAGTGAAACGTGACGAGCGCGGCGGCGTCGTCGGGCGTTATCGGACGAACGTCGACGTCAGTGCCGTCAGGTAGTTTCATAGCGTCGCGGATCTGAGACGGTCGGACTTGATGAGCGGGCTCCTGAAGGTTGCCTAGAGCTGTCGTGACGACCACAGCAACGCGGCGAGCGGCAGGGACACCAGGCCGACCACGAGGCCGATGATCCATCCGGCGATGTCGTTTGCCGTAAGTATCGCTCCGAGTGCGACGTCAACCGCAATGATGCCACCCGTTGCGAGCACGCGCATGGAGACACGCTCGGCCAGTGTCCGTCGTCGGCCGCGGGCTGGAATCATTCCTTGCGCTTGTTCATGGCCTTCATTGGTCGCGTCGATTTTCTTCACGATCAGAGCGTGCGCCGAGCCGGCAACGCGGGCTAGAGGCAAAGGTCACTGGACTTTTGCGCGATGCGTTAAAAAAATCCGCTCGCGGGCCTGGACGGTTCATGCTGCGGCCCGCTACACTCCGAAGCGGTCATTGGCGTTCACAGCGCTGGCCGTGCGGCCCCAGACCCTGGCAGTTATCTCACCTCGTGACCCCGACGGAGCACTCGAGTTCTGTCACGACTGTCTGGACCGCCGATGGGTATACCTTCGATACTGGTGACAATTGATGACGTTCGGTGCAAGAACGCGAGGGGTCTCAGCGTTTGTGCGGGCGTTTGTGCTTCGACTGTGCGCCTGTGGAGCGCGACGTGAAAGGCACTTCACAAGTGACGTTTTGTCACGAAGAACGAGACGGCGAAGCGGTGTTGGCAATCGCTGGCGAGATCGACGGCTTCGTCGCGTCCGCGTTCAGCGGTGAACTCCATTCGTTGATTCGCCGCGCGCATTCGCCAGC
>JBBRPC010000203.1:0-7216 GCA_038228615.1 Acidimicrobiia bacterium | reverse complement strand
GGCGACGTCGCAGGTGCGGCAGAACTCCTCGGTCGCCCGCACTCGGTGCGGGGCACCGTGGAGTATGGCGACGAGCGCGGTCGCGAACTCGGGTTCCCCACTGCCAACGTGGCGGTAGCAGCCGCCACGTGTTTGCCCTCCGACGGTGTGTACGCCGGCACATTCGTGGATACTCATGGTACGGAGCGCGTGGCGGCGATTTCCCTCGGACGGCGCCCCACCTTTTACGACGAGCGAGGACTGCGACTCCTTGAGCCGTATCTACTCGATTTCGATGGCGATCTGTATGGACAGGCGGTGGAAGTGCGGTTCCACCATCTGCTGCGCTCACAGATGAAGTTCGACGGCGTCGACTCGTTAATTGCCCAGATGCATCTTGACGTCGCCGAAACCCGCCGCCTGTTGTTGTAACGGGCGTTCGTTGCGTTCCGTTGAGCGCAGGGTTACGCTGCAGGAGTGGGGCGAATGCTGCGATCCAGCGTGCTCGCGGCCATCGTTGGATGCATCCTGGTCGGGAACTGGATCGGTGGAGGCGCGGCGTACGCGTGCAGTATCGAAGGGCCCACGGCGACGATTACTGGCCGACTGGTAGCGATCTATGGCGACACAGCGGAATTCGACGCGGAGTCGGTGAAAGCGCCGAAGGCGGCAAACCCTCGCCCATTTGCAAATGGAGGGTGCCAGTTCCGCTGCGGGCCGCGCGCGCCGCACATGGGCGCACGAGTGAGCGTTGAATATCCGCACGAGGTCGTGCAATTTCTGAAGGTGGGCCGGCGCTATACGGTTGGGTTGTGGTCAACTTTGGTGGGAAACGACAGCTATTGGAGCTCCGGAATTGCGCGCCGACCTGACGACGCTTGCCAAGGTGACATTGCTACGAATGGCACGACCTACGCCGACGGCTTGGGCATCGACACAGCGATCGTGAATTGGCCAGCCGTCGGGTTGTGGGCGGCAGTGACCGCAGGAGCTCTATGGACAACATCATGGTTCCGGGCGCGTGGGGCTCGTCGAGCGAAATACGCGTCGTGGCAGTCGAGGCTTCGCGCAGAACCTGCTTGACTCGGGCACATGAGCGAGACGCGACTACTGCTCACCTGCGGGTTGCCCGGGGCGGGCAAGACCACGCTCGCTCGGCAGCTCGCCGCGGACCGCAGCGCCGTGCGTCTCACGAAAGATGAATGGATGTGGGCCCTCGGCTCCACTCCTTGGGACATACCGACCCAGCAGAAGGTCGAGCATGAACTCTGGCAGCTCGCCCAAGAGATCCTGCGCCTTGGTCTGAGCGTGGTCCTCGATTTCGGGCTCTGGGCGCGGATCGAACGTGACGAGATGCGAACCGTGGCCCGCGCCATTGGTGTCGGCGTCGAACTGCACTACCTCGACTTGCCTGTCGACGAACTCTGGCAACGGATCGCGGCGCGGAACTTGCTGCCGCCCTGGGACAGCTACCCGATCCGCCGCACCGACCTCGACGGGTGGATTCCACTCTTCCATGCGCCCGATGCTGTCGAGCAGGCCATGTTTGACTCCCCACCAGCATCACATTGAGCCGCTACCGATCCTCGTGCCAAACAAGGGGCGTGGTAGCCTCTGTGGTCGCTTCGGGACTGTCCTGAAGATGGCCTAGCCAAAGCGTTTACCTGGGAAAGCTTTTTTCGCACATGCCGAACAAGACCGCAACGATCTCCGAGCACCGCCGCCACGACACCGACACTGGGTCCACGGAAGTGCAGATCGCGTTGCTCACCGAGCGCGTCCAACACCTCACCGAACACCTGAAGTCCCATAAAAAGGACCATCACTCACGGCGAGGCCTGTTGATGCTGGTCGGGCGTCGGCGTCGCCTGCTCGACTACCTCAAGGCAAAAGATGTCGAGGGGTATCGGACATTGATCGCCAAACTGGGTATCCGCCGCTAACTAGGCACGGAGTGCGACACTGCACTCCCGCGGCGAACCAATAATTCACCGTTCTGCCCCACGCTTTGCGAAGAGGTGGAGGTTGCCGGTTGCCACCGCCTCGGCACTGTCCTGATCGACGGTTGCTGGCCGAGACGCTGACCACTGGGAACGTCTCCTCTCCAGAGCGATTCACCACCCGCGCTCGGCGCGGGTGACAACTGAGAGGAGCGTGCACCTATGGGTGACGCCATTCATGTATCTGGTCCGGTCAATGCCGATGGCCTCGAAATGTCCTTTGAAACTGGCAAACTTGCCAACCTTGCCGATGGTGCCGTAGTCGTCAAGGTCGGCAACACAGTGTTGTTGAGCACCGTGTGTACGTCGAAGCCCCGTGAGGGCATCGACTTTTTCCCCCTCACTGTCGAGGTGGAAGAGCGGATGTACGCAGCAGGCAAAATCCCCGGATCGTTCTTCCGTCGTGAAGGCCGCCCAGGGGAACAAGCGATCCTCACCTGCCGCCTGACCGACCGGCCGTTGCGTCCGAGTTTCCCCGAAGGGTTCCGTAACGAAGTCCAGGTTGTCGCCACGATCCTCGGCGCCGACCAGGAAAACCCGCACGACGTCGCTTCGATCAACGGCGCGTCGGCAGCGCTGATGATTAGTGGTATTCCGTTCAACGGTCCGATCGGCGCGGTGCGTCTTGCGCACCTCAATGGCGAATGGGTCGCGCACCCCACGTTCCAAGAGGGCGACCGTTCAACCTTCGAGATCGTGGTTGCAGGCCGGCAGCTCGACGACGGTGATGTTGCGGTGATGATGGTGGAGGCTGGTGGCACCGAACGTTCGTGGGAAATGTACGAAGATGGCGCCCCGAAGGTCACCGAAGATGTCATCGCCGAAGGTCTTGAAGAGTCCAAGAAGTGGATCGCCGCGTCGGTGCAATTGCAGCTGCAGCTCAAGGCCAAAGTCGAAGCTGCTCACGGCAAGATCGAAACCATCGAATACCAGATTCATAGCGATTTCGACGATGACGTGTACGCGGCCGTCGAAGCGCAAGCCAAAGGTGCCGTCGGCGACGCGATGAAGATCGCAGACAAGCACGACCGCAACGAAAAGCTCACCGAAATTGATAGCGACCTGCTCGCTACGTTGGTGGGAACCGCTGCAGCGCCTGGCGCATTCGCGGATCGTGCAGCGCAGGTCAAACGGGCTGCCCGTAGCGTGCAAAAGAAGGTCGTGCGGAGCCGCATTGTGAACGAAGGCGCGCGTATCGATGGCCGTGGGCCAGCAGATTTGCGTCCCTTGAGCGCCGAGGTCGGAGTGCTGACAACAGCGCACGGCACCGGCCTCTTCCAGCGTGGAGAAACCCAAGTGTTGTCAGTGACGACACTTGGCATGATGCGCATGGAACAGATGGTCGATTCGCTGTCGCTCGACGACAAAAAGCGCTACATGCATCACTACAACTTCCCGCCGTTCTCCACAGGCGAGACGGGCAGAGTCGGTTCGCCGAAGCGCCGCGAAATCGGCCATGGTGCGCTCGCAGAACGCGCCCTGGTTCCGGTGCTTCCCTCCGTTGAGGAGTGGCCATACGCGCTGCGTGTGGTGAGTGATGTGCTCGCGTCCAACGGTTCGACATCGATGGCGTCGGTGTGCGGATCAACGCTTTCCCTGATGGACGCTGGCGTACCGATCAAAGCACCGGTCGCTGGACTCGCGATGGGTCTCGTCTTCGCCGAAGGTAAGTACACAACGCTGACCGACATCCTCGGCGCGGAAGACGCGTTCGGCGACATGGACTTCAAAGTTGCCGGCACGAGCGAATTCGTGACAGCGCTACAACTCGACACAAAAATCTCCGGTATCCCGGCTGATGTGCTCGGTGCTGCGCTCCAGCAAGCCAAAGAAGCTCGCCTCAAGATCCTTGCGGTGATGGCCGAAGCGATCGACGCACCACGTTCCGAGGTGCGCGAGAGTGCTCCGAAGATCATCAGTTTCGAAATTCCGATGGACAAGATCGGTGAGGTGATCGGGCCCAAAGGCAAGGTCATCAACACGATTCAACAAGACACCGGTGCCGACATCGCAGTCAGCGACAATGGCATGGTTGGCATCGTGTCGATCGGCTCGAAAGAGTCGGCGCGGGTCGAAGAGGCGCAGCGTCGCATCATGCTGATCCTCGATCCGCCCACCGCTGAACTCGGCGCGGTCTATCAGGGCAAGGTTGTCAACATCACCAAGTTTGGTGCGTTCGTCAATATCTTGCCTGGCCGCGATGGTCTGATCCACATCTCGAAGCTTGGGCGCGGCAAGCGCATCGACCGGGTTGAAGATGTCGTGAACCTCGGCGACGAAATTGAGGTTCGGGTCGACGACATCGACCAAAACGGCAAGCTGTCGCTCACCCTTGTTGGCGACGAAGCGCCCACCGATGGTGGTGGGGGCGGCGACCGTCCGGCACGTGCCGACCGACCGCCTCGCGAAGATCGTGGCGACCGTGGCGACCGTGGCGAAGCGACGAGTTCTGCCGCTGCCGGAGTGGAGACTGTCAGTTTCGAATCGACGTGGGAGGGCGACGCCATCAGCGAATTTGGCGAGCTCGGTCCTGAAGCCGAACGCGGTACTGGTGGCGGCGACGGAGGCGACCGCGGTGGAAACCGTCGTGGCGGCAACGATCGCAACCGCCGCAGTGGCAGTGGTGGTCCGCGGCGTCGATGACTGAGGCCATCGAGCGCTCGCGGTTCGATTCCGGACTGCGTGTCGTCACCGAAGCGCTGCCACAATTGCGATCGGTGACCCTCGGTGCGTGGGTCGGTACCGGCGCGCGCGACGAGACTGATCCACAAGCCGGTTCGAGTCACTTTTTGGAACATCTGCTCTTCAAAGGCACCGACACCCGTTCGGCGCGGGAGATCGCAGAGACGATCGAAGCAGTTGGCGGCGAGATGAATGCGTTCACCTCGCACGAACAAACGGTGTTTTACGTTCGCGTACCGAGCGAGCAAATCACCCTTGCGACAGAAGTGCTCTGCGACGTCGTGTTTCGTCCTTCGTTTCGTCCCGACGAGGTGGAGACCGAGCGCCAAGTCATTCTCGAAGAAATCGGGATGCGCGACGACACGCCAGACGACCTTGTCCACGATCTGTTCGGAAGCGTGATGTTCCCCGATCACGTTCTCGGTCGCGAAGTCATCGGTTTCACGTCGACCGTGACCGAGATGAGTCGTGAGTCGATTTCGCAATATCACGGCGCGCACTACGTACCTGGCAACGTCGTATTCGCCGCGGCCGGAAACCTCGATCACGGCCAGTTCACGCAACTCGTACGCGACAACACTCCGATCGACGCGCCGTTGCGTCCAATTCGAACCAACCAGGTCGCTGGTGCATCCACGTCGATCGGATTGATCGAACGTGATACCGAGCAAGCGCACCTCGTGTTAGGTACCCGTTCGTTTGCTCAACACGACGACGATCGCTATGCCCTCACAGTCATGAATCAGATCCTCGGCGGCGGTATGGCGTCGAGACTCTTTCAGGAAGTGCGTGAAGAACGCGGACTTGCGTATTCGGTCTACTCGTTTCGGGCTGCGTTCGAGGATGCAGGCTTTCTTGGCATCTATGCGGGTACGGCAGTCGAACGTGTCCACGAAACGCTCGATGTCATTCATGCTGAAGTCGATCGCCTGATCGGGGAAGGCACCGTGACTGAGCGTGAACTGAACTCCGCGAAGGGAAGTTTGAAGGGCTCGCTTGCGATGTCGTTAGAAACGTCGTCCTCGCGTATGCGTCGCCTCGGACGTGGTGAACTCGTCGATAACGAGATCCCGAGTCTCGACGAGCTCGCGGCACGCGTCGATCGAGTCTCGCTCGACGACATCGCGCGCGTTGTCGATCGCGTCTTGCGCGATCAACCGCGCACGCTTGCCGTTGTCGGCCCCTTCAGCGAGGCCGACTTTTCTCGTTGAAGTTGGGTGGCGCGGCCATCAACCGACCGTGAAGTTTGCCATCAATTGATTTGGATCCACGTGGCGACCGATGGCACACCGTTTGCGTCGAGCGCGAACAGCATGTACGGCCCGGGCGGAACGCTGCCGTCACTTGGGATCGTGGTGCTCAGCCCGTTGCCGCCCGCAGGGAGCGGTGCTGTGGTGAGTTGCACCATTCGCTGGTGCATGTTCGTCGCGTGCGTCGTAGCGGTGGGGGCGATGAGCACGAGTTTGGCAACTGGCAACGAGGTAGCCACGGAGATGTTCGTTCCCCATATCGCCGCGGCTGGCGCGGACGTGATGGCAGGACGGGTGCCCTGAAAGAGATAGGGCGGCGAATAGATCTCCAGTTGGTTACCGCCGCCAGGAGCCCCGCCATTGTCGCCGGCCGACAGGACGCGTCCGTCGGGGAGCAGCAATGCCGTTGAGTGGTACGCCCGGCGTCTGACTTGGCTCACGAGTGGTGTCCACGTATCGGCGACCGGGTCGTACATGAGTGTCTGCAGATAGCCGACATTGAAGTTGCCTTGGCCGTTTCCGCCAACAACAAGGATCTTGCCGTCGGGAAGCAGCACGGAGTTCATGTTCGCGCGCGCTTGGGGCATCGGCGTCGTAGCGGTAAACGTGGGGGTTGGCGACGAAAGATTGATGCGCTCAGCGAACGCAGTATCGGTGCCGGCGAACTTGTCCTTGCCTCCGTACACCTGGACCTGGAGTGGGCCTCCTGCGACGATCGGCAGCGGAACCGCACTGGGATAGTCGAACTGGGGAGCGAGCGGAACAGGCCCCTTGTTGATACGCCAGTTGGCCGGATTCATAAAGTCTGAGCGGTTACCGGCAAACGTGAAGATTTGGCCGTTCGGTAGCAAGAACTGGTTCGGGTAGAGCCCCTGCTGCCAATCGAGGTTGTAGCTCCCCACGAGCTGCGGCGTCGTTGCGGGGAGTGGCCCGATCTTTTCGATATCCCAGTTGGGCTTGTGGTTGTCGTCGCGACCGCCAACCACGACGGCGCCACCGTCCATCGTTTCGGTAATCGTGGGATACCAGCGGCCTTTGTTCATGGGGGGTGCCCACGACCATGTTTCGGTGATCGGATCGAACAGCAATACCGCGGGCGTACCGCGTGACGACCAACCCCAGTACGGGCTCAATCCCCCTACTGCGACGACGGTGCCGTCACCGAGAATGGTTGCCGCCCCACAAAACACGTTGCCGTCGTCGGGCGGATCAACGCGGTGTGCCTTATTGGTGGCAGGATCCCACACAGCTGCTTGGGTTTGGATTTCGGTTGTTCCGTCGGGAAATTTGATCGAAAACGGGCTG
>JBBRPC010000202.1:0-7276 GCA_038228615.1 Acidimicrobiia bacterium | reverse complement strand
GGATCAACGCCTCGTACGCCCGATCCCGACCATGCTCATTGGTGGGATCGGTGGACTCATCGTCGGCATGACCTCAGTCGGGTCAGGGTCGCTGATCATCGTGATGCTGATGTTGCTCTACCCGACCCTTTCGTCAAAAGAGATGGTAGGAACAGATCTCATTCAAGCGATTCCGTTGGTGGGCGCGGCTGCACTCGGCCACTATTTCTTCGGCGATCCGAAAATTGAACTCATCGCGTCGGTATTGATCGGTGCGATTCCGGCCGTGATGCTCGGCGCGCACTTTTCCTCGAAGGCAAGCGACCGTTACATACGTCCGGTGCTGTGCGCAGTACTTGTGGTCTCATCGCTGAAATTGCTCGAACCAACCAAAGATGCATTCAACGGCTTGATTCTCGGCCTCGCGATCGCCTTCGTTGTGGCGTTCGCTGCGTACGCGCTGCGACTCAGGGCCAATGATCGCAACCAAGCGCACATCGCGACGGCCGACCGCCCGCAAGATCAACCAGTCGCGGCGTCGATCCCACCGAGATAGCTCGCTTCGAGAAGATGCCGGTTCGCGCGGAGATGCTCCGCAGTATCTTCGAGCACAAGATCGCCATGCGAAAGAACGTATGCACGATCAGCAACGCCAAGAGCAAGATCAACATGCTGTTCGATGAGAAGCACTCCTGCTCCGGTCTCGTCGGCGACCGTGCGCAGGACGGGGAGCAACCGCTCGACAATGATCGGTGCGAGTCCGAGGCTCATCTCGTCGACGATGAGTAGTTTTGGATTGGTGGTGAGGGCACGCCCCATCGCGAGCATCTGTTGTTCACCGCCCGACAACAAGCCAGCCTTGCGATTCATCAGCGGCTGAAGGGCTGGGAAGTAATGCAACGCCTGGCTGAGATCCGCGGAACCCTTTGAAGCTCCCAAGCGGAGGTTCTCCGCGACGGTGAGCTGGAAGAACAACGAACGGTCTTCTGGTACGTGCGCAAGCCCCGACCGAGCGATCTTGTGTGGAGCGCGCTTCTTGACACTCACGCCAAAGACGCGAATATCGCCTTTGATGATCGGGAGCAAACCAGAGGTGCTGAGCATCGTCGTGGTCTTGCCAGCGCCATTGGGGCCGAGCAACGCGACGACCTCACCTTTCGCGACAGTGAGCGTCAGGTCGCGAACGACAGCGACGCCTTCGTAGCCGCCGGAGAAGTCGTTGATCTCGAGGATCGTCTCCATCGGCTAATCGCCCTCCTTGGCCGACGCGCCGAGGTATGCCTCGATCACTCGCGGATCGTTCATGACAACGTCGGGTGTTCCTTCTGCGATTTTGCGACCGAACTCGATGACGTAGAGGTAATCGCACACGCTCGTCACCAACCCCATGTCGTGTTCGACCAACAAGATCGGAACGCCAGAGTCGACGACCTGACGCAATCGCGTGCCGAGCTCGAGCGATTCACGAGAATCGAGACCCGCCGCTGGTTCGTCCATGCATACCAATTTCGGACTCGCCGCGAGCGCCCGCGCGACTCCAACCAACTTACGCTGGCCTTGACTGATTTCATTGGGCATCCGCTTGCGCAAATCGGCGAGACCGAGCAAATCGAGGCTATCGAGTGCGCTGCCGTGATCGCGTTTGCGACCGGGGACAACAAGGTCGAGCAACACATCTTTGATCGATGATGTTTCAGCCGCAACCATCAAGTTCTCCTCGATGGTCAGGTCATCAAACAATTCGAGTGATTGCCACGTACGCGACAGGCCGAGTTTCGCGCGTTGGTGCGGGGCAAGCTCGTTGATGCGCTTGCCATCGAAGGTGATCCCACCTGTGGTGGGAACAAAGCCAGTGATGCCATCGATGGTGGTGGTTTTGCCAGCTCCATTCGGGCCGATCAAACCGACGAGCTGGCCGGCATTCACCTGGAGATCGAGTTCGTCGACTGCACGCAAGCCGCCGAACGTCACACACATCAGATCGGTATGTAGCAACGCGTTGCCGGTACCCATATTCAATGTGCACCTCCGGAGCTACCAACGGTCGCCGCGACACCTTCGGCAGCACGCGCTCGTTCGCGCAGCTTGGCGTTGAACCCACCAGCGATACCTTCTGGGTTTCTCACTGCCGTAACGATCAGCGCGAGGCCACCAAGAATCAGCGTGAACGTATCTGGAACATGGAAGTTTCGCTGCAAGATCGTAAAGAGCACACCGCTCGGCACCAACATGCCCGCCGTGACTGCGCCCGAGATACACGAAATCCCGCCGAGGTACGCAAACGCCAACACAACAAGGGAGTTTGTGTCACCAAAGAGTTCTTGATTTACCGTGCCGAGGCGCAGGGCCGCGAGGGCACCGCCAAGGCCAGCGATGAACGACGCAATGGCAAACGCGGTGAGCTTCGTCGACGCAACATTGACACCTGCGGCGGCCGCCGCACGTTCGTTCGAGCGAGTCGCAAGGAAACGACGCCCAGTGGCCGAGCGTCGCAGATTCACAATCATCGCACAGAGGCCCACAACCACGACGAGCAAAAAGACACCGAACCAGACGTTGGCACCCTCGCCACGTCCTACTCCCGCTGCTGTCTCTTTCGGATCGAGGCTCTTAATGATCGTGACAGGAGCTCCAGCGAATCCGCCACTCACTCCAGGGTTTTTGAACAAGAATTCGTTCATCGCGATCGCGAACGCGAACGTCACTATCGCAAGATTCACACCGCGCACGCGAAGCGCTGGAATCGCAACTAACAACCCAACGAACATCGCGAAGATCGCACCGACAATCGCGTTGAACGGAAACGGGACCCTCGGAATCAACGTGTGGTGATAGAGGTGAATACCGTGCGCCGTGAGTTTCGAGACGGTGAAACCACTGATTCCCGCGAGCATCATTTGGGCGAGTGAAATCTGGCCGACATAGCCAGTAATCACCACGAAACTCAGACTCATCACGATGCCAATCAGCGTCGTGAAGATCGCCAGTCGACCGTTGGGCGTCGCGCCAAATAACAACAATGCCAGACACGCGACAACGGCGAGCGGCGCAACGACTCGTGTGCTGCGTTTCGATGGGTTTGGTGCGAACGGGAGGCGACCCGAAGAAATCGCCCCACGACTCGGCAGTGAGTTGCCTCGCAAGAACAACACACCGACGATCAACAGAAATGGAAGCAATGCAGCAACGCCCGGTAGCGGTGCTCCTGCCGCCTTGGGAAACCAGGTGCGATTTTGTAAGAAGCCAATGAGCGCTTGCGTTGCCGCGAGACCGAACGCGGCGGCCGTCGTCACGCCAAACGAGCTCAGACCACCAACCAGCGCAACACTCAAGGCTGGGATCACCAACAGAGCAATGGTGAGCGGATCGACAGAACCTTGATTTCCGGCGACAAGGACTCCGAGGAGACCTGAAATGACTGTGGAAAGTATCCAGTTCGTACCAGCAAGAAACTCTGGTGAAAACCCCAGCAGCATTGCCCCTTTTTCGTTCTCGGCCGCGGCACGAGTGGCCAATCCAAAGCGAGTGAACCGAAAGAGCGCCCACAGCAACGCGGTAATGCCGATGACGATGCAGATCACAATCACTTGATCGCGGTTCAGCCTGATGGAAAACGGCATGTGTACCTGCGGTGAACTTGTGTTCCCGAGGTTCGTTGGGCGGGCGGACGTGCCGTAGCGGCGAACGATGATCGCCTGCAAGAACAGCAATACTCCTACCGATGCCACGACTTTGGCGAGCGGCGGCGCGTGACGCAATGGTCGAAAGATCAGCACATGCAGCACCAGGCCGAAAAGGACGCAGAACAACAGCGACAACAACAGCGACGCCGCCAGCGTCTGCGGGCCACCGAAGCTGATGAAGGTCGGCCAATGCGGAACTTTGAGCGTCGATTTCTTATCGAGGATATGGGCGATCCCCTCGATCGGTGCGAGTGGATTCGGAAGCGGCGGAATGAAGAGCTTTCCATCAACGCGCAGACCGGTGTAGACGTACGCGGTATACATCGCGGTCGCACCAGTCGCGAAGTTCACAACACCAGAACCGCGGTATGTGAGCACAACTCCGAGCGCAATCGCGGCAACCAACGCACCTTGCGTCAGTGATGCGCCCGTGAGGAAATGCAACCGAAGTTCTGTGTTGAACAACACGCGCAACAACAGAACAACGCCAACCGCGGCGATTCCAACATTCGTGTAGCGACGCGAATACGAACGATTCCGTTTTGGCTTGATGGCCGCGCCCATCGATGCGAGCTCTTGTTCGGTCACAACCGAGCCCTGAACCTCAGCGGGCGCAGCAGTGGTCACAGCGTTGTCGCTGTGACCACCCGCTTCGGTTCCAGACTGATCGTTCACCGCGAACCGCTTAGACCTTCGACAATGCGGCGTCGACCGGTTTCCCATTCAGGCCGTCGACGATGCTCGTCCACTTGAGGTCTTTGTACTGTTGGATCCCCATCTGCGTCGAACACACAGCCTTGAAGATCTTCTGTCCGGCAACAACGGCGCCGCCGCAATTCAACGGACCGGCCTGAATCATCATCGGACCCTTGAATCCCTTCAACGCTGCGAAGAGGTTGTCGCTCGTGACCTTGTCGTATCCGACGCCATTGACAACTTTGATCAGCGTCAACAGGTTCGCGAACATCGGACCACCGAAACCGGTGTATTCCAATGTCTTTGCACCCGACTGCTTCACCCCATACTGCTGCACCTTCGTGACGTACGTCTGCATTCCAGAGGCAAGATCCGGCGCGTAGTAGTTGTAGCCGTAGCCGCCGAAGTACCAACCGTCGGGCATGACGCCCTTGTACCCCGGGTCGGCGCTTTGAATGTGGTCGGTCATCGGCGTGCCATAGCAAAGACCAGTGGTCACCACGACGGGCTTGATACCGAGTTGCTTGAGCGAGTCGTAGGTCGCCAAGCACTCAGGCTGGGTGGTGAGTGTGATGAAGACATCTGCGGTATCGGCGCCTGCGTTCGTAATCGCCGACTGCACTTCTGCCGCGGTTCCACCAGGATCTTTCACCTGTACCCCGGTGACCTGTATCCCAGCTTTTTTCAACACGGGCGAGAGCAAAATGCCAAACGCACCTTGGGCCGAAGCATTGTCGCCGTACATCACCGCGACCTTTTTCGGCTTCGGGCTGTATTGCGTTGCGACCCATTCGGCCATTCCGGTCACCACACCAACTGCGCCAGTGAGCAACGAGACGCCGGCGTCTGTCGTGAAGTCGGTCGTGGTGAGACCGTTGCCAATCAATACCGGCTTTTTGCCCTTCAAGCCGTCGTACAGACCTGCGCCACCCACCAGCAACGTGCCGGTCATGACGACTTTGATACTCGAATCATTTGCGAACGTCGTCGCACACTTCTGGCCGTCTTCTTCAGTCGTGATCGGGCACGGCACCACCACGATCTTGTGACCGCCGATGCCGCCGAGTTCGGCGTTGGCATAGGCAACGGCCGCGTTGAGCCCGATCGTCGCCTCAGGGAAATCGTTCTCTTGGTTGGAATAACCAATTTTGAAATCTGCGCCACTCGCGGCGCCGGCAGTTCCACCGGTGTACGTCAAGGCCCATTTGTTTTCAGGTGAATCGGCTCCGCCTGTGCTTGCACCGGTTGAGTTCGTGACTCCAGGAGCGTTGGTTTGGGTCGTGACATCCGTCTTGGTAGTCGAACTCTCCGTACACGCCGCGGCCGTCATTGCCAACACAGCAACACCAGCAATCAGCGAACTTGGGCGAAATTTCATTGTGGATTGCTCCTTGGCTGGACTACTGAGACGTTGACGCGGGTGACGCTGCATGTGGTAATTCGATCGGTAGCAACGGAGAGCGGCACAACGCTTGGTGGCCCCCCGGAACGACGGCGAACAGTACAACAGGAAGGTTGTCTTGTCGATGCCTGGAACAAATAGGAAATTATGCGCAATTCCCACCTTCGATCGGCGTCGCGAACGCAACGATCGATGGGTTACAAGCCGCCGAGGATGGAATTCACATCGATTTGTCCTGTCGTCATCGCGCCAAGAAATCCGCCGTCGATATGAATCGCCTCGGCAGCGACGTAGGAACAACGTGGGCTGTTGATGCACACCATTGGCCACGCCTGTTCGCTTGCCGTCGATCGGCGGCCCGATGGCCCGATGAACGCATCGATCAACGCCTTGCCGTTTTGTTCCTCGAACGCAGGCATCATCGCGGTGTCGGTCGGTCCCGGGTTCGCGCAATTCAGACGGATTCCACGCTCCATCAATTGCGCGCCGCGCCACGCGACCCAAGCATTGACGATCTTTTTCGAAGGGAAATAGCCCGTCGCGATTGCTGTCGGGTTTGCCTCGCACCACGCTTTACCTGCGTCGAATCCGTCGGTGGTCACGATCGGCATGAGCGACTCAAGATCTTGTTGCCAACCCAAGCCAGCATTCGACCCCACACAAATGATCGACGCGCCACTCGACATCGACGGGAGCAGCGACTCGATCAGGTGCCGCGCACCCACGAAGTTGACGAGCACCGTGTCGATATCGGAAAACGGTGCGCCGGGCAGCCCCGCAATGCTGAACACCGAATCGACAGGTGAACCGATCGCGACAACCGCGGCATCGATCGACGCCTTGTCGCGCAGATCAACCTGCACGAAACTCTTCACCGCGACGTCGGTGGGCTTGACATCAAGGCCGATGACCTCGGCGCCAAGCTCAACGAGGATCGACGCGGCTGCTGCCCCCATCCCGGAGGCACAGCCGGTGACGACTACTCGTTTCGCCTCATATTGCAGCGGATCGTTCATGCACATCGTCTCCTGCGTCGCGGTTCGCCACGATCTTGACAAGCCGCGCAGCGAAACGCAAACGCGACAACTTCTGATTGCTCCGAACGAGCGCGACGAGGATTGACTGGCTGGCGGCTACGCCTCGCGGCCGAGGAAGGCTGCGAGTTGGTCGGCTGCGCACGCACCAGCAGGCGCAGTTTTTTCCGGACCAAACACCGTGCCCTCTTCGCTACGAAAACCGGGCTTGATCGACATCCTGGCTCCGCCGAGCAACGCCTCTGCGAGTTCGGGCGCAAGATTCGTGTCCTGCCCGGTTGCCTTGGCGAGATCCCACGCATGCTGGAACGTGTCGGTCATTGCGAGGCCCATGAACGCCGCGCCGGGCATCTCACCAAACGGCAACGTGAACATCTTTTCCATCACGCCGTCGCCCTGGAATGCACCAAGGCATTTGGCGGCCTCTTGGTCGTACTTCGCTACGAAATCGCCATCGGCGAACTTTGCATCGATTCCGGTGG
>JBBRPC010000201.1:0-7277 GCA_038228615.1 Acidimicrobiia bacterium | reverse complement strand
CCGTGGCCTGGGGAAGATGGGGGTCCCGCGCGGTTGCAGTGCGCGCCGTCGGTTTCGGGGCCAGGTTTCGTCCCTGGGGCGACGACGGTGACGTTCCGAGAGGCGATTCCCACCACGATGGCCGTACTCCGCGAACCTGGTGAGGTCTACGCGTTGCGTCATACCGCGGGGCCCGACGCTGTGTCGTGGGTGGAGCGGATCGATGCGTTGACGTTAGAAGTACTTGTTCGTTCGGTCGATCTTGCTGGTGGCCCGACGTGGCCCGGTGGCCTGGCCGCGCACGCGAACGGTTCGTTGTATGTCGTGTTCGGTGAGCACGCGCACCGCCTTGATGCCGACCTCAGTGTGATCGCGTCGACGCGGTTACCGCGGCATCGGCCGTACAACAGTTTTGTGATCCTCGCCGACGGTTGCCTGGCGACGAAGGACTTCGGCGGAGTTCTTCCTGGCGGGGATCCGGCGACCCACACATATGAGCCGACAGAATTGCTTGTTCTCGAACCGGATCGGCTCGCAATCGTCGGACGGGTCGTGTTGGAAGAGGCGTCGGTTGCGCGGATTTCTGCGAGCGCCAACACCGTGTACGTCGTGGGTCTCGACACGCTGTTCCGCGTGGTGTGGAATGGCGCCTCGCTGGTCGTCGATACGAATTTCGATGGGAGATATCGCTCGATTGACGGCCAAACATACGGCTGGGATGCGGTGATTGCCCTTGGAGCAGCGTGGTTTCTCGACAACGGCTTCGGGAGTGAGCGCTACGCAGGAACATTCCGAGGCTACGGAGTGAACACGGCGCCGCTGCATCTTGTTCGTGTTGATCTTCTGACTGGCATCGCAACGCTGACTGAGATCTGCGGTCTGGCAAACGGAGTAGTAGCGAACCCTCCGTTGATTGACGAAGAGCGACGGATTGCAATTGGGTACGACAG
Source organism: Acidimicrobiia bacterium (assembly GCA_038228615.1). GTDB lineage: Bacteria > Actinomycetota > Acidimicrobiia > IMCC26256 > PALSA-610 > F1-120-MAGs023. The sequence goes on along the minus strand of JBBRPC010000201.1, from coordinate 6,348 downwards.
CGGCAATGGTGTGCTCGCGGCCTTCGACATTGCGCAAGACGGGACGACCAAATTGCGTTGGCGCGAGGAACAAAACCATGGCTGTCACCCAATGCTCTTTTGCGACACTGGCGAATTGGTGACGACGGATCACGACGCTGCGAGAATGGTCGATGAGGTTGTGGTTCGCGATGTCGAAACCGGACGAGAACGCCTGCGAATCTCTTCGGGGAGTGCGGTGCAGTCGGTGTTGTTTCCTGCTGTGGGGTGGAATCGCGACATGTACTACTGCTCGTTCAACGGAATTGCGAGAATCAGCGTCGCGCCATCCGACGCGTCGCGAACTTGAGTCGTTGTAATACTGATCTGTGGCTGCGGGTGTCGTCGGCCGCAAGGAGTGCTCGAAACGCATCGATTCGTTGGTCGTCGCCAACGGGTTGCGCCCGAACTGCAGCGATCCACGCGGCGACAAAATTGTCGCGACGTTGCTGCGAACCTCTGAGATCGGTAGTCGGGTCGTGTGGCGGCCGTTGGAGCACGAAGCCGAACTCGTTGATCGGGTTTTCGCCTCCGTCGTGCGTCGTGTAGAGCTCAGTCAATTGGAATGCCACGATGCCTTCACCGGTCGCGAGCGCGAGCAGTGCCGCGAATTCTTCAGGATTCCAACAGTGCACGTGAATTGAACGGCGCCGATGAAGGTCGAGGTGCTCTGTGTCGAGGCCCTGCGGATCGTGCCAGCCTCGAACGGGATCTGGGTGTATCGACGGCTGGATATAGATGGCCGTGCAGAATTCGCGAATGTGTTCGTCGGTGACCGTGGTGACACCAAGTTCGAACTCGTTGAAGACGTGTTCGAAGGTAGTTGGTTCACGAGGCGCGTCGAACGTGCGAGTGCGGTCGGGAACGATGAGCACCAAGCGCCCTCCTGGGCGCAGCACGCGCTCGAATGACACGAGGGCAGCGAGAGGATTCGCGAGATGTTCGATCACATGGCTTGCGATCACGACGTCGAACGACGCGTCGTTGATCGCGTCGAGTCCATCAACGTCGAGATCAATATTGAGATGGGCATTTGGGCCGTGCGGCTGTCCGATCAGTTCGGGCCACGTTTCGTCGCGTCCACCCGACACCGAACGGTCGGCGAACGTGATGTTGGCGCCATCGGCGGTCGGGAATGGTTGGAACCCAGGTCCGACCTCAAGTACCTCACCGTGCAGCGTTCGCCCGATTGTGTCGCGCCAGGTGGTCACGACCTGGAATTGTAGAACGAGGTTTCGGATGCGGTCGGCGTTCGCCCCACGACGCTCCTAATCTCAAGGAATGACAGACCCTTTCGCGAAGCGCTACATCACGATCCACGGTCATGAGGTTGGCTATCGGGCCGCGGGTACAGGCCCCGTGGTTGTGCTCGTGCACGGAATGGCCGGAAGTTCCGACGCCTGGCGTCCTGTGATGCCCCGACTCGCGCAGGACTTCACGGTTGTTGCACCCGACTTGCTTGGTCATGGCGACTCGGCGAAACCGCGTAGCGACTATTCGCTTGGCGCGTTTGCGAGTTGTTTGCGCGATTTGCTCGTTGCGCTCGGTCATGAACGTGCCACCTTCGTTGGCCAGTCGTTGGGTGGCGGAGTCGTGATGCAGTTCGCGTATCAATTCCCAGAGCAATGCGAACGGCTGGTGCTCGTTGCGAGCGGAGGACTCGGCGAGGAAGTCAATCTGTTGTTGCGCACCTTGACGCTTCCGGGTGTCGAGTATCTGCTTCCACTCGCCTGCAACAGTTGGGTGCACGACGTTGGAATGGATATCGCAGGTTGGCTGCACCGCGTTGGTTTAGACGTGAGCCCCCGAGTTGGCGAGGTCTGGAAGAGTTACGGTTCGCTCGCAGACCCAGCGACCCGCACAGCCTTCGTGCAAACCTTGCGTTCGGTCGTCGATCACACTGGTCAGCGGGTGAGTGCCGCCGACCGGCTCTACTTGAGCGCTGGCGTTCCGACGATGATCGTCTGGGGTGACCACGACCGGATCATCCCAGTGGCGCAGGGACGCGCTGCGCATGATGCAATCGCCGGGAGTCGTTTGGAGATCTTTGAAGGCTGCGGTCATTTCCCGCATTGCGAGGAGCCCCTTCGCTTCGGCGAGGTGCTCGCCGATTTCATTTCGACCACGACGCCAGCGTCCAATGTTGGCCAACCCTGGCGCGACCAATTGGTGGCCCAGTCGCGGGTCCAGTCTGGCATCTGAAGGGCATTGATATGTTCCGACTTGTCAATGTGAACGATCGTGCGGCACTTGAAGTGGCTGGCGAGTGGTACGACCTCGCTGAACTCGTTGGCGATCCGACGTTGAGCGATCCAATTCGCGCGATCGCGCGATCGCGCGAATTGCATTCGTGGAGCGATCGTTGCGCGCAGATGTCGAGCAATGGTCGAATTGCCGATGTCACTCTCGGTCCACCGTCGCCCAACCCGCGCCAAGTGTTTGGTATCGGTTTGAACTATCGCGACCATGCTGGCGAAACAGGAGCAGAACTCCCACCAGCCCCATTGACGTTTACAAAGTTTGTGAGTTGCATCGCTGGACCAACTGCAGAAATACCGTTGTCCGGAACGATGGTCGACTGGGAAGTCGAAATTGTTGCGGTGATAGGCGATCAGACGAAACATGTTGCTGCCGAGTCGGCGTGGAGTTCGGTGGCTGGTCTCACGCTTGGGCAAGACATTTCCGACCGTGCCGTGCAAAAGACCGGCAAACCGCCCCAATTCAGCCTCGGGAAGAGCTTCGCTGGATATGGTCCGATCGGTCCTGCCATTGTCTCGGTCGACTCGTTCGATGACCCAGATGACATCGCGCTCTGGTGTGAAGTCGCGGGCCAACGAGTCCAAAATGCGCGAACGAGTCAGCTCATCTTTGCCATCCCCACGATCGTTGCATACCTCTCGTCTATCTGCACGCTGTATCCAGGCGATGTCATCTTTACTGGGACACCAGCGGGGGTGGGTGCGGCCACGGGACGATTTCTTGCAGTCGGCGAGGTCATTGTTTCGGGTGCCGACGTCATTGGAGGATTGCGCAACGTTTGTGTTGCTGGGCGCGGCGCGTCGTCGACCTGAGGCCGCAGATCACATTCCGATCAGGTAGAATCCCCGTGTTACCCCTACTTAGGGAAGACGCCTCGTTAGCTTTGGGTGTACCGCCCATCACGATCCCGTCGCCTTGTCTGAGCTGATCAGAGGAGTGCGATGTCTACGACCTCGCTGTCACCCGTGCCGTCAAAAGGCGCGCGTATTACTAGTAGTGAAACTGCGCTCGCGCCCATTGCTGTAGGTAACACTGCAGTCGTGTATTGCGAAGGCAACTTTGGCGAACTCGACGGCAAGACTGCCAACGGGCTGGTCCGATATTCCGAGCGATACAAAGTGTTGAGCGTGATCGATAGCCGCAAAGCTGGCCTCGACGCTGGCACGGTGCTTGACGGGATCGCCAATCAGATTCCGGTCGATCGTGATCTTGCTGCGACCATCGAACGTTTGGGAAGTGTCCCGGACTATTTCATCGTTGGAATGGCGCCGGCGAGCGGGTTGTTGTCGACGCTCGAACGCGGAGCTGTGCTCGATGCGATCGCGTCCGGTATGCACATCGTCAACGGCCTGCACGAGTTCTTGAACGACGACCCTGAGTTCGTGGCGGCGAGCGTGGCGCACAACGTCACCATCCTTGATGTGCGGCGGCCTCGTGCGAAGAAGGACTTGCGGGTGTTTTCTGGTCGTATCGCAACGGTGACATGCCCGCGGATTGCGGTACTTGGAACCGATGGCGCGATCGGGAAGCGAACCACGGCGACGCTTGTGACACAGGCGTTGAACGCTCGGGGGATCAAGGCAGTGATGGTCGGAACCGGTCAGACGAGTCTGATTCAAGGCGCAAAGTACGGCGTGGCGCTGGACGCGATTGCTCCGCAATTCTGTTCCGGTGAGATGGAGGCTGCCGTCGTCGATGCGTTCGAACACGAGAATCCCGACGTGATCATCATCGAAGGCCAAGGAGCGTTGAGTCATCCGGCCTATCTCACGTCGGCCTACATATTGCGCGGCAGTCAGCCAGCAGGAGTCATCCTCCAGCATGCTCCGAAGCGCGTGATGCTTGGCGACTTTCCCGGATATCCGATGCCGACGCCGACGAGTGAGATCAAACTCATCGAGACGTTTGCTGCGACAAAGGTCATCGGACTCACGATCAACCATGAGGGCATGAGCGACGCAGAAATTGATGAAGCAGTCTTGCGATATCAGCGTGAATTACGCATTCCCGTGACCGACGCGCTCACGCGACCGCTCGATCGTTTGTCCTCGATGGTGCTCGCCGCATTCCCGGCGTTGGAACCGCAAACAGCGCTTGCTGTGTGATGGTCGCCCCGAGGCTCGAAATCGACCTCGACAAAATCCGAGACAACGCAAGACATCTCGTTGACTGGCTCGCGCCGAAGGGGATCAGCGTCACCGGCGTGACGAAAGCGACGCTTGGTGCAGCAGGTGTTGCAGACGCGATGTTGCGCGGTGGCGTGCAGTCGCTCGGCGATGCTCGTATCGAAAATCTCGAAGCGCTCCGCACCGCATCGATCGACACCCAGATGTGGCTGATTCGATCTCCGATGTTGAGTCAAACCAACGTGGTCGTCGCAAACGCAGATCAAAGTGTCAATACCGAACCCTCGGTGATCGAACGCTTGTCGCGCGCCGCGATTGCGCAAGGCAAAGAACACGCTGTGGTGCTGATGGTCGAACTCGGTGATCTGCGCGAGGGTGTGCCTGTGCATGAACTGTCCGATGCGGTTCGCGAAACATTGCGCCGGCCGAACATCAAACTGGTCGGTCTCGGGGCGAACCTTGCGTGCCAGAGTGGCGTGTCGCCCGACCAACGCAACATGATGGAGCTCTCAGGTTTAGTCGATTCGGTTGAGCGCGAGTTCGGGATAGTCCTCGACGTGGTGACGGGCGGGAATTCCGCAAATCTTGATTGGGCGCTCTCGACGGACGACCCAGGTCGTGTCAACAACCTTCGGCTTGGCGAATCGATTCTGCTCGGTTGTGACCCACTGCATCGTCGTGCCATCCCCGGATTGCATGTCGATGCGTTCACGTTCGTCGCTGAAGTCATCGAGGCGAAGGTGAAGCCATCGCAACCCTGGGGTGAGATCGCGAACGCTGCCTTTGATGGGCTCAAGCCTCGCACCGGTAGCGGCAACGTTCGCCAAGCCTTGTTGGCGGCGGGTCATCAAGACGTCGACCCCGACGGTCTTGTGCCATCAACAGGAATCCGAATCCTTGGTGGGAGTAGCGATCATCTTGTGCTCGACACCGGCTGTTCCGACATCCTTGTCGGTGCGGAGCTCAAATTCGGACTGAACTACAGCGCGCTCGTGCGCGCTATGACGTCGCCGTTCGTGCAGAAGGTGTATTCGACTGTGCATGCGTAGGCCCGTCTACATTCGGATTTGATGGCACGAGTTGCGATTCCCCTACCGGACAACGATTTCGATGTCACCGAGGTTTCGGTGCCGTGGAGAATGCTCTGCGACGCAGGTCACGACGTGGTGTTTTTGACCGAACTTGGCGGCGTCGTTCCGAGCGCAGATCAGCGACTTCTCGATGGTGTGATCTTTGGCCAACTTGGCGCGGAACCCGAAGCGAAACAGTTCTACGCGCAGATGCAGGCCGCAGAAGCCTTTCGTGACCCGATTTCGTGGACCGCGGTAGACGTCGCAGAATTCGATGCGCTGTTGTTGCCGGGTGGACACGCGCCTCGGATGCGTCAGTACCTCGGGAGCGGATCGCTCCAGCGACAAATAGCGGCGTTCTGGATGCTGGATCGGCCCGTTGCTGCGATCTGTCACGGCGTGTTAACGCTGGCTCGTACCATGGATCCACGTACCGGACTCTCGGTGCTCCACGGTCAACGCACGACATGTTTACCGAAATACATGGAGCGCACTGCCTACTTCGCGTCGGCATGGAAATTGGGTCGCTATTACCGCACGTATCCGGCCTACGTGGAGGATGAAGTTCGCGACGCGCTCGGCGACGCTCAGCGGCAATTCGTGCGCGGTCCTCGAACCATCGCAGCGCGCGGCACCGCAGCCAACGACTCCCGGGCGTTCGTCGTTGAGGACGGGCGTTATGTGTCGGCACGATGGCCAGGCGATGCCTACCTGTTTGCGCGTCGGCTTCTGGCACGCCTGTGATAGTTGGCCCGTAGTAGTTCGCCCGTAACAGTTCGCCCGTAACAGTTCGCCCGTAACAGTTCGCCCGTAACAGTTCGCCCGTAACAGTTCGCCCGTAACAGTTCGCCCGTAACAGTTCGCCCGTAACAGTT
>JBBRPC010000200.1:0-7322 GCA_038228615.1 Acidimicrobiia bacterium | reverse complement strand
GATGTACCAGGGCACAGCTCGCTGGGAGACGCGTGCGACTGGAGCTCGATCGCGTGACCCGCGACAAGTACGGTCGGTTGCTGGCGTATGTATATCTCGGGGGGCAACGATTCGACGATGTGTTGCTCGCGAAGGGCTACGGGCGACTCATGATCATCCGGCCTAACGGCATCTACGCAAAGACGATGCTGTCGCAAGAACTTGCGGCCAGAGCGAATCGGCGAGGGCTTTGGTCGGCCTGTTGACGGCGCACTAGGCCATTGAGGCGAGAATCTCGTCGACGATTTCTAGCGTCGTATTCGGATGCAAGAACGCGAACCGAGCGACGGTTTCGCCACGCCATTTCGAGGGCGTGACGAAGGCGATCTGACGGGCAAGCAGATCAGCCGACCACTGTTCGTAATCGCGGGCGCTCCATCCCACACGACGAAACAGCACAACGGACAAACCGGGTTCGCGCACAAGTTCGAGGTGCGGCGCCGCGATGATCCGTTGGGACGCATCGAGTGCGAGTTGCAGCACACGTTCAACCGCGTCGCGGTACTCGCCCCAGCCGTGTACAGCAAGCGAGAACCACAGCGGCAGACCCCTGGCGCGGCGGGTGAGGTGATACGCGTAGTCGGTGGGATTCCACTCTGCGGTGGCGGTATGGATGACATCGAGATAGGAAGCATCTTGGGTGTGCGTGCGCCGCGCAAGCTCGGGTTCCCGATAGAGCAGTGCCGCGCAATCGAACGGCGCGAAGAGAAACTTGTGCGGATCAACGATAAACGAATCGACGCGCTCTATGCCGTTGAACTGATCTCGAACGCTCGGTGCGAGCAGCGCCGCGCCGCCGTATGCGCAGTCGGCGTGGAACCACGCGTCGCGCTCGGAAGCGACGTTCGCGATCCCGTCGAGATCGTCGATGATTCCGGCGTTGGTGGTGCCTCCGGTCGCGACGATCGCGAACACGTCGTCGGCAGCGGCCGGATCGTGTTCGAACGCCGCCCGCAACGCCGCTTCGGTCAGGCGATCGTCGGCGCCGGTTGGCACTTGCAACAAGCCAGCGTCGATGATGTTCGCGGTGTTGGCGATTGACGAGTGCGCCTGTTCGCTCACCGCGATAGTGGATCGCCGCACACCGCGACTTGCATCGATCCGCCGCTTCGTGTCGCGTGCTGTGACGAGCGCCGAAAGGTTGCCTGCGGAGCCTCCAGAAACAAAACAACCGCCGGCGACCGCGGGAAGCCCAGCGAGGTCGGCGAGAAATCGCAGCACCGTGTTCTCGGCGTGGATTGCTCCGGCAGCTTCAAGCCATGAAATCCCCGACAGCGACGAACACGACACGACCATGTCGAACAGCAACGAGGCCTTCGTGGGAGCAGCTGGAATGAATGACAAAAATCTCGGGCTATCGCAACTGATGACCGCGGGTGCAAGCACATCGGCGAATTGCGCGAGCACCGCATCGGGATCGTTGCCGAACTCGTTGATCAGGCTGGGAGCCATCGTATTGAGCGTTGCCGGGTCGACGCCACGATCCAATGGCACAGGGTCGAGCCGGAGACGCTTCGAGATGTACTCCAAAATCGCTTCGGTGAGATGTTCGGTCGCGGTGTCGAATGTGTGCATCATCGCGGCTACTCCGAGACTTGATCGGAGATGATCGCTAACACTTGATCACCATAACGATCGAGTTTCGTTGGTCCGATCCCGACGATATCGAGAAGCGCCGCCTTTGTCGTGGGTTGTTCCGATGCGATCTCGTGGAGTGTGCGGTCGTTCAAAATGGTGAAGGCAGGGATGTCGAAGGCGCGGGCGATCCCGAGACGCCATTGTTTGAGCGCACTGAGCAGCTCAGGGTCGGCGTTGGTGGCAGGGCCCTTCGCGCGCAATGCAGCCTTTGTTTTGGCGAGTGCCGCCCTGCGATCGTGTGGGGGGCGTAACGCCGTGGCCCGGTCGCCTGCCGCGGCGAACTCAATCAGTTCCAACCACGGCGACGGTTTGCGTTGCCGTTGGCGTTTGCGAGCCCAAGACACATGCAGTTGGCTACCTGCCCGCGAAAGCGCGACGTGTAAGAGCCGCTGTTCTTCGGCGCGGGCTGCGTCGGTTTTGGCGAAACTGATCGGCACCAAACCAAGCTCGATGCCGGTGACGAACACGACCTCCCATTCGAGACCTTTCGCAGCGTGAAATGTGGAAAGTTCGACGACGTTTTTCGACGTCGGGTCGTCGCCACCGCGAGTTGCTGTCTCGAGCCATGACATGAAACTTTGCACTGTTCCGCTGTTGTCGATGGCGAGGTATTCCCTCGCGAGGCTTGCCACCGCCTCGACGTGTTCGCGCTGCTCATGGCCAACTTCGCGTGCAGTCTCGGTGATGTCGGCAACGAGATCGGTCATGTGGCGAGTCGGGTGCTCCTTCGTGGCGCGTCGCAGATCATCGAGCACGACGCGTACCTCTGGCCGTTCGAGAAAGCGGCTGGCACCGCGAAGCCGAAACGGGACCCCCAACTTCTGCATTGCCCCTTCGAATGCTGCGGATTGCGCGTTCGTTCGGTACAGGATTGCGATCTGATTCCACGGCAAGCCTGTGTCGTGAATCCGACGGATCGCTTGGGCTACGCCGGTAGCTTCGCAGGCATCATCGTCGTACGCGATGACCTGTGGGGCGATCCCGTCGGGTCGGGGTGCTCGCGGCGTGGCGCGCGCGACCTCCGAAGTGGCGTTCAATACCGAATCGGCCACTTTGACGATTTGGGGCGTAGATCGGTAGTTCGTGGCGAGTCGGATGATCGAGGCTCCAGGGAACACGCGATCGAATCGCCCGAGTGCGCTGACTTGGGCACCCGCGAATGCATAAATCGACTGTGCGTCGTCGCCGACGACGGTGAGATCGCGTCGGTCGCCCATCCACCCTCGCAAGACGTTGAGTTGCGCTGGTGTCACGTCTTGAAATTCGTCGACGAAGAGATGGCGGAACTGGAATCGTTGCGCGGCCGCGAAATCTTCATCGGATGCGAGCGCATCGGCGCACCACCACAGCAGATCGTCGAAGTCGATGAGCGCTCGCTTGCGTTTCTCAAGTTCATATCGTTCGTACAAGGTCGCAAGTTCCTCGGCAGGGCGTGGGAGTATTCGGCCACTGCGCACCGCGGCTTGTGTGAACTGCTCGGGGGTGAGCCCGCGCGCTTTCGCCCACTCAATTTCGGTCGCGACCTCATTGATCGCGACAGTTGCTTGCGGCCCGCGCCCACCCACGAGCGATGCGAGGATCCGTCCTTTGCGATCCAAGATTGCGGGAAAGGAACGTCCACGATCTGCCGAACGGCGGCGAAGCTGGGCCAATGCAAGCGAATGAAACGTGCCAGCGGTGACCTCGTGGCACCCGAGTTGCGTGAGCCGATCCCGCAATTCGCCAGCGGCTTTGCGGGTGAACGTGACAGTCAGGACTCGTTGCGCTGCGATGCGTTGGGTTGTGCTGAGCCAGGCAATTCGTCGAGTGAGCGTTCGTGTCTTGCCCGATCCCGCCGGCGCGACAATCGCGAGCAAATCAGCTTCGTGGACTACCGCGCTGCGTTGCTCTGGGTCGAGGTCGGCGAGGAGTTCGTCGGCGGTGCAGCGCTGGTCGGTCATCACGGTGTGACCGTACACGGCGCCTACGACATGGGTGCAGCCATACCGGCCATGCCAAATCGGCGACCGGTAGCCTCGCTGCATGGCCCAATACGTGGTGTTCACGATCGGCCGCGATCGCCCGGGGATCGTCGCCGCGGTGACCGCAGTGATCTTTGAAGTTGGCGGCAACCTTCTCGATACCTCGATGACGCTGCTATCTGGCCATTGTGCTGTCGCCCTCGCTGTCGATGCTCCGGTTGGCATCGCGGCACTCGAGGCGGCGCTGGTCCAATTGGAAACGCAGTTCGACGTCGATATCACGGTGCGTCCGATCGCAACGCCGGAGTACGTGCAAGCGACCGAACGACTTGACCATGATCCCGAGTTCGTCGTGTCCGTGTATGGGGCCGATCAGCCGGGCATCGTCGCGCGCGTCACCGCGTTGCTTGCCAGCCGCGGCGTGAACGTCGTCGATCTCAATACTCGCCATTTCGGCGATCCGGCCGACCCGGTGTATGCGATGTTGCTCGAAGTCGCGGTCGCACCAGAGGCCGTATCCGAACTGCGAAGTGCACTCGAAGCCGTCGCCGCCGAAATGGGTATCGAGGCCTCGTTGCATTTGGCCGACTCCGAGTTGTTATAGCGCCGCAGCGAACTATGTCGAAACTTCCCGTCGTGCACCTTCCCGCGCGTGTGCTCACGCAATCAACAATGCATGTGACCGAAATCGACGACGGCGTGCGGGCCTTTTGTCGCGATCTCGTCGAGACGATGTATGCCTCGCCGGCGTGTGTCGGGCTTGCAGCGAACCAGGTGGGCGATTCCCGACGCATTTTCTGCGCAGATATTTCGGGACATCCCAAAGCCGATTCCGCCCATGGACTCATTGTGCTGATCAACCCGGAGGTGGTCGTCGCTCGGAGTCCTGTCTCGATGCGCGAAGGGTGCATGAGCGTGCCCGACCTCACCGGCAACGTGACCCGTGCCTCGGAGGTTGTTGTGCGGGGGCTCACACCTGAGGGGGTGACTCGTGTCATCGAAGCCAATGCGTTCGAAGCGCGTTGCCTGTTGCATGAAATGGATCATCTCGACGGGAAAACATTTCTCAATCGTGTGCGGAGTTTCGGCGCTGATGTATTTCCGCGCAAGCGATATCGCTAGCGAACTCCCCGACGGCTACCTTCGGTGCTGTGAGCACCGCGTCGGATTCTGATCAGCTTCCACTGTTCGACGCCGACCCGACGGCGTTGCGTGCCCCGCTGGGTCAGTCGTCTGTTCCAGAGGTACCAACTCCCAACGTTTCCATCGCGACACATCCGCGACTCCTGATCGAATTGCGAAAAGGGACACCGCGCAGACGCAGGGTCGAGGGTGTTCTCCACGGCGACACGCTCGTGGTCACCTACCCACGCCGTCTCTCCCAGTCCGATGTGCTCCCCATCGCTCATGAACTTCGTGAACGTATGGAGCGCCGTCTCTCTCGTGAACAAATCGACTTGGTCGCTCGGGCAAAAAAACTGGCGAAGACGTATCAACTCCCGACGCCGCGGTGTATCGCGTGGTCTGATCGTCAACAGGGCCGGTGGGGGTCGTGCACGCCGATCGACAAGTCGATTCGCATTTCATCTCGCCTCGGCGGCTATCCACCTTGGGTATTGGATTACGTGATCGTCCATGAGCTTGCGCATCTCGTGCACGGCGACCACGGACCGAAGTTCCATGATCTCGTCGCTCGATATCCGAAGGCCGAACGCGCGATCGGCTTTCTGATTGCCAAAGGCATCGACGCCGAATCTGACTCGCCCGAACCGTTGGAGATCGCTCGCGATTGAGGTGCCTCGCGAGTTGGCGCAGCGGATCTACGCTGGTCAGATGGCGTACCCCAAGCGACTGCTTCAAGACGACGAACACCTGAGCCTCGACTTGCAGCCACATTGGTGGTTTTTCGCGAAGCAGATATTTGCATCGATCCCGCTCATCGTCACATTGCTCCTCATCTCGTTCGGACTTTCCAAGACCCCCCGCCACGTGGTGCTGCTCATCTGGGCTGTCTTCCTGGTGGCGTGGGCCGGCTGGGTTGTGGTGAAGTATCTCGATTGGCGCTTCACGCACTTTGTTCTCACTGATGAACGCGTCATCTTTCGTACCGGCGTGCTCTCGAAACGCGGCGTTGAAATCCCGCTTGGACGCATTAACAACATCAACTTCGGCCAGGGTGTCTGGGAGCGTGTCATCGGTGCCGGTGATCTGGAGATCGAATCCGCGGGACGCGACGGACAATCGCAGTTTTCAAATGTGCGTCACCCCGACGGTGTGCAACAAGAGATCTATCGGATGATGGAAGAGTTCGAGCGCAAGCGGGCATCGTGGTCGCATCCGCCGGCTGGGTCGAACGCACCCGTTGCCGCGACCGTTCCGGCAGCGCCGTCGGTTCCCGACCAAATCGCGCAGCTTGCTGCATTACGAGATCAAGGGGTCCTCACCGATGCCGAATTCGAAGCCAAGAAACAGGAACTCCTGAAACGCATCTAGTCGGCGACTGCGGTACAGCCCAACGATCTCAGCGCAGATCTGAGAGCTGCTGCCGCGGCATCGAGCGATTCCGCGGTGACGTTGCGATCGATTGACGCAAAACTGAGTTGGCTCACAGAGTGGAAGCCGACGACGTGTACATGCGTGTGTGGGACCTCGTCTCCGGCGATGATGACGCCGACTCGCTTCGGATGAAACGCAGCTTGGATTGCTAGCCCGACCTGTCGGGCAACGTCGAAGGTGTGCGCGTTGAGATCGCTCGGCATGTCGATCCAATGATCGATTTCGGCGCGCGGCACAACCAACGTGTGGCCGGGGGCCATTGGTTCGATGGTGAGAAATGCCACGACGGCGTCGTCGCGCCATACGAAACGTCCGGGGATCTCGCCATTAATGATGCGAGTGAAAATCGTTGTCATGACAAACTCCGGCTCACACCGTGGATTCGATGATGCGTGCGCCGTCAGTCGCTCGAGTGACGAATGCTGTTGGCACGCGGTTGGTTGCGGCACGATAACGCCCCGCGACCGCGTGTGCCATTTCGTCAGCCTCGTCGCGGTGTGCGATCGCTACGACCGACCCGCCGAAACCTGCGCCGGTGAGGCGTGCGCCGAAGGCGCCCGCGTCGCAGAGCAGCCGCACGAGTAGATCGAGTTCAGGTGTTGAGACGCCGAAGTCGCCAGCCAACGAGGTGTGGCTGTCGAGCATCAGGGAACCCATCGCGCTGAGATCGTGGCGGGCCATGGCCGCAACAAACGCGAGAACTCGTAGATTTTCGCTCACGACATGACGAGCGAACGGGTCGTGGCCGACCTGTTCAATCGAAGCGTCGCGCAGCTCAGAAATACCGAGTCGAGCGCATGCTGTTTCGCAGGCCTCCCGCCGTTGCGAATAGTGCGAATCTGCCAGGCGTCGCGGCAAGCCACTGTGCACCACCACAATGGCGAGTTCGGGTGGGAGCAGCACGGGCGTTGCCGTGACTTCGCGACAGTCGACAAGAATGGCGTGGTCGTGGAGTCCGAACACCGATGCCATTTGGTCCATGATGCCGCACGGAACGCCTCCGATGTGTTCGGCACGTTGCGCAGTGAGGGCGAGTTCTCTCCCCGAGATTGCGGTTCCACCAGTGGCTGAAAGTGCGAGCGCGAGCGCAACGCCGACGGCGGCACTCGACGACAGGCCGCCACCGAG
>JBBRPC010000199.1:0-7330 GCA_038228615.1 Acidimicrobiia bacterium | reverse complement strand
GGGCTCGTGCCAGCAGCCTGGTCGGCGATCTGCACCACGACCCCTTCAGCGCCTTGGGCCGCTGGCGACGGTGGTGGAACAACACTGAAATGAGTCGCGTCGACCACGTTGATGACGTTCGTCGCCACACCAGTCGCGCCCGTCAGACCACTTGGATTTCCGAACCACACTGCTTCTGGGGTCCCGATGTTCGTCGCGGAGATCGTCACGCTGCCCGTGACCGGCGCGGCTGTCGTGCCACCTTCGACCGGACCGTATGGGAGGTTCACGTCGCTCACCGACGGTTCGGACGCCGGGAGGGTGACCGCCGCGAGGGCTGACGCGACATGCGCGGTACCGAAGACCGCAGAACCGCCAGCCTCCGCGCTGTACAGGATGACTTGCACGTCATCGCCAGGAAGAATCGAATATCCCGGACACGTCGCACCCAAATTACCCACCTGCATGATGAGCACGCTCGGAGTTGACGCACCAATCAGGATCTTGCATGTCGTCACCGAGTCGGTGTCGTGACCAGCTTTCCAACCCGTGTGCCCACCGCAGAAAAACGTGCAATCGTTGTTGTCGATGACGGTCACAATCGAGTTGGCATCCGATTGTTGCTTGCCGACTAACGACGGATCGGCAGTCGGCATTCCGACGCCGTGGATCACGATCGTCACGGCACAGTTCGTGCCCGACACCGGACCGATCGAGCACGAGTCGGGACCGCTGTTGCGAACGCCGACGATCGGGTCGACCGTCAGCGCAACAGCTCCCAGAGCAGGCGCCGCTGCCGTCGCAACGCTCGCGATACTTACCGCGCCAACCGCGAGCATCGCAACAAACTTGCGGCGCAAAGGCCACCGACGACGGTCATCTTGGACGCCAAGCTTCTTCACAGTTTTCCCCTTCGAATACTGATGTCGATACCGTCGCACAGATGGACAAATACCCGTTCGGATCGGTTCGACCGCGAATGCACCATAGGGCATCGCGCGGCGATTGTGCCAGAAACGCCGATTGCAAAAACGAGTGCGTAACCTGAACCGACCCAACACGAGGCCCGCAGATCTGCGACCGAGCGATCAGACAAGGATCAGATTTCATGATCGATGTGACCGACATGACGTTGTTTCGCAACGGATTTCCGCACGATGCGTTCACGACATTGCGACGGGAACAGCCCGTCATGTGGCAGGAGTTCCCTGCCGACGCACCCGACACTCACGATCCTGGATTCTGGGTGCTGAGCTGCCACGCCGACGTGCAATTTGCAAACCGCGATGCCGACCATTTCAGCGCGTTTGATGGTCCGAGCCTGACCGGAATTCCGGAGATGCGTGGCACGATGCTCGCCGCGATGGACGCGCCAGACCACTCCCGGCAGCGCCGGCTCATTAGTGCCGGGTTCACGCCGCGAATGATCAGCAAACTCGAAGAACGTGCCAGAGAATGGGCAATCTCCCTTGTCGAATCCGCACGTACACACAACACGGTCGAATTCGTGAACGAGATTGCATACCAACTCCCGATGCACATGATCGCCGACATCGTCGGGATCCCCGTCGAAGACCGAGCATGGTTGTTTTCATTGACGACCAGGTTCCTGCAAGCGGCGTCACCCGATGTCGCGATGACCGCGGCGGAGATCCTCGATGTCCAAGTGCAGATGTTTGAGTACGCACAAAAACTCAGCACGAGCAAGCGCGATCAGCCCACCGACGACGTATGGTCGATCTTGTCGAACATAGAACTCGAAACCGAAAGTGGCGAGACGACCTCGCTCGGCCAGATCGAACTCGACATGTTCTTCATGTTGCTCACGGTGGCGGGAAGCGAAACCACGCGCAATGCAATTGCGGGTGGTATGCACGCGCTGCTCACGAACCCTGCCCAGCTCGCCTTGTTGCGTTCAGATCCCTCACTGCTCAAAAGTGCGGTCGAAGAAATCATCCGGTGGACTTCGCCTGTCGTGTATTTCGCTCGCCGGGCAACAACCGACATCGAGATCCACGGAGTGAAGATCGCAAAAGATGATCGAGTCACCCTCTGGTATCCATCGGCCAATCGCGACAGCGACGTCTTCAACGACCCGTTCACGTTCGATATCACACGCTCGCCGAACCCGCACGTGAGTTTCGGTGGCGGTGGGCCGCACTACTGTCTCGGCGCCAATCTCGCGAAACTCGAAATTGCTGTCTTGTTCGAGGAGCTTCTCAACCGGTGCCCGAACATCGAAGCTATTGCAGATCCCACATTCTCGGCGAGCAGCATCGACAGCCCAGTGCTGCTCGCCATGACCGAATACCCACTACGTATCTCATGAACGCGCCACTACAGAATGGTAGATGACTGGCACCCGTCAGCACACCAGATGCGTGGCGTCATCGTGTTTCGTGTATTCGAGGGCCTTGCTCAGCGGGCGCGTTTTTACCTCGAGCCCGTCGACGAAGACGCCAGCAGCGTCGATGACGCCGTTCGCGAACAGGTCGTTCGGTGAACATGGTCCGATCAACCGAACCGTAATATTCATTGCAATCGACGACGAACCACGGCAGAGTTGATTGGTGATTGTCGGAGTTCCCAACGAAGTCAAACACGACGAACATCGAGTGGCGATTACGCCTGATGGTGTGCATGAACTGGTGCGACACGGTGCTGCTGTCATAGTCGAGGCCAACGCTGGCGAAGGGAGTTCAATCCACGACGACGCCTACATCGCAGCTGGTGCGCGCATCGTCGATGATGCTGCCGAGGCTTGGAGCGCAAACTTGGTGCTCAAGGTCAAAGAACCGCAGGCTTCGGAGTTCGCGTACTTACGCGACGACCTGACGCTGTTTACCTACCTCCACCTCGCGGCCTACCCCGACGTTGCCGAAGCGTTGCTCATCGCAGGAACGACAGGGATCGCGTTCGAGACGGTACAACTCGCGGATGGATCGCTGCCATTGCTCGCCCCCATGAGCGAAGTCGCAGGACGGATGGCAACCCAGGTTGGCGCGCATTTTCTTGAACGACGAAATGGTGGCCGCGGAATCCTGCTCGGTGGCGCACCGGGCGTGCGACCCGCACGAGTGGTGGTGATCGGCGCGGGAAACGTGGGGTGGAACGCCGCGTGGATCGCGCAAGGGATGCAGGCCGAGGTCATCCTCCTCGACAGGAACCTCGACCGACTCCGATGGGTCGATCAAATTCATCAGGGCCGCATTGTGACGCTCGCGTCGAACACTGCGTCGGTTGCCCGGGCGGTTGCGGATGCGGATCTGGTTATCGGCGCAGTACTGATCCCCGGGGGGCGTGCCCCAAAAATCGTCACAGACGACATGGTTCGGGCAATGAAGCCCCGCGCTGTGATCGTGGATGTTGCCATCGATCAGGGCGGCTGCGTCGAAGGCATCCACGAGACCACACATCGCGAACCCACATTCGAACGTCACAACGTGTTGCACTATGCAGTAGGAAACATGCCGGGAGCAGTGCCCCACACCTCGACCTACGCACTGACGAACGCGACGCTTCCCTACGTTGTGGAACTCGCGACCGAAGCCTTACACGCAGTGGTGCGTCGCCATCCAGCGCTCGGACTTGGCATCAACACCGCGCATGGACAGATGACGAACAAGGTTGTCGCAGACGCAGTTGGCAGGCCGCACACGGCACTTTCGAGGCTCCTATGAGTTCCGTCAATTCGAGCTGTCGTCCTACGGCGGTCCCAGCCGCAAAATAAGCGACCGGCTAGGGCATTGTCCCGATGCGCAGCACTACCTCAGACGTTCATCATTTATGTATGAAGAATTTCTATGAGACTCAACAGCTGATCACAGACCATCGCCGCACCAGGGAAGCCGACGCCAGGCATCATGACCTGGTGGCCGCCGCGAAGTGTCACCATCTCGCCACTGTCGATGACGCACCAAGTCGTACCAAGCTTTCCAGACGACGTCATCGCGACTTCTCGGCCTTCGCCCGCCAATTCCTCGCTCGCGGTTGACCCGCGGCCGTACCCTGGGCGGATGTTGGTCGGACGTCCCGGTCTGTGTAAGGAGATGGTTGGTCGGGTCGACGAACTCGATCGGCTTGCGCGTCTCGTCGACGCCGGACAGACGCCAGCCGTAGCGCTTGTCGGCGGTGAGGCAGGCGTCGGGAAGACCCGTTTGGTGCGCGAACTGATCGACCGCCTTCCACCAGGTATGGCGGTGTTCGCAGGACAGGCCGATCCAGGTTCGTTTGGGCGCACATTCGAGCTCTTGTTCGACGCCCTCGATGGTCGAAATGCCAGAGCCGATGAGCGCCTGGCGCTGCTCGCCGACACCACGCGTCCCTCAGACGAGCGGGTCCGACTTGGGCTCGAAGTTGTTCGCGACCTGACCCTCGCAATCCCGAGCGTTGTCGTGTTCGACGATCTTCACTGGGCCGACTCCGAGAGCGTGGCGCTGTTCGAACGCCTTGCCGAACAGGGCAGTGGACCGAAGTTGCTCGTTGGCACATACCGACCAGATGCGCTCCATCGTCGCCACCCAACCGCCGAGATGCTTCCCCGACTGGAACGTCGACATGGAGTTACCCATCTTCACCTCGACCGCCTCTCGACGCGTCAAGTCGGTTCGTTCCTCGCTGCGGTCTACGGTCGTGAACCGACATATCGAGTTATCGAAGGGCTTCATGCGCGAACGGGCGGGAACCCGTACTTTCTTGAGGAGCTTCTGGCCGCTGCTCGTGAAGATGATCCCGACGAACTCCTTCGCCAGGAGCTTCCATGGAGCCTGGCTGAGCTTGTGCGCGCGCAACTCGATGATTTGAGCGTTGCGCAGCGGAGCGTCCTCGAATCCGCTGCCGTACTGGGAGTGACCCGAGTCGACTTCGACGTACTCGCTGCTGTGTCGGGCAACGGTGAACGCGAGCTCATCCCCATCCTGCGACACCTCGTCGCGCTGGGCTTGTTGGTCGAAGCGGAAGCAGACGCCTTTTCATTTCGGCACGCGCTCGCCCGCGAAGCGATCGAGTCGGATCTCTTAGGGCGAGAACGTCGCCGTTTGCACCACGCAGCCCTCGACGCGCTCCGCGATGGAGACAGCGACGACTTCGCCGCGATCGCACACCATGCTCGCGGCGCAGGACAGTTCGACGACATGGTGGCCGCGGCACGACAAGGTGCGCTGCGTTCACTGCATTCAGGTTCGAGCTACCAGGCGTTGCAGCTCGCGGAACTCGGACTCAGCGAGGCGGTCGACGACACACAGCTCCTCGACATTGCGAGTCGTGCCGCGTGGTTAAGCGGTCTCCTTCCTGATGCGCGCGCCCTCACCGTACGCAGTATCCAGCACGCGCGACGCGCGCACGACCTGGAAGCCGAGTCGGCCGCGCTGCGCCTCATCTGTCGTCTCGATCACGATATGAGTGACGCAGCAGCTACCGCCAGGAGCACCGCCGCCCTCACAGAACTCGTCGAACATCTCAACAAAGGCGTCGAACAAGCCGAGGCGTTCGCAGTCCTCGCCGAGATGTGCATGTTGCGCGACGACTTTGACGGTGCCGTCGCGTGGTCCGATCGAGCCGTCGCACTCGCCGATGATCTCGAACTCCCAGAGGTGCGTGCCCACGCCCAGATCGAGCGCGCTTCGGCGTTCATGAACGAGCCGTCGAAAGTCATCGAGGGCGTCGCCCTGCTCACTGCGGCAATAGATGACGCCGCGGCACTACGTCAGTGGGTGATCGTCGCCCGCGGACTCAACAACCTCGTCCGGGGCGACCACTACCGACCAGATGCCGACGAGGCACGCTCATTGTTGGTGCGGATGCGCGACGCGACCGAACGCGCCGGATTCGATCTCTTCGCGGGAAGCTATTGGGATGGCCTCGCCGACTTAGCGGAGTGGGAAGGCGACCTTGGCTCCGCGCTGACACAGGTCGAAGAAGCCCTCAGAGCACAGCGCCATTCCGCTGGGAGCAGGCCGGCGTTCTGGTACCAGGCACACGCCGCGGGACTCGCGCTCGAGGCTGGCGAAGTCGACCGTGCGGAAGCGATTTTCGCTGGAGTGGTCCGGAATGTCGGGGGTAACGGAATGTGGTGGAGTGGGCTCGGCCTCCACATCGCTGCGCTGCGCCACGACCTCGACGCGGTACGCCACTACGCGGCGGTACTCATCGATGTCGCGCAAGCGCGGTGTGGTGTCGATCCACAGCTCGTACATGATCTTGTGCGCGCCATGCTGCTCGGTGGTTTGCCGCACGAGGAGGCACAGGACATATTCGATCGTTTTCCCATCGGTTTCGGACAGCACACAATCGAGAATGATCCGTATCGGTTGCTAGCGCGTGCGCAGCTCCTCGAAGCTCGTGCAGATCACAACGCGGCCCTCATCGACTACGAGGCTGCTATCGCTCTCGCAGGAGACCAGATGCGTCCAGCCGCGCTCGGAACCGCACATGTCGGCGCCGGGCGCTGCCTCGCCGCCTTACGACGCATCGAAACTTCGAGACTGCACGCAGCCGTGGCCGCCACGCTCCTCGCACGATGGGGTGGCACTCGCGTCGAAGAATTGGCCGCGCTTCAACGACGGCTTGGTGGCGGAACGATCGACGGACCGCTGGAGCTCACACCTCGCGAGCGCGAAGTCGCAGCGCTTCTCGCAGAAGGACTCACCAATGGTGAACTCGCGACGCGCTTATTTATCTCGCCGAAGACCGCGTCGGTGCACGTCTCCAACATCCTCGCCAAGTTGTCGATGACGAGCCGATCTGAGATCGCCGTATACGCAGTCCGCACCGGCCTCGCAACCCGGAGCTCCGCATCGCCGATAGGCTGACGCGATACCGCTTGCCCTTTCCCGGGCCAGGACCACAGCATCCGAGACCAGATGGCATTGCGAATTGTTGGCGCCGGCGTGGGCCGTACCGGAACGCACTCCTTAAAGATCGCTCTTGAGCAGTTGTTGGGCGGTACCTGTCACCACATGGTTGAAGTATTCCCGAGGCCCGAACAGATCGCCGGCTTCACAGCAGCGATCAACGGCGAGCAGATTGATTGGTCGACATTCCTCGCAGATTTCACGGCCATCGTCGACTTCCCTGGCTCGCTGTTCTGGCGTGAGATCGCCGCAGCAAATCCCGAGGCACCAGTGTTGCTCTCAACACGCGACGCTCACGATTGGTATCGCAGCGCGTCAAACACCATCTTCTTAGTCCCAGCACAAGACGATCCATGGATGGCTGCTGTACACAAGGCGTTCCGCGATCGCTTTTGCGATGAACTCGACAAATATCTCCATTGTGATAAATCCGTGAAGCTGTGTAGGCAGATCGCTCAGCAGATTTGTGTATGCCTGCGTCGTTGCCGCCGCATAATGAT
>JBBRPC010000198.1:0-7346 GCA_038228615.1 Acidimicrobiia bacterium | reverse complement strand
GTTGGGGACTGCACGTCTCGTTCGTACTCGGATGGCTCGCGCCCGAGGAAGCTTCCCCACTCGGAACACCGTGGGAGGTCGTGCGCGACCAACCGGAACGCATCCAACAGCTTCTCGGTTGGCGGTGCACCACCGTCGGGACAGGTGGAGGGCGGCTATGGACCGTCGACTACGAAGATGTGCCCGTCGGTTTAGGACTCACCTAGGTGCGGTGTTACGGAGTTGGGTTCGTTGCCGTCACGATCGAAATGCCGCCTTTGAATTTGACACCAATACCATCGTGACGGCGGGTGAAATCCTCACGCAACGCCGCGACGACAGCGTCCTTCACAGTCGCCTTCGCGTCG
Organism: Acidimicrobiia bacterium; assembly: GCA_038228615.1. Lineage (GTDB taxonomy): Bacteria > Actinomycetota > Acidimicrobiia > IMCC26256 > PALSA-610 > F1-120-MAGs023. The sequence continues at coordinate 6,999 of JBBRPC010000198.1, read as the reverse complement.
GGCGGCACTTCCTCAAGTAATGCTCGCAGCGGGCCAATGGTGAGGGCAACTTCGAGCGCTTCATCAACGCTCGATTTGCCGCCGTTGTAAAGGTCGAGTTCATGGTTCGCCACGCGCACATCCGACCAACCCGCCTGGTGCAGCAGGCCATTGACGTGCTCGGCGTCGCTGAGGCTGAACGGCCCACCATCGGGAGGCGGAAGATTCGGTTCGTACCCATATGCACGCATGACGCTCGCGCCGAGTTGGAGCGGAGCATTCAGAAGTTCCGATTTACCGCGCGTCTGCCACACAGCCATAGCAAGCCGGCCGCCCGTGCGAACGGCGGTACGAATGTTCGCGAATGCGAGCGCGGCATCGTCGAAGAACATCACGCCGAAACGAGAAATCACAACATCAAACTGTGGCGATTCGAACACGTGCCGCTGCGCGTCGGCGAGCAAGAAATCGACGTTGGCGTCGCTCGCAGCCAAGACCTTCGCCTCGTCGAGCAACGGCGCACCGACATCGATACCGGTGGCCCATCCGGTCGGTCCAACGGCAACTGCCGCCTCACGGGTAGTCGCGGCTCGGCCACAGCCAACATCGAGGACTCGTTCGCCTCGCTGAAGTTTGGCGGCGCCGAACAGTACGTTCGAGACGGGGACAAGTTGTTGTTCGAGCCGGTCGGCTTGCGCGGCCCAACGGCGGGCGTTCTCGCCAGCCCAATCGGATGTTGCGTAGCCAGGAGTATCCGCGTCAGTCACAGTCGCGACAATACCCATCAGGCTGCGGTGATCACGCCCAGAGATATCAGTGCTTCACGCGCTTCGTCGACGCCCTGGGCTCGACAGGCAACAAACCCAGCAGCCTCAGCACCCTCGACATTCAGCGAATTGTCGTCGAGGAACAACACGCGATCCCTCGCCGTGCCAAGTGCGTCCGAAACGGCATCGAACAACTCCTGATCCGGCTTGACCTGACCCAGTTCAAACGACAAGAAGCTGAAATCGAACTCGTGAAGAATCGGCCAGCGATGGAACTGCTCGCGCCAATGCAACGCATTGGTGTTACTCAAGCAACCGGTTGGCACAACCCGACGCACACTCCGCAACAATTCGTCGGCGCCGGCGAGCGGGCCACGCGGCCAGTTTCGAAATTCGTCGAGGAACGCGCTGGGAGTTACGGGCAGGTTCCAATCGGCAACGACACCGGTCGCGAAATCGTCCTCAGAACATTGACCGCGTTCGAACGCGCGCACCCACTCGCATGTCAACCAGCGACGCCAGAGTTCCTCGTCCTCGTCGATCCCCGCGAGTTCCTTCATGGGCCCCACCCCACCGAAGTCGATCAGCACACCACCGAGATCAAATAGCACAACGTCGATCGTCACCGAACCAACTCTCACTCGAGCAGCATGTCGAGGGTTCTTCGCGATGTCGGATCAGTATTCGCCTTTGATCACGAAATACGACCCGCGAATGACGCCCGCGAGTTTCGACTTTTGCCTCGCGAACTTGAATCGCGATGCGAGCTCATCGGGGATGTCCATGCCCTCAGAGAGTTTGAAACCGACGGCGCGCTTTGGCGATTCACCCAGCCCGTACATCACATTGATCGACAGACCACTTTCGTAAAACACGTACGCCATGCGGATGTTTTCAACTTCGAAGGCCGTCGCCTCGAGTGGCGTCGATGCGATCACAAGATCGCGGTCTTCTTTGAGAATGCGGTGTACCCACGCAATCGTCTTTTTGGCTTTGGCGGCTGGCTCCACAGTAAAGACGTAGTCGTACTTGTTCTTGAAATACCGCGCTTCGTTGGCGCGCAATCCTGCGAGCGCTGCCGCCACCGGCGACGACTCAAGACCTGCGGTCGAAACGGTAACGAAATCCACTACAGCGGCCATGCGCAAAACTGTAGATCAAAAGGCGCGCGTGACCGAACTCCTCGCCAGCAGCCACGCCTCGTCGGACCGAGTGCGTACGACGACGCAGCGTCGGTCGTTGATCAGGCCGCTGCGAAGGCAAGCAACTGCGTCGCGCTCACGACATACACGAAACCGCGCGCGACTTTTGGTTCACTTAGTGTGCCACCTGCGGGATCGTCGTATCGCGAAGTCACCACGCCGTCGTGGAGGCCGCGCTCCTCGAGCGCGGCATTGTTCGTCGTGAACAGGCTCGAAGTTGTGAGTGCTGGGCCGTCGGCCGCACCGTTCGCCAGCGCCACCGACCACATGTCAACCCCAGTTGACGCATCGACAGCGTCGAGAGAGTTGTCGGCGCTCGATGTGCGAAAAAAGCTCGCTATGACCGCAACCCCGTTCGCCACACGCACCCGGGTTGTACCGCGTACGGTCCACACGATCGCGCCGGTCGTCGCGTCGATCGCGACTGCACCATGACCGCTGCCTACGCCGAACGCGTACTGCGACGCGTAGACAAGATTGCCGACCACGACGGGCTGCTGGAACGGCACAGACGACTCACCGGAAAACTCGAAACGGCGCAGCGGCGCGCCATTCCGCTCGTCGAGTTCAACGAGCGAGTCGATCTGCTGGCCCGGCGGAACAAATGTCGCGCCGAATACGTACACGGTGCCGCGCGTCGCGGTGATGCCACCAGGATTCTCGGCGGCGACATACCGCCACTTCGCGTGCCCACTATCGTCGTAACGCGTCACGGAGAACTGCGAGCCGGCCCTATCGAGCGCGAGAATCACGCCTTGAGCGGCGAGCGTGCTGCGGCTGGCCCCAGCTGCTGCATTCGAGCGCCATCGTTCAACGCCGCTGGTCCGGTCGAGCGCGACGAGGACCGACACGCCATTGGGTTGTCCGAGGTCGATGAGGGCAAGGTCGCGCGTCGTTCCCACCACACGGGAGCGCATGACAAACCCGAGCGAATGACTCCACCGATTCGCACCTGTGACCGCGTCGTACGCATGGACGGTCGAGACGAACGCGCCACCATTCAAGACCCCAGCAGCGCCGTCCGCCGCGTAGACCACACCGTCGATGACGGTGACCGAGTGGCACATGACGCACGATTGTTGCCACGCGACCGCGAGTTGTGGAACGCCCCTCGATACCGCGACGCTTGCCGGCGCCGGACCCATCGCGAACGCCACCACACCACCAACGACTGCTCCCCGCACGCTCCGAATACCCCACCGACCCCGCATGCCGCGAACACTACAGATCGGGCGATTGCACGTCAATCAGGCACGAACACGATATAAGCAGCAGGAAGTCCTCGGACGGTTCAATACGCGCGTGCTACAAGGTAGACGCGCGGTCCTTGTCGTTCGTGTGGAAGCGGGGACCGATGCTCGATCGTCTCGACTTCGAATCGCACCGAGCGAAGCGCCTCTGCGAGTTCGTCCGCGCCGAACAGCGTCGCGGTCACGGCGCCAACTTGGTACTCGCCCTGGCCTTCGTGGACGGCGAGCGCGACCACACCGTCGGTCACGACGCATCGGCGCAACTCGCTGAGCGCTGCTCTGATGTCGTCGCGTTGCAGGTGTTGCAGAACGTAGAAGGCAATGAGGCCCGCTGCTGTGCCCGACCGCACCGGAAGCGCACGAAGGTCCGCTGTCAGCACGGCGAGCCGCGGGAGCCGCGCGCGAGCGACATCGAGCATTGCGGTCGAGAAGTCGATAGCGACCGCGTCGGCGCCCTGAGCAAGTAGGTACTCAGCAAGCTGCGCTGGTCCGCACCCAACGTCGAGCACTGGTCCCCGGCCTCGGCTCCGCATCGCCACGATGTCGAGGACGCGCCGGTCGAGTTCCAGATGCGCGAGATCGTCGCCGTGCCGCGCTGCGTACTCGTTTGCGACCGCCGCGTATGCCGAGCGGACAACGTCGCGGCTCCAGCCACCATCCGACATGCGTCCAGCGTATTCGGCCGTAGAGGTAGGGGGCGTCGCGACGCGAAAGCGCGGTGCCTCGGAGGGCAGTTAGCCTCTGAGACCATGACGGTCGCTGCGGTATCTGGTGGTGATACTGAGGCACCGGAGCGCAAGCGCCGCAATGTTGCTGGCATCGTTTGGGCCAACCTGGCGTTGTTCTTCCTTTACCAGGAATCGGTACACCGATTCCTGGCATACAGCGGGCTACGTCACTGGTCGACGATCTTTCTCGCGACGATGTTGCAGGCACTTCCGTTCCTTGTTCTCGGTGTCGTTGTCGGCGCCGCTATCTCGGCATTTGTCCCGGCAGTCGCGCTCGCTCGGGCCCTACCGAAACGCAGCATTCTCGCGGTTCCCGTCGCCGGACTTGCAGGAGCGCTGCTGCCTGGTTGCGAGTGCAGCGCAGCGCCCGTCACCAATCGACTCGTCAGCCGAGGGGTCGAACCCGCGGTAGCGCTCACCTTCTTGCTCGCCGCTCCGGCGATCAATCCGATCGTTGTCGTCGCTACCGCAGTGGCATTCCCGAATCACCCAGAGATGGTATGGGCGCGCTTCATCGCGTCACTCGCAACGGCCATCATCGTCGGGTTGATCTGGTCGCGTGTGGCCGGCCGTAAATGGATACGATTCACGACAGACGACCATGACCACGGGCATCGCCTCGACGCGTTCGTCGCGACGGCGACGAACGATTTCGCGCAAGCGGGGGGCTTCCTCGTCGTCGGAGCAAGTCTCGTCGCGACGATGCAAACCGTGGTACCCGCGCACTTTCTTCGCAGCCTCGGTGGTTCCGGGTTCGCAGCGATTCTCACGATGGCATGCCTCGCAGTATTGCTTTCGGTGTGCTCCGAAGCGGACGCGTTCGTGGCGGCAGGTCTGATCCAGTTCTCACTGACCGCACGCCTCGCATTCCTCGTTGTCGGACCGATGATTGATCTCAAGCTCATCGCGCTCCAGATCGCCGTATTCGGGCGCGCATTCGCGGCGCGCTTCGCGCCGCTCGTGTTTATCATCGCGATACTCAGCAGCATTGTCGTCGGCGCGGTGCTGTTGTGAAACCACTCGATCGTGCACGCGCCGTCACCGCGACTGGAGCACTCGCCCTCTGGATGGGTCTCACCAACGCGATGCTGAAATATCTGAAGTCATCGATGCGTCCGTGGCTTGTCCTCGCCGGAATAGGACTCGTGGCGATGGGCGTGTACAGCCTCATCGGCGAACGGCGTCACGCCCAACCAGATCACACGCATCGGACCGGTTCCGGGGGGACGATCGGTTGGTTACTGGTTACTCCGATCGTGATCGTGATCGCATTCGGTGCCAACGCGCTCGGCACGTTCGCAGTCAGCGGCCCAGCGAGCGGTCTCCCGTCATACGCATTCGACATTGCGCAATACGCCGCATCGGCTGATGAGCACGTCCCGAAGCTACGCATCGGTGACATCATCGAGGGTGCCCCCGAACGAGCGAACCGCGAGTATTTGTTCACACATGACGTGCGCTTCATCGGGTTTGTCAATCACGTGGGGTACGCCGGTCCGCGATCATTCATCGTGACGCGCTACCTGATCTCATGCTGCGCCGCCGACGCGATCCCACTCAGCGTCACGATCAACGGCGCTACGACCGTTCCTGAGAACAACCAGTGGATCGACATCACAGCCCGTCTTCAACCGGTCCCGAATTCGGCACCACCACAAGACACGTTTTTTGGGCCACTCATGCGCGTGACCAAGTACAAACCAATACACGAACCGGACGGGCCGTACGAATCACTCCGATCTGTTTGACCGATCGGCGACTCAGATATTCGCGACCTACGGCGTGAGTCGCATCACCTGAACGTTGGTGCCGTCTGGGTCCCGAAACGCGATGCCGACCGCGAAGCCGCCGCGCTCCGACCTGCGAGACCTTGGCTCCGGGGGAGAGACTCGAACTCTCAACCTAGCGGTTAACAGCCGCTTGCTCTGCCAATTGAGCTACCCCGGAATGGTCGGCCCCTGACGGGCCGGGGCGGACATTATCAGCGCCCCTGCCGAGGCCTTCGAACCTATCGGCGTCAAAGGGCACTTGCGGAGCACAACAGCCAATTGCTGTCGACTCGACTCAACCGCCGGGTTGCCACATTGTCGCCGTGTAGCTGTCTTCTAACGCCACGTCGATCACTGCAACGTCGACATCGCCGAGTTGGGCGTGGTCGCGCAAGATGCATCCCAACGAGGGAAGCGCGGATGTGTCGGGCCAGGCGTCGGGTTCCCACACGCTCCCCCGTCGAAACGCCTTCGCGCAATGCATGAATGCTTCATGCACTTCTACACCGATCGCTGTCGCCGGCCGAACACGCGGGTCGCGACCTTCGCATGCGGACAGCACTTCGGCATCGCGGGTGATGCACGCCCGACCATTGATCCGCAACGTCTCATCGATTCCAGGAACGACGCAGAGCAATCCAATCGCAGGATCATGCAACAGGTTGGTGAACGAATCCAGAAGATTGTTGCCAGCCAGATCGGGAATCGCAAGGCGATGGTCGTCGAGCACGACCATGAAACCGCTCGGTCCGCCCTTCGGCGAAACGTCGCCGGTGCCATCAGCAGCATGCGTAGCGATGAGCACAAACGTCGCGTGATCGAGGAACGTTCGACAATGCGCGTCGAGGTGATCGATCTTTTTGCGTTTCGCTCGTTTCGATGCCGAACGGTCGTAGATCGTTCGCAACTCTGCTTCGTTGGTGATCACATCGCCAAAAGCGGCCATGAAGAACAGTGTACGGCGCGGTCGTTACGAACCGTCGAGGTGTTCCTTCAACCGTTGGGAACGCGTGGGGTGGCGCAACTTGGCCAGGGTCTTCGATTCGATCTGACGGATTCGTTCCCGAGTGACGCCGAACGCTTTGCCCACCTCTTCGAGGGTGCGAATCTGGCCGTCGTCAAGACCGAACCGCATACGCACAACGGCACGCTCCCGCTCGTTCAGTTCGAGCAGCGCCTCTTCGATGTCGGCTCGCAACATTTTGAGATCGGCCGCGGCGGCCGGTGCGATCGAGTTGGGATCTTCAACAAAATCGCCGAGCGAACTGTCGTCTTCTTCGCCGACCGGCGTTTCGAGCGATACC
>JBBRPC010000197.1:0-7346 GCA_038228615.1 Acidimicrobiia bacterium | reverse complement strand
TCGCTGAACGTGGGAACCCTTCGCGATACGACGCGAGCACGTAGATATCGAACGCCGGATACAGCGCCTCGACATCGTCGCGATGGCCCAGAAAGGTAACGTTTCCGAGCGCTTCGACCTCGGCGATATCGCCAGCGGTGATCGCGTCGGCTTTGTCGAAGTCGGTTGGGCCCACCACCACGACGCGCACGTTTGGTTGCTCTGCTTTGAGGCGACGGGTCGCCTCAAAGATTTCGCGATATCCCTTTTCCCAAACAAGCCGCCCGACACATCCAACAACCACGTCGGTGTCGCTGGCGCCGATCTCCTTGCGGATCTGTTCAGTGCGAGCCACATCGACTCCCGCGCGGCCGAAGCGAATCAAATCGATGCCATTCCCAAGCACCGAAAGCTTGCGATCGGGGATCCGTAGCTTGCGCAATACCGCAATATCTTCAACGTTTTGCAGCAATTCCGCATGCGAGACGGTCGCCGCAATCCGTTCGAGCCCGTAGACGACAGCTCGCTTCGCGAAGCGGTCGGTTGGGAGCGCATAAATCCCATGCACAGTGTTGACGATGACAGGGACTCTTGCGACCCGCGCCGCCAGCCGACCGTACACACCTGGCTTCGGATTGTGCGTGTGCACGATCGCAGGACGCAGCTTACGAAACACCTTGACAAGTTCGAGAAATGCCGCAGCGTCGCGCTGTGGAGCCATCGCACGCGTCGCGTGTCGCAATGGCACGTGACGCACGCCGCTTGCAACGAGTTCCTCTACGAACGGACCAGGCGCGGAGACGCCAATGACTTCGTAGCCTGCTGCGCGATATGCCTGGAGTTGCGGACCGAGCAGCAACGCAAGGCTCATATCGGTGGTGGTGAGGTGCACAAGTCGGCGCGCGTTCACGAGGTCGCTCCTCGATAGCGAAGCCGGTTCGCGACTTGGCGAATGTCGTCTTCGACGCGCATCCCACCGGCCAATTTGTGGTCGAACCAACGCATCCCGTCGGCGCGCTGTACTGGCGACCGCCACAATCGATAGGGATCGCACGCTCCATACGAATTCGAACGTGTCCCTGCGAGCGCTGCCGACGCGAATCGAGCCCTCACAGCTGCGCGAGCAGCCTCGCTACCCTCAAGCGCCTTCGGATAGGCAAAATGACGCGCCGGTTGACCGATCTCATGTTCGATTTGGTCCTTCGACACGTCGAGTTCCGCGGCCACAGCTTCGGGAGCGAGCCGGTCGAGGAGCGCATGCGTATGGGTGTGCGAACCGATGTCGACGAGACCTGTCGAAGTTGCGTCGCGCAGCGCTGCCCACGACACCGGGGTCCCGTCGTTTGGGAAGCTTCGACCCGATGTGACGAAATCGGTGGCGACATATAACAGCGAAGGGATTTGGTACTTCACCAAGACCGGCAACGCGTGATCAACGAAGTCGGCAGTTCCGTCGTCGAAGGTGACAACGACAGGATCAAGCGCGTGTGGAGCATCGGCGTCCGCCCGACGCACCAGTCGTAACGCATCGTCGAGTGTCGCGGCACGTCCCGTTTCTGCCAACGCGTGCATTTGCTCATCGAAGAGCGCGTCTGGCAGATCAACCTCAAGCGGACTCAGCGCGCCGACCCGGTGGTAGATAAGCACGACGGCTCCCCGCGGTGGCCGTCGGACACGATCACACCCAGCCGCAAACTGTTTCAGCGCGAGCTGAGCGACGCGGCGGGGCGTTGATCTGACAAATTGCATGTGGGCGTACGACCTCCGAACCGAGCGAGTTTGCAGAGATGTTGCTGTAGCTGCACCCGCCACGGCAGGCAGGGAGCGTAGGCCGAATGGCCCACGCAAGCAATGCGCGCGACACACGTCACCATTCGGAGATCAAAAGAGCTCGATGTCGCCCAACGTGAGATTCCATTGATCGAGCGTCGGCATCTCCGTCTCGCCAACCGCTCGCCACACCAGCGTTGGCCCCGCCCGAGGTACCGGGACGAAGCTGCGGAGTGGACGATCGCCGATCGCGACGGCGTAGTCGGCGTCGCGGCGGGCCACTCGAAGACACGACCGAACCAATCGTCGTGCCGCAGCATCGCCAACGCTGCAGAGCACCAGCGCGAGTGCGAGTTCTCGGGCTGATCCTCTGCGGCGGATACGGAAGAACGCCACACCATCTGCGCTCGTCACCGCCCTGTACCGCAACAAATCTCCGCCGTATCGCCAACGCAACCCATCGATGTCGAGGCGTGTCCGCAGCCGCGTCGATGCTGGCCGCGTCGCAAGGAGTTCCATGATCCTCGGCTCGTCGTCGAGAACGTCGCTTGCGGCCTCACCGCAGAGCACCGGAGTGGAAAAGTGATCGGCAGGAACTCGCGCTCGCGCCATGGCGGCAAGCCCACCTATCGACAGCGGTCGCGACGGCACCGGCACAACGCCAACGAGCTTCCAACCCATCTTGAGGTAGCCGGGCCGGCTTTGGTCGTTGGGAGTATTGAATACGAAGTCGAGGCCTTCGCTACTGAGCTCACCCAGCGCGCCGAGCGTCAGCCGCTTGAACAGACCCTTGCCTTGATAGTCGGGGTGCGTCGCAGTATCGACGGCGCGAACAGCGCGCAGCACTCGTCCGGACCGTTCGAACTCCCAGCGCATGAGAAACCGCACCGCCGCAATTCGATCACCGTCGACCGCGATCCAAGCGGGAGAAGCCCCGAACGCGTTGTCGATGTGTTTCCAACGAAAGAGCTCGCCAAATCTGGGATCGTCGGAGCGCCCCATAGCTTCGCGCAACAGCTCGAGTACTGCATCCAAGTCGTGTGGTTCGGCTCGACGAACCAGCAAGTCGCTCATCTGGGGGTACCCGCGACCTTCTCGTAAATCGACTCGATCCGTCGCTGTGCACGCTCCGCATCGAATTCAAACGATCGTTGGAGGCTGGCGGCGCCGAGACGCGCGCGCAGCGTTGGATCATTGGCGACCCGCACGATGGTCGCCGCCAAGGCTGGGGCGTCTCCCGAAGGAACCAGCAGGGCATCCTGGTCGTTGACGAATGTCTCAGCTACCCCGCCGACCGCCGTCGAGACGATTGGCAATCCGAGTGCGAGCGCTTCCATCACCGCAACCGGAAGGCCCTCCCATTTCGACGCCAACATGAACACGTCGCAGCCAGCCATCAGACGCGCCGCGTCTGGCCGGTAGCCAGTCAGGGTCACAACACCAACGAGCCCCAATTCACGATGCAGTTCCTCCACCGAATGTTGCAACGGACCCTGGCCAACCGCAAGAAATCGGACGTTGGGCGCGCTGGTCATCACGAGGCTCGCAGCATTGAGCAGATTCGGCCAATCCTTTTTCGGGTGATAGTTCGCGACGGTCCCGATCACAATTTCATCGTCGCGGAACCCAAATTCGTCGCGCACTTCCTGCCGTTCGGCACGGTAGGCCCCGACCCGGGCAATGTCGATGCCGTGCACGAGCGTTTCGCAGCGATCTCGTTGCCGCGCCGACATCGACCCGCGGGTCTCTTCCGACACCGCAATCGTCGCAGCGTCCATGCGCGCCGTCCACGCGTTTGCATAGCGAGTCGGGGCCTTGAACCCCGTCCACGCGTTGTGTTCCGTCGAGACGATGGCCGGTCGTTTCAACCTCGACATCGTTGCGATCACGAGACGTGCCATCGCGGCGACGTACGGCGAATGAACGTGCACGACATCGACCGGCGAGTTCCGCAATCGTGACCGCAACGCCAACATCCAGCGCAAATCGCGTTCGTCGCGCACTCCGAAACAGGTCGTTGCGACACCAAGCGCTTCAAGCTCAGGAACAAGCGCGTTCTTCCACGGCAATAGGTAGGCCAACTCATAGGAAAAGTGCTCGGTATCGCGGCTTCGCGCTGCCGCGACTAACAGATGCTCAGCACCGCCGGGACCGAGGCCTTTAATCAGCCAAAGGACCCGAAGCTGACGCGTCACGCCGCGCCCGAGGCCAGCCGGTGTGGTGACTGGTCGGGTGGTTGGCTGGATCGCGCATGCATGAGCGTGGCAGTAGAGCGCGTTCCGACGCAGATTGCAATCTCTGCGAAAGTCGTCACGCTTGCGCGCTTGGCCCAAGACGACCAGTAGCTGACTGGTTCTTTGCACACCTATCATGCGCAACGAATGAGCGAGCCGCAGATTCTTCCGAACCCCGTCGCCGCGATGGTTCCGAAAATTGTCATTGCCGGAACCGGTAGGGCCGGTACAACGCTGCTCGTCCAAGTACTGACCGACCTTGGCTTCGACACCGGATTTCGCCCAGGTGTCGGCGTCAACCCGCAGGCGCGGGCCGGCCTCGAAAAGAACATCCTGGCCGCCAATGCCCCGAGGATCGTCAAGAGTCCTCGCCTCTCCACCGAGCTCCACAATCTCTTGAGCACCGGCCAGGTGGCCGTCGAACACGTGATCATCCCCGTGCGCGATCTCGACATCGCCTCGGCGAGTCGAATCCGCGCCGCGAGTTACGGCCGGTCGTTGAACGCTCCGGGTGGCATGCTGTGGGGCGCCAAGCGAGCAGGTCGCCAGCGTGGCGCCGTCGCAGAGGTGCTGGCGCAGCTCATGGTGACGGTCGCCGAGTTCAATCTTGCGCACACGCTGCTGTTCTTCCCTCGTTTCGCCACTGACGCGACATATCTCCACGACCAAATCGGACACCTCGATCCGGCGCTGAGCGTCGACGACTTTGCACGAGTCCTGACCGATAGATACCGCCCCGAATTCGTCCATCAGGCAAGTCTTGGTCGTTCGGAGCAATACCGCGTTCGGCTCAACGAGCCGATTGCGTTCGCCAAACGGGCGTCCGCATCGCTCAGTCAACGCGTCAAGGCGTTGATCGCAAAGTGAGCGCGCCAAGCGGAGTCAGCAACGAAGTTACGATATCGTCGAGCGCCGCGCGGATACCCAGGAGGCGGAGTTGACCACGAAATCATCAACCCAGGTCACTGGTTACTACCTCGACCTCCTCGCGCGCGTTCACCGCGAGCTGCGTCCGCGCACCTACCTGGAAATCGGTATGCACACTGGCGACTCGCTCACCTTGATCGAGCCCGAAACCAGGGCGATCGGTATCGATCCTGTGCCATCGATTCGCCAACAAATCAACAGCACCGCAAAGTTGTTTTTCGACACGAGCGACGAGTTTTTTGAACACGTCGATCCCCGCGTTGAATTCGATGGGCTCGACATCGATTTGGCGTTCATCGACGGTATGCACTTGTTTGAATTTGCGTTGCGCGACTTCCGCAATGTCGAACGTTTCTGTGGGCCCCGGTCAGTCGTGCTGATGCACGACTGCTATCCGAAGAGTGCCGAACACGCCTCACGACACCGCCAAACGCGCGAATGGACAGGCGACACATGGAAGCTCGTCCTGTGTCTCAAGGAGTACCGGCCCGACCTGCTCGTCAACACGATCCGTGTTGGCGGGAGTGGCATGTCGGTCATACGCGGTTTTCATCGCAACGAGACGCCAACGGCACTCGATACTCGCTACGACGAGATCCTCGATAAATACATCAATCTCGACTTCACCCAGATCGAAGCCAACAAAGACGAAGCGTTGAACGCGGTACCGAACACATGGGACACCGTGCGTTCACTCCTACCCGAGGGTGTGTTTCTTCCGCCGGATGCGCAGGCCGCGGCCCGCCGTCGTCGCGTGAACCTTCCGATCGTGACGCACCAGGCAAAACGCGTTGCGAAAATCTTGCTTGCGAACACGCTGCGACGCCGCACCGCCTGAGCGGAGCATCACCCGAAAACAACGCCTGAAATCAGACCTACCGCTAGCGCGGCTTGAAGTGAAACAGGGTCCGAGTCTCAAGCGGCAATTGGCTGCGCTCAACGACGTCGAACGATTCCCCGACCAACGCCGAGAAGTTCGCGAGGTTGTAGGAATCGTGGGTGTGCGGCGGTTTGTTCTGCAAGAGGTGGTGTGCCAACGGATCGTCGCGGTCGACGAATTCCACAACGATTTCGGCATTGAGCGACCGGAACCATCGCACGATTTCCGCGAGCGGAATGTTCGATCCGATCGCGAGGTGATGCACTAACGCCAGCGCCAACACAAGCTCAGGTTGACGGCGCTGATCGAAGGGTTGGCGTTCGCGATTGCTCCAACCGAGGCCAGGCGAAGGATCGACCAGATCAATGACAAGCGGCAAAATCTTTGTCGCGCCTTCCTTGCGCAATGTGCGGTACAGCCGGTCGATCACGAGATCATCGACGTCGGCAGCGAGCACGTAGTCGCTCGATTCGGCAGCAATTCGCGAATATGTACCTTCGTTGCATCCGAGGTCCCAGGACATCGAACGGCGACGCGCGCTAGCTGCGCGTCGCACGAAATCGGCTTTGAACGCACGGTTTTCGTCGTCATAGGAACACGTCGTGCCATACGACGACCACGTCGAGTTCGAGCGCTTCCACTTCAGCGATTTGATTGTCTTCAGCAGTTTGGTAGCGAGCGCAACCTGCTGTGCTTTGCCAAATCCGGCATTGCGCACTTCTTTTTCTGTGGTTTGCGTCTCGGCACTCGAATAACGCTTCTCCAACGCCGCGTGCAACGTCACGTTCGTGAAGACTCCCTTGCGGAACGTCTTTCGTCCGTCGAGCACTGCCCGCATCTGCGACGGGGTGATGCCGTTGATCTGACCGCGCAAGAACGGTTGGAACGACACATCCTTATACGACTGGAGCATGAGTGGAAACAAGAAACTTTGACAGAACTGGCGATAACCGTGCCATGGACCCCAAGTCGTGACAGGCTCGAACGAGCCAACATCAATGAAACAGGGCTGTGGGCCAACAAACTGCACGTTGTACGAATAGCCGTCTTTCATGGTGAAATCTTCCGCCAACGCCGCGAGGAGAATTTCACAATGGAGAGCGGCCGCGTCCTGGAGCATCGAAAAGCTCCACTCATACGGATACGAGATAAACGGGATGCGGTCGTGCTCGACGAACGTCTCAAAGCGATCTCTGCGCGCTTGCGAAACAATCGCCGCGTCGACTGGTCGGGTGCCGACCACGCTCTGATCGGCGAGCAAACGACCAAAAAAGGCGCTGCCAGCGACCGCTTCCCAATCGGTCGCGCCGCGACCGGTGAAGCCTCGCAGGACGCGATCCTCTACATAAAACACTGAACTCGCCGGATCGCGAAACGACCCGGGTTCATCAGACTCGTGTGGGGCCACTGGGTGCAATTACTCGCCAGCGGGTTTCGACTTGCGCCGCAACGGCGAAGTCATTTTCTTCCCGATCGTCTTGAAAAAGACCTTCACGCCTTGGACCCCACCAACTATTGCCGAGACGACGACCGATGCCGATCCTGCATCCATATAG
>JBBRPC010000196.1:0-7383 GCA_038228615.1 Acidimicrobiia bacterium | reverse complement strand
TGCCGATCACGATGTCGTCCTGGTTGCTGTATCGAACGAGCAATCCGGCCCAGGCCGTCAGCATCTGCGCTTCCACTGATCCTGATGCATCATCGCGTGTCAATACGTCGAGAATCGCTGGGCCAAGTGTCCGCTCGATCGTTGCGGTCCGATACGTCGGTTGCGCGGGCCGGCGGAAGTCGGTGGCAATTTGAAGGGCTAGCGGTACGCCAGCCAACCTCGTACACCAATCCTGCAACGCGCGTTCGCCAGCGTCGGTGTGCAGCCAGGACCGTTGTTCCTCCGCAAACGAGGCGAACGGTTGTAGCTCCGGCACGGAGCGATCGAGGATCGCGTCGATGATGCGTTCGCAACTCCTGGGGTCGGCGATCGCCGCGTGTGCGACAATCGCGAGGATCGCCGAGGAAGTCGCGATGTTCTTGAAGAATCCAATCCGCACGAGTGGCTCGGCGCGCAACGCGAACGGTTCCAGCACCCAGGCCTTGAGGCGGGCCGCAACTGCATCCGAATCTCGATACGTTTCGTCGATCAGTGCCACATGTGTCGCGACGTGCTCGTTCGCAACACCACCCGGCCGACCGGACAGCCCGCCCGAGCCGACGATCGAACTCACGACCGCGACGGCCGCCTGAGCGAGTTGATCAACGGCGGCGATGTCGTCAAATTCCACCGCCGCACATACATGGTGCTGCGGACCGCCCTGGCCAAGATCATCGAGAAACACAATCCGCTCTTGCTGGGCGGAGAGGGCGCCACGTACGTCGTGGTGCTCGCCGCTGACGTTACGCATTGCAACTCGCGACCGGAGTGCCCCGATACGCTCCCCCACCGTGGAACCCGAAGAAGCACGTCGCAGGGGTGACCTCAACCTCGTTGCGTATTTGCAACATCTTGCCGCCACCGCGCCTGGTGGGTCCTACGACGATTCCGACGGCGTACTGACGTTCGCTGGAGGACACGCGTATCCGGGTACCTACACCAACGGCGTAATTCGAATCCGAAACGACGTCGACCCGGAAACGGTCATGGCTCGAGCGCGCGACTTCTTTCGACCGCTGAAGCGCGGTTTCGCAGTGTGGATTCGCGACCATGCTGATACAGACCTTGAAGCATTGGCGCAGGCTGCACAACTGTTTCAGCGCCCACCGCTCGAAGGAAATCCTGGCATCGCCTACTGGGGTCCACCGATCGCGCCGCCGCCAATCCCCGACAACGCGACGATTCGGCGCGTCGACGATGCGGCATCTCGGCGCGCGTACCTCGAAGTCGTCGTGGCCGGATATGGCATCGAGGGAATGCCGTTCGAGTTGGCTGAACGCGTGGTGTTCAGCACCGCGAGCGTCGACGACCCCCGCGTGTCGGCGTTCGTCGCCTACATCGACGACGTTGCGTTGAGCGGCACGATGTCGTTCGCACAAGGCGACACAGCGGGGTTGCAATGGGCTGCGACGCTCCCAGCTGCGCGCGGCAGCGGATTGGGTAAAGCGACGTTCGTTGCAGCGAACAACGCGGCGATAACGGATCATGGTGCCACCCTCGTCGTCGGGCAAGCATCGCAGATGGGCGTCCCGCTGTGGGTGTCGTTGGGGTACGAGGTCGTCACTCGCTACCGCCGATACCTGGCGAAGCCCCCGAAATAGCTGCGTGTGAGACTGCATCGGTTGTTGATCTCATGAACGCCGTCGCGCAGCACGAATTCCACTCGTCGTCGCGGCGTTCGACATCGCGAGGCTTGCGATCGGCTCATCGGGACGTTGCAGCGCGTCTCGCAACAAGGCTCCGTACGCGTTCACAAGCGCGTTGGCGGTTTGCGGAGTAAACAATGCAACGTTGTATTCCAAATAGCCGCCGAGCCCTGTCGGCAATTGTTGGAGTTCCAACGCGAGATCGAAACGAGCAAACCCCACGTCGACCGGGCACGTCTCTGCAACTACTCCTGGGAGATCGAGGAGAGCATCGCCACCAGCGGTGACCCGAAAATTTACCTGGAAGAGAGGGTTGTGCGATTGGCTGCGAAGCGGTTGTACTGCTTCAACAATTTTGTCGAACGGAAGTTCTTGGTGTTCGAACGCCGCGAGTGACGACTCTCGGACCCTGCGCACGAGCTCGCGCAACGTGATCGCTCCGTCGATCTTCGTTCGCAGCACGATCGTGTTCGAAAAGAAGCCGATGAGATGCTCCAATTCGACCCGATTGCGATTCGCGATGGGAGTGCCGACGCTGATGTCCTGCACGCCGCCCCACCGATACAGCAGCGCTGCAAACGTCGCGAGCAACACCATGAACGGTGTTGCTCCTTCGGATCGACCAAGCGCTGCTAGCGGCTCCGAAACTGCGGCCTCGACTGCGACATACACGCGACCACCATCGAATGTTTGGCGTTCCGGCCGCTCGAAATCAAGTGGGAGCTGGATGACCTCTGGGGCACCGTCGAGATAGCCCTTCCAAAACGTCTGCAACGAGTCAAGACGCTCCTCGGTGAGTCGGCCATGTTGCCAGGCTGCGAAATCGCGGTATTGCACCCCAAGATCAGGCAAGACTGGGGCCGATCCTTGTCGAAGCGCGGTGTACAACACGGCGACTTCCGCACACAGGATCTCGTCAGACCAGCCGTCGAAGGCGATGTGGTGCTCCATGATGAACAAGATGTAATCGTCGATGGATTGTTGAACGAGCAGCAATCGCATCGTCAGATCGTGCTGAAGGTCGTAGGGCGCGCGCGGCCGTTCGTATCCCAACGTGTGGATCATGGTCTCGCGGTCGCCGTCCGCAAGATTCGACACGTCGACGACCTCAATTGCGATATCCCAGGTGTCGAGGACCCGTTGTTCTGGCTTGCCCTCAATGTCGGGATACACGGTGCGAATCACTTCGTGACGTCGCACAACCATTTTGAACGCCTCGGCGAGCGTCGGGATGTCGAGATCTCCACGAAGACGCATCGCAACGCAAGCGTTGTAGGTGACATTTCCTGGCGCAAGCCGATCGAAAAACCACAATCGCTGCTGCGGGAATGAAAGTGGCGCGGGATCATTTGGTGCGCGGACAGGGATACGACCGTCGTCACCGTTCGCGGCGCGCTTCGCCATCATCGCCCGTTCGAGCAGCGCGCGTTTCTCGGGTGTCAGACGTGCCAGACGCGACGCGCGATCTGCGACTGGCGAATCGACTGGCGAATCTACTGGCGAATCGGTCATGGCCCGTCGGCGGGTTGGCCGTCACCAAGCAACGCGGCAACCTCCTCATCGCTCAGGCCTTCGAGCTCGTCCAGCATTGCTTCGAATGCTTCCTCTCCTCCAGCTGCAGCGATCTGTGCTTCAGTCACAAGTGCAGAGAGCGCCTCGATGTTTGGGGCGACGAACAAGGTGTGGAGCGCGAGATGCACACCAAAATCGCGCAGGATGCGAGCAATAACTTGCGCGGCCAAGAGCGAATGACCGCCGATCGCAAAGAAGTCGTCCGTGACACCCACCCGCTCCAGGCCCAACAGTTCTGCCCAGATGACACAGAGCGCCGATTCCACGTCATCGCGCGGCGCAACGTAGTCGTCGTCGTCGCCGAGTTGCAGTGTGGCTGGATCAGGGAGTGCCGAACGGTCTAATTTGCCGTTCGCCATCAGCGGCATCGCGCCAAGCGGAACAATGATCGACGGCACCA
This sequence comes from Acidimicrobiia bacterium, assembly GCA_038228615.1. GTDB lineage: Bacteria > Actinomycetota > Acidimicrobiia > IMCC26256 > PALSA-610 > F1-120-MAGs023. The sequence continues at coordinate 3,726 of JBBRPC010000196.1, read as the reverse complement.
TGTGCGAGGGGAGGCGTTCGACGAGGTACTCGCGAATTGCATCGATGACCGCAGGTGTCGCTACCAGACCAATCGTCTCGATCGTCACGTAGCCGACCAGGCGAAGTTCACCGCTTGGCTCGGCGTTCGGGACCACCGCTGCTTGACGAACATCTGGATGTTCCTCGAGCACTACTTCGATCTCGCCTGGCTCGACCCGGTAGCCGCGAATTTTCACCTGGCCGTCGATACGTCCCAAAAACTCGATGTTGCCGTCGGGATGACGCCGGACCGCATCCCCGGTGCGGTACATCCGCCCGCCGAGTGGATCTTCGACAAATCGTTCGGCGGTGAAGTCGTTTCGACCGAGGTAACCGACCGCGACGCCGGCCCCACCGATACACAGCTCACCGGCGACACCATCAGGTTGTGGCGCACCGTAGACATCCAGCACAAACGCTCGGTAACCGCCAAGCGGCATCCCTATCGGCACGGTCGCACTATTCGCGTGCCGCTCGCCACGTGTCACTCGCCTCGTCAGCGCGCCGATGGTCGTTTCGGTTGGCCCGTAGTGATTCGAAATCTCGCAGCTGCCGAGCGACTCCACCTGACGAACCAGATCCCACGACAACGCCTCGCCGCCGACAACGAGCAGTTCGCCCGGGAGGCATCCTGGCCCAGCGGTCAGCAAGGCCCGCAGATGCGACGGAGTCACCTTCAATACATCGCAGGGATGTGCAGTATTCCATCGCACGTACGCGGCTGGATCCACAGCGATCTGGCTCGGCACGACCTGCACCGTGCCGCCAGTCAGGAGTGCGAGCGCCAATGATGTGTTGCCAAGGTCGGTATTGAATGAAGTCACCATCGCGAAGCTCCGCGCACCGGCGTTGGTGTCGGGTGCGCTGTCAGCTGGGTCATTGTTGAGCAGGCGTTCCCTCGCAGCTCGCGCATACGACATCACGTTTCGGTGACTGACGCCAACACCTTTCGGTACGCCCGTCGAACCAGAGGTGAAGATCACATACGCAAGACCATCGGACTGAGCAGCGTTGACGAACGACACAGCGCTTGGCGTGGTCACCGCTGGCAGTTGGTCGACGGACACAACTGTCGCGCCGCTGGGAACGCGATGTTCCATGCCGTCCGAGGTGATCACGATGCGGGCGTCGGCACACTGCAATTGCAGAGCGATTCGGTCGTTCGGGTGATCGACGTGCAACGGGAGATATGCCGCTCCGGCAATCCAGGTTCCCACAATTGCGGCCACCGTCTCGGCGTTGCGCTCCAACAAGATACCCACGACATCATTCGGGCCGACATCGTTCGGGCCAACGCCAGCATTGCCGAGCGCGCCGGCAATTGTCACCGCACGATCCCACAACTCGGCGTAGGTGTATGACCGTTCGTCTCCGATCACAGCGATTTGGCTTGGCGTCTGTCGGGCATACTGCGCGACCGAATGCGCAAGCGAGATCTGGTCTTCGGCGTGCGGTGATCCTGATGCACCAACATGCATTTCTCTGACAGGCGACTCTCTGACAGTCGACTCTCTGACAGCCGACGCGACGCCTCGTAGCAATGTCGTCGCCCGATCCTCCGGCGTCCAAATGTCGACAGCGCCCAGCGGCATCGCGACAACATCAGCGAGCTCCAGGCGCGTCAACGTGGCCAGCACGCCGCGCAACGCCTGCACCCACGCGTTCGCAATCGCAACGGCATCGGCCCCCATGGTGGTGACCGTGACTCGCGTGCAATCTGGCGATGCAAAAATATGCAAACGCACCGCAGCAGGCAACATCCCCTCACGTGCGTCGATGCACGCGATGCCCGTCGACGGATCAAGATCAGGCGAGGTGTACGCAACGCCAAGTTCCGCAATCGTCGGTTGCGCTGCCGGCAATAATGCATGGACTTGCGCGTATTGCAGACCTGTGGCGGCAATCTGGCACGCTTCCCGCAGCGTGATCGTGTCGCAGTGCTCAAAGCCGACCGGAAGCGACAACACGTAGGCGCCGATGGCTCGAATGAGCTCGGTGTCTTGGCGGCCGTCGACTGCCATTGCAGCTCCGAACGAGGCGCTGCCGCTCATCCGGTTGTATAACAATGCGCCCAACCCGAGCCACATCGCTTGCGGCTCAGTGTCGAGCACGCGCATCAAGGCTTCCAGCGAAGTCCGTTCGGTCGCGCTGAGGTTGACGACGACCTCGCCGATGCCGGCTTGCAATGTGGCAGGACTCCGCAGGTTTGCGCGCCAGTACGCCCCGGCGGCAAGGTTCGCTGCGTCGGTCTCCGCACCTTTTTCGGCCTGCCACCCGGCGAAATCCGCGTATTGCAGCGGTTCGTCCTCAGCAATGTTGTCTGTGCCCTGCGCCGTGGCGATCGCTTCGGAACAAAGTTGGTTCAGCGAAGCGACGTCGGCAATCGCAGCGCTGGTACGCAACGTCAAGGTCGTCGTTGCGCCATCCGACACGACATACGCCCGGACGCCGCATGCGGCGTCTTCGTCCGACGGCGCCGGCGCCGCCCCCTCGACCCAGGTCAACACGGGTTCGTCGTCGACGACCTGGGTATGCATCGTGAGACCATCTGGGATCACAAACCGCGTCCGCAACACCTCGTACCGTGCAATCTCGGCCACCAGCGCCAACCGCAGCGCGTCAAGATCGGTCGCATCCGACCGAAACTGCGCAGTGCATGTCGTTGCGGGACAGCCGCCGCCGATGGAGAGCAACCATCGTTGCTGCACCGACAAATCAAAACGGCCGACTTCCATCTCAGGATCCTCGCTGGTGACATCTCATTGGGTACAACACGCGCGTAACGTGAGGACACGACCACTGCTGCGCGCATGGTGACTGGGAATTCAATTGCACTTATCGGGTCGTCTGCGTCGCAAGTTCACAGCATTCTACGTGCACTGCGGCAACAGCGGTGCGCCGCACGGCGCCGAGTTGGCGCGTTCTCGCAGCAATATTTCGTATTGAGCAATAGTCACCGTACGTCGATATCATCCGAGACGGGACCCCGCCGGCGTCCGCGCCGCGGGTTCAATGGAAGGTCAGGGAACCGATGAGCGACGCAGATTCATCCTGCGCCGAGTCGTCGCCCACACCGGCGGCTCGCGCGCCTCGTGTGCTCACCAGCACGCAGCGAGCAATGCTGGCGCAACGGCTCGCGGCGGCACGCACCGCCACCACCTCTGGGCCGACCCCTCGTCGTGCCAGTGGCCCTGGAAATGATCGGGCCAGCGATCCAGTCGCGCTCTCATCGACCCAGGAACAGATTTGGCTTGCCGACCGCCTCGCGACGGGCGCTGCGGCATACAACGCCCCCGAGGCCATCCGCTTTCGTGGGCCGCTCGATATCGCCCTTCTGCAGCGAGGACTCGACGCGGCGTTACTGCGTCACGACATCCTGCGCACGAATTACGCACTTGATAATGACGGTATTCCCCGCCAGTTTCTCAACCGGACGATCACTTCGGTGCCGCTTGAGGTCATCGAGCTCGTCGTCGCGAATCGCCAGACACACCACGCGGACGACGACGCAAGCGAACACGTTGGGCTCGATGCGATCTTGCGCACGGCCGCGGCGGTGCCCTTCGATCTCGAACATGGCTGCGTGATGCGTGCAACGGTCGTGCGAATCGCGCCCGACGACCATGTGGTACTCCTCGTGATCCATCACATCGCGATCGATGGCTGGTCGCGCGCTCCACTGTGGCGCGACATCACTGCGGCATAC
>JBBRPC010000195.1:0-7426 GCA_038228615.1 Acidimicrobiia bacterium | reverse complement strand
TGGAAGCAATCGATTGTGGTGCGACTGAGGTATGCCTGCAGGGTGGCATACACCCGAGTTTCGACGGCGACTTTTACGTGCATGTCGCCGAAGCGATCAAGTCGGTCGCCCCAACAATTCATATTCACGGCTTCACCGCGTTAGAGGTCACCGAGGGAGCACGCCGCCTCGATATGCCGCTGCCCGAATACTTGCGGCGCCTCAAACTCGCAGGGCTTGCAACGCTGCCGGGAACCGCCGCGGAAATTCTCGACGACGACGTGCGCGCCGTCCTTTGCCCCGACAAGGTCAATACCCAACAGTGGCTCGACGCGCACCGAGCCGCACATGAAGTCGGCTTGAAAAGCAACGTCACCATCATGTTTGGTTCGATCGAGCGACCCGAACACGTGGCGAACCACTTCGTTTGCACGCGCGAACTTCAAAAGGAAACTGGCGGGTTCACCGAGTTCGTGCCGCTGCCGTTTGTGCATATGGCAACACCCATCTTTCTGCAGCACATCGCCCGGCCGGGCCCAACGTTCCGCGAGGTGTTGCTCATGCATGCTGTCGGTCGGATTGCGTACCGCGGGCACATCGACAATATCCAGGCATCCTGGGTCAAGGCTGGCGTGCACGGAGCGCAACAAATTCTGCAGGCCGGAGCGAACGACCTCGGTGGAACGCTGATGGACGAAAACATTTCACGGGCTGCCGGTGCAAATCACGGACAAGAACTCGATGACTCACAGTTCGCGGCAATCGTTGAACCAATTGGTCGTACGCTCGCACAACGCACGACGCTCTACGGCCGCACCGACACTGTCGGTAAGCGTCTGCGCCCGATCGACGACGACGGACTCCTCGCCCGCGAACAAGAACACGCGATCGAATTCATCCGCAAGCCACAATCCCTTCCCGTTTAGCAGTAGTACGCACTACAGGAATGAGTTTGAACATGACGGCCAGATTTGACGTCGTTGCGATCGGCAACGCGCTGGTCGACGTTATTTCGCACGAGTCGTTCGACACGTTGCGTTCGCTCGGCCTCGAGGCCGGCTCCATGAGCCTTGTCGATGCCAATCGGATTGCGGAGCTGTACACACAACTTGGTCCAGCGACCGAGTCATCGGGCGGCTCAGCGGCGAACACGATCGCCGGCATCGCCAGCTGCGGCGGCACCGGCGCGTTCATCGGCCGCGTGGCCGACGATGAGTTCGGCAAAATCTATGCACACGATCTGCGGAGCATCGGCGTCTTCTTCGACAGCACGCCGGCGACGGATGGCGAACCGACGGGTCGGTGCTTGGTGGTCGTGACGCCAGATGCAGAACGAACCATGAGCACGTTCTTAGGCGCGGGAACGAACATGGATCCGAGCTACGTAGATGCGTCGATCATCGCCGACTCGCAAGTGCTCTACCTCGAGGGTTACCTCTGGGATCAACCAGCAGCAATGGAGGCGTTCCGTCTCGCTGCAGCCGTTGCGCATGGTGCCCACAGAAAGGTAGCGCTGAGCCTGTCGGACGGATTCTGCGTCGACCGACACCGTGCGGCGTTTCTCGACTTGATCTCGGGCGATGTCGACATCCTGTTCGCCAACGAGTCAGAAATCACGGCGTTGTTCGAAACCGCAAGTTTCGATACTGCAGTCGATCGCGTACGAGGTCATTGCGAAATCGCAGCAATCACCTGCGGCGCGGCAGGGTCGGTGATTGTCATGCCGTCTGGCATGCATCGCGTACCTGCCGAACCAGTCGAGGAAGTCATCGACACCACCGGTGCTGGCGATCTTTTCGCCGCGGGTTTCCTCTTCGGCTACACCCACGGCCACGATGTCGTGACCTGCGCGGCACTGGGCGGTATCGCTGCAGGCGAGGTCATTTCACACATCGGCGCGCGCCCGGTTTCGTCGCTCGCAACCTTGGTTGCTTCGAAGATCGCGTGACTGCCTTTTCACTCGTTTGTCTCGACGCCGACGATACGTTGTGGCGCAACGAGGTCTATTTCCGCACAGCAGAGCGTCATCTCGCAGACGTACTCCGGCCGTGGGCCAAGCCCGAACTTGTTGCCAAGGCGTTGCTCGACACCGAACGCGCCAACATTCCTCGGTACGGTTATGGCGCCAAAGCATTCGTCTTGTCGATGATCGAAACTGCGCTGTCGGTCACAGATCATCAACTCCCCACGACTGCAATCACAGAGCTGCTCGAACTCGGAAAAGGAATTCTGGACCAGCCCGTCGAGCTCCTCGATGATGTCGCAGACGTCGTGATCGAACTCGGGCAACGTTGGCCCCTCGTGCTGATCACGAAGGGTGACATCGTGCACCAAGAGGCAAAGATCCTGCAGTCGGGACTCGCGGCGCATTTCCGCGGTATCGAGATTGTCGCGCACAAAAACCGCGACACGTATCGTCAAATCTTTCACCAATACGGCACTGCGCCAGAGATGGTCGTCATGGTCGGCAACTCCGTCGCCTCCGATGTCGTTCCGGTCTTCGAACTCGGGGGGCGTGCAGTGCACGTTCCACACGCGCACGCATGGGAACTCGAAGCCGGCACGCTTCCGAATCATGCACGCGTGCGCAGTGCTGAACGTTTTTCCGACGTCATTCCTATCTTGAACGCGATCGCCTCAGCGGCGATCTAGATTGGCAGAATGCAACGCCTTCCCCGCTATCGCACTGGCGACGAACAGCTCGACGAACGCATCAATGTGCTCGTTGAGTCGATGGGTGAACTCGAACATCCCGACCTCATTTTTGAACTGATGGTGTCGGCGGCGCGGCTCGCTCGGGACCACTCGAATCGTGGTGATTTGAAGATTGCGAACGCAGCGCTCAAGGAAATGCGCCATGCGTTCGACGTCTTCGCTCCGTATTACTCAACGCGCAAGGCCGCGATTTTCGGTTCAGCCCGCACCAAGGCCGACGATCCTCTCTACGACCAGACCGTACGCGTCGCCCGAAAGCTTGCTGCCCGCGATTGGATGGTCATCACCGGCGCAGGACCCGGGATCATGGAAGCTGGCATCGAAGGTGCCGGTGTCGACAACAGCTTTGGCGCTGGAATCAGGTTGCCGTTCGAGGCGGCGACGACGCAGTTTCTGGCCGACGATCCGAAGCTTGTCATGTTTCGTTATTTCTTTACGCGCAAGGTCACGTTCATCAAAGAGGCAGACGGGTTCGTGTTGCTCCCGGGAGGCTTCGGGACACTCGATGAAACGTTCGAATTGTTGACGCTCGTACAAACTGGCAAGGCTCAGCCGGGGCCAATCGTGCTCCTCGACGTTCCTGGCGGAACCTATTGGAAATCTTGGTTGGATTTCGTGCAACGCGAGCTGGCCGCGCGGCGCTATATCAGCGACCACGACATCGATTTGGTCACGATCACCGACGACTGCGACGAAGCAGTTGCACACGTGTGTGGATTCTTCACGAACTACCACTCGCAACGCTACGTCGATGGCGATTTGGTCTTGCGGATGCAACGAGCGCCAGAACCAGCGGAGCTGCACCAGCTCAATACCGACTTCAGCGACATCGTGACCCGCGGCCTGATCGAACGAGCGGCTCCGTCAAAGGCAGAACTCGCGGAGCACGACGCGCCTGAGTGCGCACGATTGCGATTCAGGTTCGATCGACGCAGCTACGCACGGCTCTACGCATTGATTGCGGCAATCAATCGTCTGTAGTGCTGATTCCCGACAGGGTCTGGCGCGCTTTGGCGATCGCACGGCGTGCTGATACCAGTGCTCGCTCTTCGGATTTGAGTCGACCCGCCGCCGCGCCGTCGGGGTCGCGAGCCAGGGCACGAAGTCGGTCGTAGCCAATGTCGCTGAGTTCTTCTTCGATGACCCCAAGGCGTTCCAGGACGACGTCGTACGGATTACTCATTCAGACCTCTTCCGGTCAGATTCCAATGCGTTGGATTCACACAGGACCTCAGCAAGTAGCTCAGCGGGATGACGGACGACGAAGCCAGCTTGTTGGAGCTGCATTGCGCATCCAGGATTTGCGCTGCAGACGATCGTGTTGTCGTGGTCGGCGCCAGCCGCGCGCAGCGCGACAGCCTTACGTTCAGCTATACCGTGGCTCAGCGTGGGTTGCAGCAGTGAGTACGCGCCGCCAGCGCCACAGCACAGGCCGTCGTCGTCGGTCTCCGAAAGAGCATACGAGGCCTGGAGTAACGCCCGAACTGGTAGATGTGCCTTTTGTACGTGGCGCAAATGACATGGATCTTGGATCACGATCTTCGTTGCGCTCGGACGCGTGCGAGGTACCCCTCGTTCGACGACATATTCGGCGAAGTCACGAACTCGAGCGGCGAACACGGCAGCTTCCGTTGTTCCCAGCAAACGGCCGTACTCCTTGAGTGCCGCGCCGCAACCCGCAGAGTCGACGACGATCGGCGCGTCGCCCGGCATCGCAGCGATCACGCGCCGAGCGAGCCGCTGCGCGTCTTGTCTGCGGCCCGAATGGTCGTGCAATGCACCACAACAGTCGCCACCCGACATTGGGACACTGACGGATGCACCGGTGGCGCGCAACACCTGCAACGCAGCAGCGTGTGTCGGACGCTGCCATGCATCCATGACACAACCAGTGAATAACCACGCATCGGGGTTCCCGCCGATCGGAGCATTGAGTTTGGTGCGCAGCGCAGCAGCGTTCAACGGAGGTAACGCGAAGCGCCGTGGCACCAGATGCATCCGCTGAGCGCCGAGGAGCACCCACGACAACGCAACCAACACGCGGTGGTGCGTGAGTATGACGCGGTAGCCACACCATTCGAGTGCCCGTAACCAGCGTTGTTGAGTCGCTCCAGGAATGTCGTTGATGGCGGCGCGCGTGTCTTGGATGAGATGGCCGAATGGAACGCCAGACGGACACGCAGCATCGCAACCGCGACATTGCACGCACTCTTGCATCGCCTCGATGAACGGTCGGTCAATCGGAGCGATGCCTGCTTCGACGCTGCGCATCGCCGCAATTCGGCCTCGGGGCGAAGCAATTTCTAGCCCGGTCACTCGATACGTCGGGCAATGTGGCAAACACAGTCCGCAGCCGACGCATGCCACCAGTTCTTCACCATTGAGTTGCAGCGGCCCGTTCATTCGTTCATCCTGAATATATTTGGTCGTAGTTCATCCTGCCGGGCGCGAGCTTGTTGAGAGGATCGAACGCAGCCTTAATTCTTGCCGTCAACGACGCGTTCGGGATCGGCACCCCGAACCCATCGAAATCCTCAGGTCCACCGCGTTCACGCAATAGCCAACCACGATGTTGGTGCGCGATCAAACGCGCAGCGACCAGATCCGTGGCGAGTGGAGCACCGAAATGCACGGTGCCAACCCCCATTTCCGCGAGGACCTCAGCCCCATCGATGTGCATCAAGTCGCTGACGCACGCACGCAGACGGTCTGGGGGTAGCGAGATACGGCCTTGATGCGCACCCGCGGGCAACGTTGGACGTCGCGGTGTTGCGACTCCGAGACTCGCGAACGCCCGTTGGCTTTCGATGTCGTCGGGGTAGCCCTCGAGGAGTATCGAGGTACGCAGACCGTCCCACAGGACCGCTGACGGTCGAAACAACAATGCTCGTGCAACATCCGGATCCGCGTCGGTAGCGAACCACGAATGTTGTATTGGCAATGGCCTCGCCCGCAATGTTGTTTGGACAATGACACCCAACGTCCCGATCGAACCAACGATGAGCCTCGGCAGGTCGTAGCCGGTCACATTCTTGACAACGGGGCCGCCGCCTTTGATCAATGTTCCGGTGCCATCCACAAACTGGACCTCCAACACGGTGTCGCGCAGCGGCCCGAGGCGCAAGCGCCGCAATCCTGAAACGCCACATGCCAACACGCCCCCCACGGTGGCTCCCACATCGCCTGGATCGAGCGGCACTTCCTGTCGATGTTCTGCCAACGCCGCGCTCAGGCTCGCAATAGTTGTACCGCCACGGACGGTGACTGTCATTTCGTCCGGGTCGTACGACACGATGCCATCGGGGACGCGCAGTTCGTCACAACCAGCTTTGACTTCGTTGCCAAACTGGCGATGCGTCCCTGCCCCGCGCACGACGACGCCAATCGACGATTCGCGAATCGCGGCGCCAAGGTCGACCGCCACCGCGTTCAGATCCATGTGCCGACCGGTGTCGGTCCCTTTCGTTGGTTCAATTCGCCGCAGCGCCAACCCTTGGGCAATATCTTGTCCGGATTGGCTAGCCCCTCTGGGTCGAACGCGTCGACCAAACGCCCCTGCGCCGCAAGATCATCATCAGAAAATTGCAGCGGCATGAGGTCGCGCTTTTCGATCCCGACTCCATGTTCGCCGGAGAGCACACCGCCGGCGTCGATACACGTGCGCAAGATGTGCGACCCGGCTTCGTGCACGCGTTCCCACACACCAGCTTGGCGTCCATCGAAGACAATGAGGGGATGCAAGTTGCCGTCGCCCGCGTGGAAGACATTCATCATCGTCAACTGTTGCTCTTTGGCGATTGCGTACACCCGCTCGAGTACCTCCACGAGCTTCGTACGGGGCACAACGGCGTCGTGAAGGTAGTAGTCGGGAGCGATGCGAGCGATGGCACCAAACGCCGACTTGCGTCCTTTCCACAAGAGTTGGCGTTCGGCTTCACTTTGCGCAACCCGCACATGACGCGCGCCGCTCGCCAGCCCAATCTTGCGCACGGCAGCGACCTGTTCTTCGACGCCACCTGTCAACCCGTCGATCTCGCAGAGCAACACCGCAGCGGCGTCGCGTGGATAGCCCGCGCCGACGAAATCTTCGACGGCGCGCGTGATTTCAGCGTCCATCATTTCGAGCGCCGCTGGCACAATGCCGGCAGCGATCAGCCCACTCACCGTGGCACCGGCTGCTTCAATCGCACCGAAGTCGAGCAGCAAGGTTCGCACGGCGGGTGGATTCGGCATCAAGCGCACCCGAACCTGGGTACAGATCCCCATCGTTCCTTCGCTCCCTACGAACGCGCCACGCAGGTCGTATCCAGGCGTATCGGGAGCCAGACCACCGAGCCGCGCCACGGTCCCATCTGGCAAGACGACCTCCAACTCCAACACGTGAGCGGAGGTCACACCCGACGCCAAGCAGTGTGGGCCGCCCGCGTTGGTCCCAACATTGCCACCGATCGTGCAGGCCTGTTGTGACGACGGATCCGGCGCGTAGTGCAGGCCCATCGAACGAGTGTGGCGCGACAAGTCGAGATTGAGCACGCCGGGCTCAACCGTAGCGACATGATTGGCTGGGTCGACGTGCAGCACCCGATTCATCTGTGTTGTCACGATCACGAGCGGCGCGTGCAATGGCGTCGCGCCTCCGGCGAGACCAGTTCCGCTCCCCCGCGCGACGTATGGAATGCCATGGCGGCGTGCGGCGCGCACTGCCGCGGCGACCTCCTCGGTTGAACGCGGG
>JBBRPC010000194.1:0-7435 GCA_038228615.1 Acidimicrobiia bacterium | reverse complement strand
GCATGTTGGCAGGTTGGAGACGACCCAACGTGAAGGCGTTGATGTGGTGAGACGGCCCTCGTCGACGACTGCCACGGAATACCTTCCAGACCTCCAACCACTCGTGGCGCTTGACCATGAGCATGGGGAAGCCATTGTGGCGGTGTTGTTGAGTGCCGAGGCCATCGGCATAGCGCAATGGTGCGTGGATACGGCCGGTGCATACGCCAAGGATCGTGTGCAGTTCGGCAAGCCGATTGGCCAATTTCAAGGTGTGAAACATCGTTGCGCCGAAATGCTCGCCAGAACAGAACTCGCGCGCGCTGCTGTATGGGACGCGTTGCGCGCGCTCGACGACGTTGCGGGTGCGAACGGAGCAGCGGTCGCAGTAGCAAGCGGTGTCGCACTCGCGCTGGACGCAGCGTTCGAATGCGCGAAGGACTGCATTCAAACGCTTGGCGGCATTGGGTTCACATGGGAACATGATGCGCACCTCTATCTGCGGAGGGCGATGGCGTTGCGTTCGTACCTCGGCGGTTCACATCGGTGGCGAATTGCAGCGGCAGAGGCCGCGCTGAGCGGTGAACACCGCCGACTCGCGGTCGAACTCGGGGAGGCTGCGCAGTCGTATCGAGGCGAAGTGCAGTCAGCGATTGAGTCGATCAGAACACGGGCAGCGCCAGAACAACGTCGCTTCCTCGCAGCTGCCGGATACCTAACGCCAGCGTGGCCGCCTCCGTTCGGCCGCGACGCCGATGCGTTGGAGTTGTTGGTGATTGAAGAAGAGTTTCGGGCAGCGAAAATGGCGCGCCCATCGATTTCGATCGGAGCTTGGGCGTTGCCGAACGTCATTGTGTATGGAACGACGGCGCAGCAGCATCGGTGGATCATGCCGACGCTGAACGGCGAGATCAGTTGGTGTCAACTGTTTAGTGAACCCGGCGCTGGAAGCGATCTCGCAGCATTGTCGACCAAAGCTGTGCGCGTCGACGGGGGGTGGCTGGTAACTGGTCAAAAAGTCTGGACGTCGATGGCGAATGAGGCGGACTGGGGGATTCTCTTAGCGCGAACGAATGCCACCGCGGCCAAGCACGATGGGATTTCGTGTTTCATGCTCGACATGACGACCGAGGGGATCGACGTTCGTCCCTTGAAGGAACTCACGGGGCACGCCATGTTCAACGAGGTGTTCCTGAACGACGTCTTCGTCCCTGACGATTGCCTCATTGGCGAGGAGCACGATGGTTGGCGTTGCGCCCGTACGACCCTCGCCAATGAACGTGTGTTCATGGGCGGCAACTCCACGATCGGAGGTGGCGTCGCGGGAGTGCTGCGCCTTGTCGCGAATTCCGGATTGCGCAACGACAACTACTACCTCGACGTCGTCGGCAGCCTAGTGGTGCAAAGTCACGCGCTCGCGGTGCTCGGATTCAGGCTCACGCTGACCGCGCTCGGTGGCGCCGACCCTTCGGGGTCTGAGGCAGCTGTGCGCAAGCTGTTGGGCGTGCAACATGACCAACGGACCCAAGAAGTTGGGATGGAGCTCAGCGGGGCACAGGCAGTATTTGCCGACGGCGATGCTGCCGCGTGGGTTTCGACATTTCTATTCAACCGGTGCCTCACGATCGCAGGTGGGACAACAGAAATTCAAAAGAATGTGATCGCAGAGCGACTCTTGGGACTCCCTCGCGATTGATCCATTTGACATCGTGTTGGCAGTGCGGGTAGCTGTAGCGCTGATGTCCGACGTTCCCGAAGCACCCAATTGGAATTTTGCGTTTGAAGCGCCACTCCACGAAGTGTTCCCGGCATTGCATGAGGCGCACAACACCTGGATGGCGGCGATCGATTCGTTGCATGCGCCAGATCGGAAAACGCATGAACTCATTCGGATGGTCGTGACAGTCATTGTGCGCAACCCTGCGGGAGTGCAGCGCCACGCGCAACTCGCGCGCGAGGTGGGCGCGACATGGGAAGAGATCCTTGGCTCGATCATGTTGACCGCTCCTGGCGCAGGTGTTCTGCCGGCGGTCGCCGCAATTCCCCATGCCCGGGCTGGCTACGACGCCGCACAGGCACTCGAAGTCGACGAACGCTGACAAGGACGGATGAGCACGCAATGGTTGCGACAAGCGAGACAAGCGATTCGCCAGCGAAGCCGTTCCGCATTCTGCCGAAACTCACCGATCACAACCGTGAGTTTTGGCAGGGCGGTGAGGTCGGGGAGCTGCGGTTTTGGCGTTGCCAGGACTGCGCGCAATACATCCACCCCCCGTTGCCAGTCTGTCCGAGTTGCCATGGGAAGCACCTACGGGTCGAGCCCGTGTCGGGAACGGCGACGCTCACGACGCATTCGATCAACCACCAACCGTGGATGCCAGGCCCCGAATTGCCGTATGTGGTGGCTATCGTCGAAATCGTCGAGGACCCGACGGTTCGACTTACGACCAATATTGTCAACTGCGCCCATGGTGATCTTCGGATCGGAATGCCGCTTCGTGTGACCTTTGAGCATCACGAAGATGCCGACGGCGACGTCTGGATTCCGTTGTTCGAACCCGAAGGACCCGCGCCAAAAGGACAGGGATGAGCCTCACGGCGAACGAAATTATCGAACGGCGAGCTTGCATTACAGGTGTCGGTCAAAGCGACATCGGTCGTCGGCTCGGTCGTGATCCGCTTGAGTTGACGCTCGACGCATGCCTCGCTGCGATCGAACATGCTGGTCTCACGACCGCCGACATTGATGGTCTGTCGACCTATCCAGGACCAATGTCGACCCCAGCCGGATTTAGTGGTGCAGGTGCGTACGATGTGATCGACGCGTTGCGGTTGAATTGTGGTTGGTACGGAGGTGGGTTGGAGACCTCTGGCCAATTGGGATCGGTGATCAACGCCTGTCTTGCCGTTGCGAGTGGCCTCGCCAATCACGTGCTGTGTTTTCGCTCCGTATGGGAGGGCAGCGCACAAGGGAGCCAGGGTCGCAGCGCGGTAATGCCGGGTGGCGGCGGCGGCGGGTCATTCAAAGCCAGTGGCTTCATGGAATGGAATATGCCGTTCTCGGCTCCGAGCGCTGCGATTTGGATTGCGATGTTCGCCCAGCGGCACTTCCACCTGTACGGAACCACACGCGAACAAATGGGATGGATCGCAATCAACGCGCGTCGCAACGCTGCATTGAATCCCAAGGCGATCTACACAGACCCGATGTCGATCGACGACTACCTCAATGCGCGCATGATCGCGACGCCCTTCGGGCTGTTCGATTGCGATGCGCCGTGCGATGGAGGGACCGCGGTGATCGTGTCGCGAATCGACCGCGCCCGCGATTTGCGCAACCCGCCTCTTCGAGTCGAGGCGGTCGGCGCTGCGATCCACGGCCGCCCGAGCTGGGATCAGTTTGACGACCTGTCGGCGATGGCGAACCGCGACGCTGGGGCCCAAATGTGGACCAGGACCGATTTGAAACCGAACGACGTCCAGATGTTGCAGGCCTACGACGGCTTCACCTTTTTGACGATGAGCTGGATCGAGGCGCTCGGCTTTTGCAAGGTGGGTGAGAGCGGACCGTTCATCGAGGGCGGCGAACGCATCGCGCGTGACGGCATCCTCCCGCTGAACACTCACGGCGGTCAGCTCTCTGCGGGGCGGCTGCATGGCTACGGGTTTCTGCATGAGGCCGCGACCCAAATGTGGGGTCAAGGTGGCGCCCGCCAGATTCCAAACAACGTCGAAGTCGGTGCAGTTGCGGCCGGTGGAGGCAATACGTGTGGTTGCATGCTGCTGGTCAAGGAATGACCCTGCGACGCCTCGGTTGCCCCCTGCGAAACAGGTGTCACCAGGTCAGCAGGGCTGACGCGCTGTGAGTACCTCGCGCGACACCATCTGAACGGTAGATTTTCCGGCCATGCGCGTGCCTCCCGCCCGGATCCTGTTTCCGCCCGAAGACCGCGCCGTGGTCCTCGCCCAAATTGATCGGGCGATGGCCACCGGCCAGCTCACGCTCGGGCAAGTCGGCAAGGACCTTGAAGCGGAGTTTGCCGAGCGTCACCAGGCCAAACACGCGATCGCTGTCAACAGCGGTACGAGTGCACTGGAGATCATTCTTCGCTCGCTCGGAGTCGATGGCCGCGAAGTGCTGGTTCCCGCGAATACTTTTTTTGCCACGGCTGCTGCTGCCATGCACGCAGGGGCCGAGGTGAAGTTCGTTGATTGCGATCCCGAGACAATGTCGATCGATGTTGCCCAGGCCGCGAATTTGATCGGTCCCAATACCGCCGCGGTCGTCGTGGTGCATATCGGCGGGCTGATCTCACCGGCGATCGAGTCGCTTGTGGCGCTGTGTGCTGAACGTGGTGTGCATCTCGTTGAGGATGCTGCCCACGCCCATGGCAGCGCGTGGAAAGGCCAAAGCGCAGGCACCTTTGGAGTCGCCGGTTCGTTTTCGTTCTATCCCACGAAGGTGATCGCTGGCGGCGAAGGTGGAATGATCGTGACCGACGATGACACCATCGCTGAGGAAGCCCGCATCTATCGCGACCAGGGCAAGGGCAGTTTCCTGGCCAACTTCCACACCCGGCTTGGTCACAATTGGCGCATGAGCGAACCGCACGCCGCGATCGTGTTGTCGCAGCTGAAACGCCTCGATGAGTTCATCGATCGCCGTCAGGAGCTGGCCGCGCGATACGACGAGGCGCTCGGTGAGCTCGGGCTGCGAACGCTGAGCGTGCCCCCGGACGCGCATTGCAATTACTATAAGTATGTGGTCTTTCTGCCGGATGGAGTCGAGCGTACGGCATTGAAGCAACTTCTGCGCGACGACTACGAAGTCGGGCTGTCCGGTGAGGTGTACGACACGCCATTGCATCATCAACCCGTGTTCGCCGCGTTGGCCGAAGCGCAAGGCATTACGTCGCTGCCCGGGGCGGAGTGGCTCTGCGCACGCCATGTCTGTTTGCCGCTCTACCCAGCGCTGAGCGATGTCGATGCCGACTATGTCGTCGCTTCGTTTGCAGCCGCGTTGACGCGCCTCGGCGCCGAGACCGGCATCGTCAACTGACCCGTCCCTCGATTTCGAACCGAGCTGGAAATGACCGACGATGTTGTTGCGGTAACTGGGGGAAGCGGTTTCGTTGGTTCACACGTCGTCGATGCGCTGCTGCGCGCCGGACATGCCGTTCGGGTGATCGATTGCAAGCCACCAATTGCGAGCCATGCCCACCGAGCCGACGTCGAGTGGGCTGATGTCGACATGCTCGACCAAGACACCTTGACCGACGCCATCAAAGGCTCCGGCCCAGTATTTCACTTGGCTGCGATGGCCGACGTGAACGATGTCATGGCCGATCCCGCCGGTAGCGTCGAGCGCAACGTGTTAGGGACAGCCCGCTTATTGGAGGCAGCACGCCGTGCCGACGCCGGACGCGTCATCTTTTCGAGCACGGTATGGGTCTATGCCGCGACCCATGGCAATGAAGTCGACGAAGACACGCCGTTCTCGCTCGACACGCAGCGGCACATTTACGCCTCGTCGAAGATCGCGTCGGAAATGTTGTGCGGCGACTATGCGCACCTGTTCGGCCGGCCATACACGATTTTGCGCTATGGCATTCCCTTTGGCCCACGGATGCGAAGCGACCTCGTCATCGCTGCATTTATGGAACGCGCGTTGCGCGGCGAACCGCTGAACATCGATGGTGATGGCAGCCAGGAACGCAGTTTCGTCTACGTGGAAGATCTCGCCGCAGCCCATCCGTTGGCCCTCGCAGATGTCGCTCGCAACCGCACCTATAACCTTGAGGTCGCATCGCCAATCACCATCCGCGAGCTTGCACAGACGATCGGAGCCCTGGTGGGAGATACCGAGGTTACGTTCGGGCCGTCACGACCGGGAGACTTTCAGGCGCGGATCGTGCGCTCGGACCGTGCACGCGATGAATTGGGTTGGGTGGCGCAACACAGCTTCGAAGAAGGTCTGCGTCGAACGCTTGCGTGGTATCGCTCGAACAACGTCGGGGGCCCAGCATGACCGAACCCCGTACTCGCCGAGCACCGAGGCGAGTCGCTGTTGTCCCTGCCTACAACGAAGAACCCACCGTTGAAAGCGTCTTGAACGTTCTTGCGCCTCTCGTCGACGAACTTGTCATTGTCGACGACGGCTCGACGGACAACACCCGCAAGGTCGTTGAGGAATGGCTCCCAGGTAATCATCACGTTCGGTTGTTGTGCCACGACGTAAATCGTGGCATGAGTGAGGCGTACTACCTCGCGTTGACCGACTTGCGGACGCGGTTGCGCGCCGGCGAACTCGATTCCGACGACCTCGTCTTCACCGTCGACGCCGACGGACAGCACGATCTGGCGGTGCTCGACACGTTGACCAGCATCATGATCGACGAGGGTCTCGATGCGATGCTGGCACGGCGCGACCTCTCCGAATATCCGCCGTACAAGGTGTTCGGCAACTGGGTCATGAGTGCGTGGGCAACGATCTGGGCAGGTACTCGCTTGTACGACGTCGAGTCTGGCTATCGCATATTTCGCCTTGGTGCGTTGGCGCATGCCCTCGACTACTACCAGGGGTATCAATACTCCGAGACGGTCGAGGTTGCCGTCGTGATGTGTCGCTTGGGCTATCGAGTCCGAAACGATTTCTTGGTGCCGGTCCCGATCTTTCGCTCCCGCACCCGAATGAAAGACGCCTTGATCGATTTCGCAGTGATGCCGCTTGCGGCGTGGCGCGTCTGGAGAGCAAAGCGGAAGTTCGCGCCGGCGATCGCTGGCGCGGCAAGCGGCGCGGCCGTTGCCGCCACGACGGCGGTAGTGCGAGGTCGGCGCCGTGCTCGACGTTCACGTCACTGAGACTCCGTCGCAGTCCCCGTTGACGGGATCGCATTCGCGCAGTGCCCGAATCGCACTGTGGTGCGCCCTCGCGGCGTGGGCCGCGATCGTTGTGCTGTATTTGCGCCACCGAATCGCGCTGTCACCCGACAGCATGAACAACTATGCGCACGTGTGGTGGATCGGCGACGGAATGTGGCACCACGGCGCCTTCCGTTGGTCGATGCCAGTTCTCGGTCATGGCAACGCCATGACATTCCCGTACGGATTCGTGAACTGGACGACAGCTGCGCTGTTTTGGCCGGTGCTCGGTGACTACGCGACGACGATCTGGACGGTGTTCGGCGCCCTCGCGACAATTGCCGCAAGTTTCTTGGCGTTCCCGGAGCTGCGCAAAGGTTGGTGGGCTGCTGGGGTCTTGTGTAATCCTGCGATTGTCTTTGGATTGCTGTTCGGCCAACAAACGTTTTTGTGGTCGGCAGCAATGTTCCTCATCGGTGTCGCCGCGTGGCGCCGAGATCGCCCGCTGGTCGCGGCGCTGTTCGTGGGCGTCGCGCAAGCGAATCACGCGGCGGTGGTATTGCCGATGGGGTGTGTGGTCGTTGCGCTCTATTGG
>JBBRPC010000193.1:0-7482 GCA_038228615.1 Acidimicrobiia bacterium | reverse complement strand
TCAATGTGCGTGAGAGCGCCGGAATCGGAATATCAAAACCAGCGAGTTCCTCCGCGAGCGCGAAGACGGCTGGCGTGGTGCAAGCGTATTGGAAGCGCCCGGTATCGCACACGAGCGCCGCGTATAAACACACCGCCGCATCGCGATTCAGCGGGAGGCCCAGTTCCGCGATCAGATCACGAACGACAACGCCACTGGCAGCGGCATCGGGGTTGATCACATTGATCGAGCCGTAGCATTCGTTGCTCACATGATGGTCGACAACGATCAACTCTTGCGCGCGTGAAGCATGGGAAGCGAGGTCGCCGAGCCTGTTCAGCGAACCGCAGTCGAAGGTGACCATGACGTCGGGGCTCGCGGGAAACTCCTTCGGTGCAACGATGAGGTCAAGCCCCGCGAGCTCGCGATAGTGCGGTGCAATAACAAACGGTTCGGAAAACGATGCGATCGAATCGCGACCGGCGGCTCGAAGCACATGATGTAGCGCAAGCATCGAACCGAGCGCGTCGCCGTCGGGTGTGACATGGCACGCAAGCGCAACCCGACGCGCACCCCCGATGGCCGCCGCAGCAGCACGCAATGCCTGTTGATAGTCGTTCTGATACTGAGGTGTGCGTATCGGTTCCGTCACTCGTCTTCCAACGTGTCGTGGCGACGACCGCCGTCGCGCAGAATTTCTTCGATGCGACGGCCAGTCTCGATGGAAGGGTCGGCCACGAATACGAGCTTCGGGACCTGGCGCACCCGCATGCCATTGCCGAGCACGCTGCGCAGGTGCGGTGCTGACGAGTCGAGCGCATCCTGGGCATTCGGCGAATTGAGCGCCGAATAGAAACAGGTCGCCTTGGAGAGGTCGCCGAGGACTTGCACCCCAGTGATGGTCACCATTTCCAGGCGCGGATCTGACATTCGTTCTAATTCAGACGCGACGACTTCTTGAATGACCTCATTCAGTCGCGCGGTGCGGGGATATCGCTTTCCAGGCATACGGACTCACTCTATTCGGTGCCATGTTGACCACAGGCGAGTCGGTGACTACCGTCGGAGCATCGCCACCTCGCCACCGCTGGCGGAATCAGGAGCTCATCCCACGATGGTCCACATGCGTACCTCCACAACAGTCGTTGCAATTGTTGCTGCTGCTGCAGCCCTATTTGCCACGCCACTCCCCGCCCGGGCACTCACCCCGTCCGAGCTGTTGACTGACCTTTCGTGTCCAACTTCGAATTGGTGCATGGCAGTCGGCGGGGCGACAGATGCAACCGCAATCACTCATCCGATTTCGAGGGTGTTCGACGGTGCGTCCTGGACCGACATTGCAATACCAAGCCCAGGAGGAATCTCCGCGGTGTACAGCAGCGTGTCGTGCGTATCGGCGTCGTGGTGCATGGCTGTTGGTTCGTTCAACGCGAGCGGCCCCGACGTAGCGACGATCGCGGCCACATGGAACGGGTCGTCGTGGTCGTCGGTGGCGAC
The DNA here is from genome assembly GCA_038228615.1 of Acidimicrobiia bacterium. GTDB lineage: Bacteria > Actinomycetota > Acidimicrobiia > IMCC26256 > PALSA-610 > F1-120-MAGs023. Next base: position 6,006 of record JBBRPC010000193.1, on the reverse strand, counting down.
ACCCAAACGCATCGTCGGTGCGTCACCGTCGAGCGTCGCGTGTCTCAGCACCACGAACTGCACCGCGATCGGCTCGTGGTTCTATCGCGGCGGGAGCAACCACTTTCTCGTGATGCGGTGGGATGGAGCCGCTTGGCGAAGTACCCCTGCAGGGCATCGACGCGGCGAAATGTTCATGTCGCACGTGTCGTGTGTTGGCACCACAATGTGCGTGGCGGTCGGCGCCACGACTCCACCCAATAGTCCGATCGAGAAACCTCGAATCGAGATTTCGAACGGTTCGAGCTGGACTCCCGTCCGCCTACCTGCGGTTGATCCTGCGTACTTTGCGATCGACCTCACAGGAGTGAGCTGTACCTCGTCGTCACGTTGTGTCGCTGTCGGAACGGCGAGCGGGCCAGGAGGCTTCGTTGCGTACAGCATCGTGCTCGACTCATCTGGATGGCACGTAGCAAGCGTTCCAGCCGGAGCTGGCGATCAGCTCCTCGACGTATCGTGCGCAACGTCAACGCGCTGCGTCGCAGTTGGCGTGCAGGTGGATCCTGGGAACATCTCAACGCCAGTCGTCGCGGATTGGGACGGCACAACATGGACCGTGCGAACGCTTTCGATCGCTGGAGCGACGAGCGCAAGCCTCCAAGGCGTCGACTGCACAAGTGGTGTATGTCGTGCAGTCGGCACACAAACGGAAGGCACGGCGCACCCGGCACTGGAAGTCGCGCTTCCCGACTAACTCGCCACATTTACCCTCCCCCACCCATCAGTTTTCTTCAGGCCTGCGTCACGATTTCGTGACGCAGGCCTGATGAAAAGCAATGTTTGTTGCAAAGTGGACTCCTGCGGTGTCGATTGGGGTATGAGCCGAAACATGGGAGCTAGCACCATGCGCGAAGTGCCACAGTGGGACGACGAACTCCTACAACAGCTTCACGACCTCTATCAGCCATTGCGACGGTTCGCTGCGGTTGTGGGGCGCCGCACGGTGGAACCCGACGATCTCGTCCAAGAGGTGTTCACCCGTTTTCTCAGCAATGACCGTCGCGAGGTCAGCGATGTGGGCGCCTACCTTCGTCGCAGCATCGTCAATCTCGCATCCAACGAACGCCGGCGCTCCCGACGCGCCGATCGAGCACAACATCGCCTCGATCACGAGCTGAGCGCAACCGATGCGTATCCCAGCGCACTCGCTGATCTCATGCGACTCGACGCCAGAGATCGTGCGTTGCTCTACCTCGTTGATGTTGAAGGTTTCCCAACCGCCGATGCCGCAAGCATTGCAGGTATGGCCGCACCGGCCGCCCGGATGGCGCTCTCACGTGCCCGCAAGGTGCTTCGGAGTTCGATCGAAATGGAGTCAGGACGATGAACGACAACAACGATCTTTGGAATCATCTCACAATGCGCGGCAACGAACGCGGTGCGGATGCGGTGCTCAACGCGGCGAAGGCCGCGGCGCAAACCCCAGCACACGTCGCAACAATCGCGTCGGCGGGCGTCGCTGCGACGTCCGACGACGCCATCGTGCCAGCGATCGAACTCACACCACGCGGTCCCCGCACCAAGACCGCACGTACCCGTCGAGGTTTCGGTGCACTCGGACTCGCGGCCTTGCTCGGCGTGGGCGGCTTCGCGACACTGGCGATCCAGGGCAACGGTGGTGGTGCCGACACACCTGCCGGTGCCGTCGCGCAGCTCGCGGATGCCATCAATCACGAAGACCTCCTCGCCGCCGTCGACATTATGGCGCCGGCCGAAGTACGCACCTTGCACGGCACCGTCGACGCGGCTCAGCGCAAAGCCGCCGATGAAGAACTCGTCAAGACGGCAAGCAAACCGCTCGCAGGCTTGCAGCTTGATGTTCAAAACCTGAAGACCGCGGTCCAAACCGTGGGCAACGGTTTCGCAAAGGTCACGATCGCCGGCCAGATCCATGCCAAGACCAACTCCGCCGACTTCGGCCGGATGCTTGCCAAAGCGTCACACGGGCACAACACCTCTGGAGAAGTTGATATCGCCGACATTCACATCGCCGATGTTGATCCGTTCCTCATGGTCGTCAAAGATGGTGACGGTTGGTATGTCAGCCCCGCGTACACCGGCTTGGAATACGCGCGCCTTTCACAACAACTACCAGCGGCAGATTTCGGTTCGGCCAATGCCGCCACGCTCGGTGCCGATTCGCCGCAAGCCGCCGCGACGGAGCTCGTGCGCGCCGCATCCGCACGCGACTGGACAAAGGTCGCCGCGCTTGTGGAACCAAACGAGTTTCCGATGTACGACTACCGGGCCGCGTTCACCAAGCTCATGAACGACAATGTTCACGGCACGTTCTCGATCGCCGACATCAACGCCACCGCAGATGTCCACGGTACCGAGGCAGATGTGTTCGTGTCGGGTGGAGGCACCACCGATAGCGGTGAGAAATGGGGCCTCGCCGACAACTGCATCAAAGCCGGCCGATCGTCTGACAGTGCGATTCTTTTTGGAGGGTGCACGGCATCACCAGACGAGTTTGTTCCGCTGATCGGCATCTTCATCGCGCGTGCTCCCTTGGGAATTGAAGCGGCATCCGCCGACGGCATCGGCAACCGCACTGCGTTGCACGCAACCGAACGCAGCGGTCGCTGGTATTTGAGTCCGATGGGTACGGTGCTCGACGGCTTCGATTCATGGATTCAACACCTCGACCACAACGCGATAGCGGCACTCTTCAACCAACCGCTGGAAATCACAACTTCCGGTGCGATGACGCTCAACCATGCAGTCGACATTACGAAGGGCTCCAATACCCGCCGCTACACACTCAACGTCGACAAACTTGAACATGTGGTGTTGCGCACAACGCCCGACTACCTATACCCCGACATTGTTGGTCCCGATGGCCAGCCCGTGTCGCAAACGTTCGACGCAACGGCTTCGGAGCCCACCTATGACCTGCAACCCAATATCGAGTACTCGGTGGTAATTCGTGGCGGGATCTACGCAAGCGTCGCCGGCAGCGCCAACGTTGCGAACCTCAGCGTCACCGTGTGGCGAGCGAGCGACGCACCGCCTGCCCCGACCGGCACTGGGTTTGGGACATCCTCGGGCGGTCCGAGCCCGGAGGTGTGCACCCGTCGCGGCAACACCGAGGTCTGCAGCAGCACCGGCGCCGCAACGAACAACGGGTCCAACCGTTCAACGGCCACCTCGGTTGCGAGTTCCACTCACCCGTGACCGAACGGCCCTTCGGCGCACCAGATCTGTGCTTCGCATCGGGGGCCCTGGCATTGCTCAGTGCAGCATTTCTGCACTGGGTGCGTCGGGGTCCTGGCGCGGCGTTGCGAGGTCACGATCTCATCGACGCGATCGCACGCATTGCTCAGAGAACGCAATTCGGCGGTTGGCAGGTCGCGCTGCTCACGATCGTGTGGTATCTCGTGCCAGCGACGGGCGCGTTGGCATGGCTCGTTGTGGGGTTCGGTGCACCGCACGCCAGAAGCGGTCGCGCAGTCGCCGCGCTCGCTCTCATCGCAACCAGCCTTGCGGTGGGAGCGATCGGTTTTCGACTGCACTGGAACCGCCTAGGAATAGGCGCCGACGCCGCAATCCTTGGGACCATCTTGCTCCTCCTCGGCGCAACAATTCCGCCGAGGAGATCGAGCTAGATCCTGGCAATCTCACGTTCTTCGTACGTTTCGATCACATCACCGGGTTTCAGGTCCTGGTAATTGTCGAGACCGATACCGCACTCGAAGCCGTCACGCACCTCGCGCGCATCTTCTTTGAAGCGTTTGAGCGACGAGATCGAACCGTTCCAGATGACGGTGCCTTCGCGCAAGAACCGAACCTTGGATCCGCGCGTGATGACACCGCTCTGCACGTAGCAACCGGCGATCGCACCAACGCGAGGCACTCGGAAAATGTCGCGCACTTCGGCTTCACCAGTCACAATTTCTTCGAACTCCGGCTTGAGCATGCCAACGAGCGCCTTGTTGACATCTTCAAGTACGCCGTAGATAACTTCATAGAGGCGCATTTCGACGCCTTCATGTTCGGCAAGCTCGCGGGCTTTGCGATCGGGTCGAACGTTGAACCCGATCACCGTTGCGTTCGAAATCGCGGCAAGCGAAACATCGCTTTCGGTGATTCCGCCCACTCCTCGATGCACGAACGACAAGCGGACTTCGTCGTGCGTTTGGTCGACCTTGCGCAAAGCGTCGGTGACCGCTTCGAGGGAACCTTGCACATCGGCTTTCAGAATGAGGTTCAGTGTTGCGACCTCGCCGCGTTGGACCATCGCGAAGATGTCTTCAAGACGGGCGCCGCCACCGAGAACTTCGCGGTGCACGAGACCGGCTGTCCGCCGGCGGCGTGCACGCGCTTCGGCGACGGTACGAGCAACTCTGTCGCTCGGCGCAGCCCGCAGTTCGTCACCGGCCATTGGGACATCGTCGAGACCTAACACCTCAACCGGGCGTGACGGCCCAGCTTCGGTGACCGGAGCGCCGTGTTCATCGAACATGGCGCGGACGCGTCCCCATGCAGGTCCGGCAACGATCGTGTCGCCGACGCGCAACGTACCTTCCATCACCAACGCGGTCGCCACTGGACCGCGGCCCGCATCGAGATGCGATTCGAGTACTGCCGCGCGTGCCGGCTTGTCGGGATTCGCCACGAGATCTTCAGTCAAATCGGTGTAGTCGGCGATGTTGAGCAACGCTTCGAGCAGTTCATCGATGCCTTGGCCGACTTTCGCCGCAACATCGACGACCGTGATATCGCCGCCATATTCCTCGGTAACGAGTTCATGCTCGGTCAACTGCGCACGCACTCGCGTCGGGTCGGCGTCTTCACGATCCACTTTCGTGACCGCGACGACGATCGGAACGTCGGCTGCCCTGGCGTGATTAATCGCCTCGATCGTCTGCGGCATGATGCCATCATCGGCCGCGGCGACGAGCACCGCGATGTCGGTGACTTCAGCGCCGCGGCGGCGCATCGCCGTGAACGCTTCGTGACCCGGCGTATCGATGAAGGTGATGACACGCCCGTTGCGGTGCACTTGGTACGCACCGATGTGTTGGGTGATACCGCCTGCTTCGCCTCCAGCGACATCCGCTTGGCGGATCGCGTCGAGGAGCGTGGTTTTCCCGTGATCGACATGGCCCATGACCGTGATGATCGGTGGGCGCGGCACGAGCAGACTCTCGTCTTCATCGTCGTCGTAGTCGGCGGTGAGCAGCGCAATCAGTTCGATCTCTTCTTCGCTACCGGGCTCAACGACGAGCACTTGCGCGCCGAGCGACTCAGCGATGAGTTCGATCATCTCGTCGGCCAATGAAGCCGTCGAGGTAATCATTTCGCCCACATCAAAGAGCAATTTGACGAGATCGGCTGGCCGCCGGTTCAGCTTCGGTGCAAAGTCTTGGATCGTGATGCCGCGCGGCACCACAATTTCGCCTTCGGGAACGGGCGTGTTTTCGGGAGTGAGCGACAGACTCTGCTGCAACTCGCTCTCGTCGAAATCGCGACGCCGCTTCTTGCGTCGGGATGGGCGTCGTTGACTGCCACCAGGACCGCCACGACCGCCACCACCACCACCGGGACGACCGCCACCACCTTGGAAGCCACCGCCACCACCAGGACCGCCGCCGCCACCGGGACCGCCGCCACCTGGACGATTGCCGCCGCCACCGCCACCTTGGAAGCCGCCGCCACCACCGCCGCCAGGACGGTTACCGCCACCGCCGCCTTGGAAGCCGCCGGGCCGCTGACTTGGGCCACCTGTGGTTCGCGCACCACCGGCGCCACCAGGTCCGCTACTGCGTTGACCAGGACCGCGCGGAGGCGGCGGGAGACGCCGACCACCGAGGCCGGGAGGGGGCGGAATGACCTTGCCGCTTTCGGAGCGCAACACCGCAGGCGGGCGCGGCGGGGCTGGCGGCAACGGAGGCGACAACACCGGTTGGACCGGAGGCGGAGGCGAACTAGGCGTTGCCGTCGGCGACGTTGCACGGGCAGCCG
>JBBRPC010000192.1:0-7551 GCA_038228615.1 Acidimicrobiia bacterium | reverse complement strand
CATCCGGTGAACAGATTCAGTTGGTTCCATTCGCTTTGGCCGTGGCGCAACAAGATCAGTGTCGAAGTCATAGCTGCTCATCGTGGCAGTTCGCGCCCACAGTTCGAGTACCGGGCGGTGGCGACATCCGAGGAACGTTCACGGTGCCTCCGGATACGCGGCGCGGGCGTCGGCGATTGCTTGTTCGGCTGCCGCGGCACCCTCCCAGCCGCGAGTTTCGGAGCTCTTGCCAGGTTCGAGGTGTTTGTAGGCATCAAAGAAGTGACCGATTTCGTGCAGGAGATGCTCAGGGACATCGTTGATGTCTTGGGTGTCTGTCCATCGCGGATCGTGAGACGGAACGCACAAAATCTTGGCGTCAGGACCCTTTTCGTCTGTCATCCAGAACACCGCGACCGGCCGGACTTGGATGTGACATCCGGGAAATGTCGAATCTTGGAGCAACACCAGCGCGTCGAGCGGATCGCCGTCTTCAGCCAAGGTATGGGGAAAGAACCCGTAGTCGGTGGGGTATTGCATCGCGGTGAACAACATCCGGTCGAGCCATATCTCGCCGGTGTCGTGATCCATTTCGTACTTGTTGCGGGATCCCTTGGGAATCTCGACGATGACCTCGTGCTCCATGCAGCCCTCCGAAGGTTGTGACGCCGTACCGTAATCTCCCTGTGCCGTAACCTCCCCGGCCTGTGACCGGATTACATGTGGTGTCGCTTTGCACTGGGAACGCCGCGCGTTCAGTCATGGCTGGCGTATTGCTCGCCGAACATGTACCCCACCTCAACCTCACCACCTCGGGAACGCATGTGATCGAAGGCTTGCCAATGAGCTGGCGTACGGCCGACGCGATCAAGAGCCTCGGCCTCGAAGTTCCGCACCACCGAAGCCGCCAAGCCACCGACGAGGAACTTGATCGGGCCGATCTTGTGATTGGTGCAGCTGTGGAACACGTTCGGTGGATGCGTCGAGTGCACCCACGGGCCGCGACCGTCACTGGGACGTTGAAACGCCTTGCACGCGACCTTGCTCCTGCGGGTGGCGTGTCGTTCGCTGAACGGGTTCGTTCGCTGCAGCTGGATTCCGTGGAGCTTGATGCCGATTGGGAGGACGTCATCGATCCGGCGGGTGGCGACGCCGACGTGTTCGTGTCCACCGCGCAAGAAATCGCTGAACAGATTCACCTGCTTGCGCCACGTCTCGTGCCATGACCGAATCGCGCGAACCGTCAAACGATCGTGCGAACCCGGCGACGAGACCGGATGCGACAGTGGTTGCCATTCGTCGCACCCATGCGTGGTTTGAAGCACATAGCGGTTGGGCCGAGCCGACGCGCGACGCATTGGAGGAATGGTTTGGCGACGATGTCTGTCAATGTCCGGATGAATGCTGGGTTGCGATTGATGGTGTCTGCGAGCACGGCCTGGCGAGCTGGTGGCTGGTGCTACGGGCTATGGGTGAACACGAGTCGTTGACTGCAGTGGCACGCCAGCGGCTATTGCAACACGCCCCGAATTTCCGTGATGTGCACGGGGTGCGAACCGCCGACGGACGCGAGTTGCGGCCGGGAATTGTGTATCGCAGCGGAGTTTTGGATGCGCTGGACAGTGCCGATTTGTCTCGGATGCGTGCGCTCGGGATCAAGACCGTCATCGACCTTCGCAGTTCGGGCGAAGTTGTGCAGCGGCCGAATCAACTTCCCGACGATGTCGTCACGCATCATGTCGCGGTGCACGATGTGTCGGCCGCGCCGCTGTCGATCCTCGAGCGGATCGAATCGGGAGAAACCGAAGGTCTCGGCGCCTCGATGTTGATTGCGGGCAATATCGCGTTCGCGACGACGCACCGAACGGTGTTCGCGGACGTGCTCAGTCTTCTGACCGATCCGCAGAACTGGCCGGTGGTCGTTCACTGCACCGCCGGGAAAGATCGCACCGGATTTGCTATCGCCACGCTGCTGTGGGCGCTGGAGATTGATACCGATGATGTCATCGACGACTACACGCGCACCAACGCGGCGTTAGCTGATCGCCACGAAGCGATCATTGTCCAGGCCAAGTCACGAGGCATTGATACGACGGTGTTGGAAGCGATGCTCTGTGCCGAACCAAGCTATTTGATGGCCGGATACGAGACCGCGGTGCACGAATACGGCTCAATCGATGCTTGGTTGCGCGACGCGCTCGGCATCGACGGTGCGATGCGACGCGACTGGCAGCGCGACATGCTCACGGCGTCCAAGCCCGCGGAGTGAGCACTGCGTCAATCGTGCGAGCCGCCGCTAGGGTTGCTCGCTGATGGAAATGGTTGGCGTGCCTGAGAAACTGGTTGCGATCGAAGCGCAATTGTTGCGCGCAGGCAGCCCGTTCGAACTGGTCGACGAACTCTTCCTCGGCGAGACCTTGCAGGTGCCGAAACAACGCACGGCAACGCTGCGCGATCTGCTGGTCGACTCAGTCAAATTTGGCGAAAAGGAGTACGTCGTCGCCACCGATGGCGTGACCACTCGACGCATCACGTTCGCCCAACACGAGCGCCTGGTCGCCTCGGTCGCGAAGGCGTTTGCAGAACGCTATGGCGTCGGCAAAGGCGATCGAGTCGCGATCCTTGCCGCGAATACGCCGGAATGGATTATCAGTTTTTGGGCAGCGACGAGTCTCGGCGCAATCGCAGTAGGTCTCAACGGATGGTGGAGCGGCATCGAAATCGAACAGGGGCTCGCTGATTGCGAACCGAAGCTGCTGGTTGCCGACCGCAAGCGGCTCGATCGGCTCGACGGACGCGATCTCGACGTCCCGACGATCGTGATGGAAGACGACTTCGCCGGGCTTGAGCGCTACGACGTTGACGCGCCGCTTCCCGATGTTGTGATCGCACAAGATGATCCGTGCATCATCTTGTACACGAGCGGAACCACTGGCTTTCCTAAAGGTGCGGTGCACACACACGGCAACGTCGGTTGGCTGTTATCGATGATCTATTGGCACGGCGCGCGATCGATGATGCTCAACCCGCCGCCGGCCGATGCGACGTCGTCGGTGCAGTTCTGCACCAGTCCGATGTTTCATGTCTCAGGGCTGCACACTGGCATCGTGGCATATCTCGCGACGGGTACGAAGTCGGTGTGGTGGCAAGGGAGATTCGATGTTGTCGCCGCCGCGAAAGTGCTTGAATCAGAGCGCTGTACTGGTTGGTCGATCACCGAAACAGTGTTGCATCGGTTCGTGAATCACCCAGATGTCAAACATTTCGATCTGAGCGCCATCCGTACGGTTGGCGGAGGCGGATCACCGATTTCGCCCTCCCTCCAGGCGCGTACACGAGAGGTGTTTCCGAGTGCAGCGGCGAGCATGGGCCTCGGTTACGGCCTCACGGAATGCACAGCATGGGCCGTCACCAATTTCGGTCAGGAACTTATCGACTTCCCAATGTCGTGCGGACGTCCGCTCGCCGGAGTACAAGTTGAAATCCGCGATCCTGACGATATCGATGGACCAGCGCTTCCGGTCGGCGAAGAGGGCGAAGTTCTGATCCGAAGCGCAGGCGTGATGTTGGAATACTGGCGCCGCCCAGACGCGACGACCGACAGCATCCGCCGCGGTCGTTGGCTGCGCACAGGCGATATCGGACGGTTCGAGGGGGGACGCCTCTACCTCTCGTCTCGCAAACGCGACCTGATCTTGCGCGGCGGCGAGAATATCTACCCGGTCGAAATCGAAAAGCGCATTGAGGATCATCCAGACGTGTCGGAGTGTGCGGTAATCGGCGTCGACGACTCGGAGTTCGGCCAAGCGGTGAAGGCTGTCGTCGTTCCACGCCTAGGGGGTCAACTTGATCAGGCCGAACTTGAGGCATGGGTCGGTGCTGCCTTGGCGTATTTCAAAGTTCCGACGCACTGGGAATTCCGCAATGAGGCTTTGCCACGCAACGCTTCGGGCAAGATTCTCAAAGACCCGCTGCGCACCGGCATCGCCAGCACGTTCGTGGAGGAATAGTGGCGCTCGATCTTGCGACATTGATCGCGCCGCGGTTCACGGCCCTCGTACTACAAGAAGTGCAAAATGGTGTCGTCGGTGAACCCTCGGTGCTCCCACAACTTGCCGCGTCGGCACGCGCGGTCGACCTCGTAGCGAACTGCGCGCGCCTCGCTCGCCGAGCGCGCGAGCTTGGCGTACCCGTATATCACTGCGTTGCAGAAACGCGCGCTGATCGCACTGGCGCGAATCGGAACGCGCGGTTGTTCATGGGGGTCGACAAGGCGCCGGTGCAGCTCGTTCCGGGAAGTCATGCAGTCGCGGTCCCCGATGAGATTGGCGTCGACCCTCGAGACGTCGTGCTCGCACGCCACCATGGGCTGGGACCGATGACCGGCACACAACTCGACCCGATGTTGCGCAACGGCGCGGTGACAACAATCATCGGTGTTGGCGTGTCGTTGAACATTGGCATGTTCAACCTCACACTTGATGCTGTCAACCTCGGATACCAAATCGTGTTGCCCCGCGATGCTGTTGCTGGTGTACCGGCTGAGTACGGCGAAGCGGTGCTCAATAATTCCCTTGGGCTGCTCGCAACGATCAGCTCGACTGACGCGATACTCGCCGCCTGGCAATAGCGCGCTCTGCCTCGACAACTCCGACTGCGGTAAGGATCACGAAGACTGGCTCAGCTGGTGCGCGCAATCGGGTTTGTCCTACGAGCGCGGCTGCGCTCAGCGTCACGACAAAGACCGGTGCGAGCAACGCGGCGCATTGACGTCGCATCTTGGCGCGCCACATCGACGCTGCGCCCAAGAGCGCGAACGGGAGCATTGCGAAGTAGCTGATAAGTCCGAGTGTTGTTACCCAACGTTCGCGACTTTCGCCCACGTTGTAGTCGACCATATCGAGCGGGCGGAACACGTTCCAGAGCCGACCGACGCGGGCTGCGACCACGACCGGAAGTTTCGTGAGGTGCGAGCGCATGTACTCGATGCCGCGATGTCGATACTGCGCCGCGATCACCGAACTGTCGACCGCACCGAAGCTCGCAAGTTCCCGGTTGGTAAACGTGCACGGGGGCTCAGGACTCCACAGCCCGATGAAATGACCCGAGTATGTGGGCGCACAATTCGCTCCTGCCAGGGTAATGCCGTCGTTCGTGGAAATCGTGACAGTCCGGGCAAAACGACTGCTGTTGTATAACGACCACGGGAGCACCACGCAAGAGGCCAATGCCAGCACAATGGCACCGCGTGCCACCTGTGCTCGCGCGCCGATTCCGCGCCGCCACGCAATGATGCACGCGAAGATCGGCGCGAGCAGCAGAAGTTCGGCGCGGGTCAATGCGGCGATACCGCAGAGGATGCCGATCCACACGCAAACCGAAACGTGGTGTCGTCGCAGCTCGAGCTGCACCGCGAGGAGTAAGAGGAGCACCACGAAGATCGCAATGGTTTCGCTCATGATGAGTCCGTCGTTTACCCAAAGGAACGGATACAACGTGCCAGTCCACCCGGCGATGGTCGCCACCCGGCGGTTGCAAAGTCGTTGCGCAACGACAAAGACCAGTGCAACGTTGACAGTTCCCAGCAGCGCCATAAACAAGCGGTGTTCTCGCACATGGGTGCGCAATTTCGAGCCCAATGGAAAGATGGTCTCATCTGCGAATTTCGACAATGGAAGGTGATCGAACGCGAATGACACGGCGCCCAGGACGAACGTCGTGACGGGAGGGTGTTCGGCGAGTGGTCGGTGGGGCGGAATCGGCGACGACAAACCTTGACCGAGCGCGAGTGCATTTGCGGTGGAGTTGTAATTCACTTGATCATTCGGGCCGGTGCATTGGCTGTGATAGGTGCCAACCACAACGCCGTGCACGACCAGTTTGCATGGTCCCGATTTGGCAACGAGTACATACGTCAGTCGCAATGACAGCGCGACGAAGACGATCACGGCGAACATGGAAACGTGTCGCGACGGTGATCGACGGCGCGACGTCGAACGTGACATGTCAGCCGAGGCGATTCGCGCGTTGTTGCGCCGAACGCTGGAATGCCACGACTGTGAACAGCGTTGCGCAAATACCGATGCCCGCAACTGTCGGGAGCGCTCCGGGGCCGTAGCGAGCAAAGAGACGGCCGGTGAACCACGGTATGGTCATCGTGCCAACGCTCGAACCGATGAGATACACACTCGTGACCGTTCCCGTCGGCGCCACATGTCGTTCACTCAGCGACAGCATCGATGCGAACATCGACGCCAAACCGAGGCCGAAGAGCGCGGTGCCGATGAAGAGCGCGACGACATTTGATCCGCCAATGAGCAAGATCGCAAGCGCGAATCCCGACACGAGATGATCGATGTACAACGTTCGCGCAGCGCTCAAATGCCGTGCAATCGGGACACCACCGATGCGTCCGATTGCGAAAGCCCCGAGAAATGCCGCACCGAAGACCGTCGTCGTTGTCCCGGACGCAACTCCACGATCGGCGACGTATTTGTAGATCCACCCGGCGAAGCTCATCTCTGCCCCCACGTAGAAAAAGAAGAACGTCGTGCCAATCGCAGTCAGCCGGCGGGTGCCGCGAGGAATCCCGCGGCCGTGATCGACATGCGGATTCTCCGGCGCTCGCCCGCTACGGAGCGCGAATATCGGGCATAACGCAATGATGCCGGCGACCAGATATCCGAGCCGCAAACCATGCGACCAGGCAATTGATCTCCCGACGATGATCGGCGCGCACACCGCGCCGATCGCAAACGACGCATGGAGTGCGTTGATCGCCCGTCCGCCACCATGACCCCAAAGGATCGCCGAATTCGCGGGAATTTCTATCCAGCCGATCCCGAACCCGAGCAGTACTTCGCAACCGAACACGGCCTGCAAGGAGTGCGCCATGGGTATCGCGGTTACCGCGACTGTCATCGTCACCATGCCCATGACCAACGCAGGGTGCGCGCTGCGGGTGTTCAGCCACTGCCCTGATGCTGCGACGCCAAGGAGATAGCCGATCGATGATGCTGTAAATAAGATCCCGATGTTGGCGGTCGCAGTGTGCGTGGTGCGACCGAGGGTTTCTAGTGATGGCCCGAGCAGCATCGTGCAGACGCCCATCGCCACGAACGACCCGAGATACGCCGGGGTTGCGGGCCGAGTTGGCGCTCGCGACTTGTGCTCGGGGGGCGGTTCGGTTGCGGTGTGCATCTGAGGTTTCTTCCGTCCCTGGCTTGAGGCGCCAGCCTACGTGCAGCGAATGATTTGTAGCGTTGCGCGCGGGAGGGCGTTCGTCGGCGCCGATAGCGAACCATACGGAGGCCGTCGAGTCGGACGTTACGATTAGCAGGTGAATGTGGCTGCGATTCCCGCCGCGCCGGGCGATGCGAAGCGCGCAACCGGTCGCTTCCAACACATTGAGGGCCTGAGGGCAGCCGCGGCGCTCGGCGTGTTCTTCACCCATGTTGGGGCAACGCGATACGCACCAACGCAGGTCGTGAGCCCGACGACCGATGACGTGGGCGCGATGCTCGACGGTTTGACGATCGGCGTGCAGGTCTTCTTTGCCATCTCGGGATTCGT
>JBBRPC010000191.1:0-7639 GCA_038228615.1 Acidimicrobiia bacterium | reverse complement strand
TCTCTTGACCGTGGGAGAAATGGCCGAAGTTGGCGTATTTGTTCCACAGGACCAACTTGAAGAGGCGAGCTACGTCTTGTTGGTGACAGCTATCGATGACGTACTCGATGAAACACCAGAAGAACGTTCCCGTCGGCTCCGCTACTCCACGCGTTGGTACTACCGACTTGTTGCCGCAGCATTGCTCGCCGTCGCGTGCGCGCCACTCGTGCAATTGGTCACGCGGTAGCTATTGCGCGAGGAGCTCGACGAGTTCGTCGCCTTTGATGCGCCGGAAGGTACGGCGGCCGCGATTGCGGTCGAGCGCGGCGACTTCAAGCCGTTCGGTGCCAAGCGCGGCTTCACCGTTTCCGAGCACGAGCGCACCGAGTTTGACCGCGTCGCCAAGGGCAAGACCCGGCGCGTATTTCTCTTTGAGGATCTCAGTGATCGAGTCGGCGTGGCCTCCGAGTACGGAGAAGTTCTGTTCGTCGATCACGACGCCGTCGTAGAACACGTGGTACAGCTCGTTGTTGCCTTCGGGAGTTTCGCTCACTTCGGCGACGAGTAGCTCGACCTCATATGGCTTCATTTCATGGGTGAACACGGTTCCCAGCGTCTGCGCGTAGGCGTAGGCCAACTCGCGAGCTGAGACGTCTTCGCGCGAATACGAGTAGCCCTTCATATCGGCGTGTCGGACTCCGGCGACCTTCAACATTTGAAACTCGTTGTACTTACCCACGGCAGCGAACGCGATGCGGTCGTAAATCTCTGAGATTTTTGACAGCGTGCGGGATGCGTTGTCGGCAACGACAACGACTCCGATTTCGCACTCGAGCGCGACGAGATCGCGACCGCGTGCGATGTTCTTGCGGGCGTACTCAGCCCGGTCCTTCATGACCTGTTCCGGCGAGACGTAGAACGGCATGCTCATTGCGCGCCTCCCGTTGCGTTGGCACCGCGTTCAGGTCCGTTGAGCAGCGCTTGCGCTCGTCCTTCCACGGTCGCGTCGTCGAGGGCTTGGTATCCACTCGCATCGATCACGGCGACGGTCGGGTAGATCCTGCGCACCAAGTCGGGGCCACCCGTAGCCGTGTCTTCGTCTGCGGCCGCGAACAACGACCGGATCGCGAGATCAACGGCCTCGGCGGCGCTGATGTCTTCCCGCCACGCAGCTTTGATCCAGTTTCTCGCATGCACCGACCCCGAACCGTTCGTGGCGAAATCAAGCTCTTCGTATCGTCCGCCGGTGGCATCAAACGTGAACACCCGCCCCCGTTCGCGGCGCGTATCGAAGCCCGCAAAGAGCGGAACGACGACGAATCCCTGCATCGCCATCGCCAAGTTTGCGCGAACCATCTGTGCAAGCTGGTTCGCTTTGCCTTCGAGGCTGAGATGCTCGCCTTGGACCTTTTCGTAGTGTTCCAGTTGCGTTTGGAAGAGACGAACCATCTCAACGGCGAGCCCTGCCGCGCCTGCAATAGCAACGCCGCTCCAGTCGTCGGCTGGAGCAACCTTTTCCATTCTTCGCCCGGCGATTGCCCCACCCGCAGTTGCGCGCCGATCGCCGGCCATCACCACACCGGTCGCGCAACGGATCGCGACGATCGTCGTTGCGTGCGCGACGTCGAACGGGAGTGCGTCGACGTTGGGAAGTGCGTTGACTGCTGGGTTCACCCGTCGCAGCAAGTCGAGAAAAGACGCGCCGGGATCGTTGGCACCATCGAACTGTGGAAGTGAGCTTGTCTGCATTGCCGGCGAGGCTATCGGCTCTCCGGGTCGTCGCGGACCGTTACAGGCTCAGCGTGCCGTGCTTGTGATCACAATTGCGCTGACCCGACGCCGTTGTACCTGCACCGATGCCGAGCAACGCCGCAAATGGACCGCATGGATTCGGTCGAATCCACACGTGCACCATGATGTTCGGGTGGAACGCGACGAGCGGCTTGGTGCAGTGGCCCGCGCCATCGGTCAGGCCAGCCACAACAGGGTGCGGGAAATCGGTGAAGCAAAGGTTGTCGTGAATGTGGTACTGCATCAAAGCGCCGCCAATGTTGGGCGCGTTGTTGAGGGTGTACTGCTTCGGAAGCAAGAACATCGCGGCCTCAAGGGTCTTGGTTTCGACACCGTTATCGTGGCGAACGCGATACACAAGCGACTCAGGATGCGTTGGGTCGAACACATCTTTATCGTCGATCCAATCCCAATGAATGACGTGTTCTTCACCGGTCAGGCCGTCCTGGATCGACTGGAAACCATCTTTGATGGCGTCGTCGTAGTTCTTCCATTTCGGCAGATCCTTGATGGTCTTTTTGAGCAGTGTTTCCGCGGCCTTCTGTTGCGCTGGTGTGACGCCCGGGACGCCGCTCAGATCAACTTTTGTGGGGTCGATCGTGCCGTCGGCGAGCACCGCCAGCGGCTTGGCGATGTGCACGGCTGGCATCTTCATGTCGTGCGAATGCGCAGTGCCATGCACCATGCTGGGATCCATGGTGCTCGTTGTGCTCCCACCGCCTCCTCCGCCTGCAGCAGGCGTGGCCGTTTTGGTGGACGAGCCACACGCGGCGAGCAGGATTGCTCCGACAGCAACAACCGACAGTGAACGAATCCGCAACATGATGATCTCCTCGTTTTGCACGAACCGTGCAACTATATACGCGTGGGGAGCAAAGTTGGCAACACCCCTGCGCCGGATCACGGTTGAGCGAGCGCGGCCTCGAGGTTGCGATGCAAGTTGACGATCCGACATTCCTGCGATGCTGAGACCGTCAAATGCGTCAAGCCGGGTTGATGCAGGCCTCGTTGACTGCGGGCGAAGTTGGCGATGTCTTGGCCGAGTACGAGGCCCATCATTTCGCCGTCGTCAGCGCTGAGTGCGACATGCAGCGGTGGAACTCGCCCAGATGCTCCTGTTGGCGCCGGTGAGAAATTCCACATATCGATATACGCCTGATCCGGCGTCGCGCCGGGACGGGCCCGCACAACGTTGATCATGTCGGCGAAGACCAATACGGTGATATTGGGGAACAAGTTGTACTGATGCATGTCGAGCAATTGCGCGTCATCGAACCCGTCGTACGCGACGCCGCGTGCCTCGCCGTGCGCGCGTAGACGCCGCGCGATTGCGGCTCGAAGGTTGCTGCCGTCGTCGGCGTTCGGCGCGCAACCGGCCGGTTGGCCTGCATCGACCCCGACACGCGCTCCCATGACCTCAACAAAGGCCGACCAGATTTGGTGATCATCTGGAACGTCTTGCAGGCGAGGGGATGCCACACCGTACGACTGACGGAGTTTCCCGTGGCGCTCCCAGACTGTTTGTGGCCCGTATACGTCGTCGCACATTGCCAACATCTCGCGATGGATCCCTTGCACGTGGTACGTCTCGCTAAAGCCTTCGATCAGCGTCTTCCAATTGCACTCAGTCGCGATGGTGACCGCCGCGGTACAACGAAACCGTTCGATGCCAACCCAGCTCGCATCTGCCGGAACTGGATCAAGAAAGGCAGCCAACGGCGCAGCGTCCGCATTGATATTGACGAACACCAGCGGACCCCAGGTGTCGATCGCAACCGCGATGAGCGGAAAGTCCTCATTGCGTATCGCATAGTCGGTGCGCGATGGAACCTCGCGCAGTTCACCGCTGAGGTTCCATGTCCACCGATGGAATGGGCAGCGCAGTTCCGTTCGTTGTTGGGAGTGTCCGGTACACAGTTCTGAACCTCGATGCAGACATACGTTTTGAAACGCTCGTAGTCGGTCATCCTGACCGCGCACGATGATCACCGAATAACTGCCAATGCGGTGCTCGTAGACGTCGCCAACCTGCGCGACGTCGTCGAGGCTGCATGCGAACTGCCAGACGTCCGGCCAAAGCTTCGCGTGTTCGAGCGCGGCAAACTCCGACGAGATATACCGATCCACCGCTATGCGTACGACAGCCATGCCGAGTTAGTTACCACGAGTCGTCGGTGCCGCGCCAGAAAAACTGCATTGGCGCCACGCCTCGAAGGCCACAATTGCTACTGCATTGGAGAGGTTGATGCTGCGATTATTCGGTCGCATCGGTATCGAGACGGTGTGGTCGTCGTCGAAATGGTCGAGTAGTTCTGCTGGCAATCCATCGGCTTCACGACCGAACACGAACACATCTCCGAGTTCGTACCCAACGTCGTTGTACTGGGTTGGTCCTGATCCGGTGGTCGCGAACCACCGATTGTGATGTCCGATTGCATCTCGGCACGATTGCCAACTGGGCCACACCGTCGTGTCGACGAGATCGTGATAGTCGAGACCTGCGCGGCGTAACGCCGAGTGTTCAAAATTGAACCCGAGCGGTTCAACAAGATGGAGTTGCGCACCGACATTCGCACAAAGGCGAATGACCGCCCCCGTGTTGCCAGCAATCTGGGGTGTCACGAGCACAACATGCAACGTCGTGCCGCTCATTCGCCGAGGAAATCGAGAATGTCGGGAAACGCCGCGCGGTCTTGCGCAAAGAATGCGTGGCCGCCCTCATACAACCTCAGGGTCGCACCGTCGATCTGGGCAGCGATCGCCTCTGAGTTCGCCGGTGGAGCGATTCCGTCGTAACGGCCGCCAGCAACGAACGTCGGTACGTTGATCGCTGGGAGTCGGTCGAAGACATCGTGTCGACTTCGGGCTCGCAACTGTTCAGCTGTGCCTCGCATTTGTTCCGATGACAAGCTGTTCGAAGCACGGTTCGCCATCGAGTCCACGAGGAATTGGTCGCTCGGATGTTCGGCAAGCCACGCAGTGGAAAAACGCGTGTCGAGAAGGTGCATTCCGAGTTCAGCGCGTTCGGTCGGCGCAAGGTCTGCCAATTCGTGGAGCGGATATGAGGCCCCACCGTCGCCGCCGGCGGAAGTGCACATCAACGCCAGTCGGGTGACAACGTGCGGGAACCGCACGGCGAATTCTTGGGCGACCATGCCGCCGAAACTGATTCCGACCACCGCGCACTCCTTGATCCCGAGAACACTGAGCAGTGCCGCTGCATCGTTGGCGTAGTCAGCCATCGTGTACGGGCCAGGTGGTATGTCCGTCCGGCCGAGACCGCGCTGATCGTGGGCCGTGACCTCACATGTTTGCGCGAACACCTGGAGGAGGAATTCGCTGCCGGCAAGTGTCGCTCCTGACCCGTTGAAGAACAGCAACGGACGACCCGTCCCGCGCTGTTCGTAGTAGAGAGAGATTCCGTGAGCGACGAGCGACGGCATCGGCGCAGCCTACGAGCACGGCACTAAGTTCGGATCAACCTCCAAGGCAACCATCCAGATCGGGCTTCGGCGCGACTTCGCACGGGCAAGGACGACCACACCATGGGCACACTCCAAGGACGGGTTGCAGTCGTGACCGGCGCGGGTGATGGCATCGGCGCAGCGATCGCCACCCGTTTTGCCGCCGAAGGGGCGAGCGTCGTGGTTGGCGATATCCACGCCGACGCGGCGGTCGCAGTTGCCAACGGTATTCGGCGCGCGTCGTCGTGTGAGGTGCTGGCGCTGACCGTCGATGTCGCTGACAAATCGGCGGTGCTCGCGATGGTGCAAACTGCGATCGCTCAGTTGGGTGGCATCGACATACTCGTCAACAACGCGTGGGGCGGTGGCACGCTCGCGCGCGTCGAGCACAAGACTGATGCAGCCATACAGCACGGCTTCGATGTCGGATTCTTTGGACCGTTGTGGGCGATGCAAGCTGCGATGCCGACAATGAAGGCGGCAGGCTACGGCCGCATCATCAACCTTTGTTCATTGAACGGTGTCAACGCTCATGTCGGAACGCTTGAATACAACGCCGCGAAAGAGGCGCTCCGCACGCTGACGCGCACAGCGGCGCGCGAATGGGCGCCGCACGGTATCGTCGTCAACGCGATCTGTCCTGGGGCGAAGACCGCTGCATCCCGACGCGTCTTTGCCGCGCACCCTGAGCTCGAAACTGCAGCTGATGCAGCAAACCCGATGGGTCGCCTCGGGGATCCGCTTCTCGACATTGCGCCAGTTGCCGCATTCCTCGCGAGCGAGGACGCTCGGTATCTCACAGGCAACACGCTCTTCGTCGACGGTGGCAGCCATATCAATGGCGTCAACTGGGTGCCAGACCTGCCCGACATCTAGGCGATTGCTCCGAGTTGGCGAATCGTGCGCTGCCCTACCGCGGCACTGCGTACCCGCCGTCCGCCACGATCATTTGGCCGGTGATGAAACTCCCAGCGTCCGAGACCAGTAACAGCGCCGGTCCGACCATTTCATCGGGTTGCGCGGCCCGTCTCATGAAGCTGATGTCGGCCATGCGCGCTGCCGCCTCGTCGCCATTGTTACGGACCATGTCGGTATCGACGGTGCCAGGAGCTAGTGCGTTGACCCGAATCCCGGAGCTGCACCACTCTGCAGCCATGTTGCGGGTAAATGACAGCAGTGCGGCTTTGCCAGCCGAGTACATGGCCATTCCTGGAGCCCATGTAATCGCGCCGACGGAAATCACGTTGAGTATGGCTGCGTGATCGCTCGCGACGAGGTGCGGGTACGCGGCTTGGCTTAACAACACTGGACCTCGCAGGTTGACTGCGAACGATTTATCCCACGCGTCGCTCGTGATCTGCGCTGTTGGTTGCGTGAGTGCGTTCGCTGCGTTGTTGATCACAATGTCGACTCCACCAAAATGCCCGACGGTGGCGGCGACGAGTGCCTCGATCGCGGCGGGATCTCCGAGGTGCGTTGGTACCCCGAGGGCGTCGCCGCCGAGTGAACGCAACGCAGCTTGGGTCTCATTGCACGAGTCGGCTTTGCGGCTCGCAACGACCACCTTCGCACCAGCGAGAGTGAGTCCCTCGGCGAGCGCTCGTCCGATGCCGCGCGTCCCTCCTGTCACGATCGCGACGCGGTCGGTCAGGTCGAACAACGAGCGCATCCGTGCGGCATCCATCGGGGGTGTCCTCCAAATGTCAAAGCTGAATGAAAATGAGATTGGGCAAACTAGATGTGGGCGCGCCGGCGGCGCTGACGAGGAGGTGTGTTGCCGGACGGCACCTGATTCGCGAGCGGACCAATCGCGTCGACGATCGTGTCGCGCGTCGGGCGTGCGCCTGCAACACGTGTATCGAGCGCGGCACGCATCGATACAAGATGAGCAGGCGTCGTGCCACAACACCCCCCGATAATGCGAGCACCCCCATCGGCAGCGAGGCGTGCGTAGGCGCCCATGAGCTCCGGCGTTCCGGAATAGACGATCTCGGCGCCCGCAAAGCGCGGTACGCCACAGTTACCCTTCGTCACAAAGTTGGTTGTGTCGTCGCGTTCGGTCATTGCGAGCAGCGATACGAGTATGTCCGAAGCACCAACCCCACAGTTGGCTCCGACAGCAACCGGCGGGACCGCTAGCACGTCGAAGACCGCGGCGAGCGTGTCAGGCGGCATCCCCATCATCGTGCATCCTGCGGTATCGAACGAGCACGTGGCGACAAATGGCATTGCGCAGTTGATCGATGCTTGGCCAGCAGCGATGAGTTCCTCGGCTGCCGACATGGTCTCGATCCAGACCACATCGGCACCGCCAGCTTTGAGCCCCTCGATCTGTTCTTGAAAAATCGCGACTGCACCGGCGTGCGTGAGTGCACCGAGCGGCGCAAACAATTCACCTGTCG